>NZ_FPJI01000020.1:0-83301 GCF_900119355.1 Pseudomonas sp. NFPP02
GAGGGGCTGCTCCTAGTACGAGAGGACCGGAGTGGACGAACCTCTGGTGTTCCGGTTGTCACGCCAGTGGCATTGCCGGGTAGCTATGTTCGGAATAGATAACCGCTGAAAGCATCTAAGCGGGAAACTAGCCTCAAGATGAGATCTCACTGGAACCTTGAGTTCCCTGAAGGGCCGTCGAAGACTACGACGTTGATAGGTTGGGTGTGTAAGCGCTGTGAGGCGTTGAGCTAACCAATACTAATTGCCCGTGAGGCTTGACCATATAACACCCAAGCAATTTGAGTCGAAAGGCCAGATTGCGGTGTGTGAAGACGAAAATGAACCGAAAGTTCGACGCTCACAAAACACCAAGCTCTATCACATACCCAATTTGCTGAAGCGAGGCCACTTGGTCACGACTCAGTACCCGAATTTCTTGACGACCATAGAGCATTGGAACCACCTGATCCCATCCCGAACTCAGCAGTGAAACGATGCATCGCCGATGGTAGTGTGGGGTTTCCCCATGTGAGAGTAGGTCATCGTCAAGATTAAATTCCGAAACCCCAATTGCGAAAGCAGTTGGGGTTTTGTTTTGGGCGCTCGAAAATTCCGGCGCTTTCAGCAACATTAAATAAGCTGCCGTTGAGGGAATTCGATACAAAGTGTTTCTGCATTTTTGCTATGGTGCAGCACATTTTCACAAGGATTGATCTTTATCCGCAGGATGCGGCGTCGACCTTTTCCAACGAGATGCTGTAGAAATGCCTGAACCAATACCTATCAAAGATCACGAAAAAGAAAACCGTTTGGTCAACAAACGTTTGTTTGCCTGCGCATTGCTGGTAATTGGGATCACGTGCGCCTTGGGGGGGCGTATGTATTTTTTGCAAGTCGTGCAGTACGACTACCACTCAACAATTTCGGAAAACAACCGGGTCCACGTACTGCCCATCACACCGACTCGCGGCTTGATCTATGACCGTAATGGTGTAGTCCTGGCCGACAACCGCCCGAGTTACAACTTGACCATCACCCGTGAGCGCACAGCCGACCTCAAGGGTGAACTGGACGAAATCGTCAATCTGCTGCATCTGCCAGCCGAAGACCGTGCGGTGTTTGATAAGGCGCTCAAGCAGGCCCGCCACCCGTTTGTTCCCGTCACGTTGTTCTACGAGTTGACCGAAGAGCAGATCGCCGTTTTGGCCGTCAACGAGTTCCGTCTACCTGGGGTGGACGTGGAACCACAATTCGTTCGCCACTACCCCCTGGGCGCGCACTTTGCCCATTCCATTGGCTACGTCGGTCGTATTAACGAAAAGGAATCCAAGACCCTTGATTCGGTGGAGTACCGCGGTACCCAATCTATCGGCAAAACCGGAATCGAGCGTTTTTACGAGTCTGAACTGCATGGCCATGTCGGTTATGAAGAGGTAGAGACCAACGCACAGGGCCGTGTGCTGCGCGTGCTCAAGCATACCGATCCGATCCCTGGCAAAAACATCGTCCTGAGCCTTGACGTCAAGCTACAGGAAGCTGCCGAAGAGGCCTTGGGTGACCGTCGTGGTTCGGTGGTCGCCCTGGACCCGCAGACCGGTGAAGTACTGGCTATGGTCAGTAAACCGAGTTTCGATCCGAACCTGTTTGTCACAGGCATTAGCTTCAAGGAGTACGCTGCGCTACACGACTCCATTGACCGACCGCTGTTCAACCGCGTGTTACGCGGGCTTTATGCGCCGGGCTCAACCATCAAGCCGGAAGTGGCCATCGCCGGTCTCGACAGTGGCGTTGTTACTCCACAAACCCGAGTGTTCGACCCGGGTTACTATCAGTTGCCAGACTTTGACCATAAATACCGAAACTGGAACCACAGTGGTGACGGCTGGGTGGACATGGATGCGGCCATCATGCGTTCCAACGACACTTACTTCTACGATCTGGCCCATAAACTCGGGATCGATCGCCTGCACGACTATCTGGCCGAGTTCGGCCTGGGTCAGAAAGTGTCCCTGGATATGTTCGAAGAGTCTGCCGGCTTAATGCCATCCCAGGCCTGGAAGCGTGCAACCCGACGCCAGCCGTGGTTCCCAGGCGAAACCGTGATCCTCGGCATTGGTCAAGGCTACATGCAAGTAACACCTCTGCAATTGGCCCAGGCCACTGCATTGATCGCCAACAAAGGCGTATGGAACCGACCGCACCTGGCCAAGACAATCAATGGTGTGCCACCGGTGGATGAGCACCCAATGCCCAACGTGATCCTCAAGGACCCGCGTGACTGGGAACAGGTCAACCATGGCATGCAATTGGTGATGCACGATCCCCGCGGTATCGCCCGAGCGGCAGCGCAAGGCGCGCAATACCGCATCGCCGGCAAGAGTGGTACCGCCCAGGTGGTGGCGATCAAGCAGGGTGAGCGCTACAACCGTAACAAGACGTTGGAGCGGCATCGCGATAACGCCTTGTTCGTCGGTTTCGCGCCGGCCGAACATCCGAAAATCGTGATTTCAGTCATGATCGAAAACGGTGAGGCCGGCGGCCGTGTAGCCGGGCCTGTGGTGCGACAGATCATGGATGCCTGGCTGCTCGACCAGGAAGGCCATCTCAAGCCGCAATATGCAGCGCCGGCCAAGGCGCCCGGCGATCCAAGGGTTTGACTCAAACCTCCCACTCATCCCAGCGTGCTACGCCGTCATAGGCCAGCCACGGTACTTCATGGGCCGTCCAGATATGCGAGGTGGGCCTGACGCCCGGATCATCATCCAGCGTCGCCACCCGCACGATCACGTGAGGCTGATGCCCACGTTCAGCGATCAGATGTGAGCCGCAGCGCGAGCAGAAATGTCTGAATTTGCCCGGTGAAGATTCAAATGACGACAGCAGCTCTTCACCCTGCGTCCAGCGAAAATGCTCACGCATCACCCCGGCCGTGGCAACAAATGCTGCCGCGTGTGCCTTGCGGCAGCTTTCGCAGTGGCAGTGGCTGATGGGCATGTCCAGGCTGTCCACTTGGTAGCGCACGCCTTTGCACAAGCAACTTCCATTCAGTGGGTCAGTCATAACCTATGGCCAGGCAAGGAGGGGGTCATCATCATCGCGCACAACGCAAGGTTGCGCATTGATTGATGTCGCCTACTGTTCAATGAAGGAGGTGACTTATGCACGTATTAGATCGCATCGAACGTAAAGTCCTGCTCAATGCGTCACGTAAACAGGTCTGGGAGGCTCTCACGCAGGCCGAGCAATTTGGACACTGGTTCGGTATCGCGCTTAAGGGTAAAACTTTTGTGGCTGGGGAAACCATCGAAGCGCCGATTACCTATCCAGGTTATGAACATGTCGTATGGAAGGCCAGGATCGAACGTATCCTGCCCCAAACGCTGTTTTCCTTCTGGTGGCATCCTTTCGCAGTGGAAGAGGGCGTCGACTACGACAAAGAGGCGCCGACGCTGGTGGAGTTCACGATTGAAGATCGCGCTCCAGGCATTCTGTTGCGGGTCGTTGAGTCCGGTTTTGACAAGGTGCCCGAAGCGCGTCGTCAGAAAGCCTTCAAGATGAACTCCCGTGGCTGGGATGAGCAAATGGGCAATATCGAAAATTATCTGAGCAAGCCCCCAACAAGGTGATGGCGCACACCGGAGGGCAGTCTTCACTCCCCTAGGCAGGCAGGCCGCTGACGGGCTCACAAATCACGTTCAGCTCGATGCCTTTTCTTGATTTGCTGGGCTTCATGCACGTAGCGGTCGGTGGTGGCGTTTGCACGGATGCCGAGTAGAATCACGCCCTGAAAGCGATTCCTGAGGTGCGGTACGGTGGATTTACAGCAGGGTTTTGTCCTGACCCGGCATTGGCGCGATACCCCGGCGGGCACCGAGGTCAGCTTCTGGCTGGCCACCGATCAAGGGCCACGGTGCATTCGCCTACCCGTGCAGACCTCGGTGGTTTTCATCCCAGAGGCCTATCGCAAGCCACTCGATTGGCTGCTCAAGGGGGAGCGCGATCTCGAGTTGCGCCCCTTGCAGCTATGCGACTTTCATCACCGCCCGGTTCTGGGCCTCTACGCCTGCCAGCACCGCCAGTTGATGGACATCGAGAAGCGCCTGCGCGCTGCCGGGGTCGATGTCTACGAAGGTGACGTGCGCCCTCCGGAGCGCTACATGATGGAGCGTTTTATCACCGCTCCTGTCTGGTTCGGTGGCACCGCTGATGCAAGCGGCACCTTGCTCGACGCGCAAATGAAGCCCGCCCCCGACTACCGTCCTCCCTTGAAGCTGGTGTCCCTGGACATCGAGACCACCGCCCAGGGCGATCTCTACTCCATCGCTCTTGAAGGCTGTGGCGAACGCCAGGTGTACATGCTCGGCCCGCCGAACAAAACCGACGCCGTGGATTTCAAGCTCGACTATTGCGACACCCGCGCTCAACTGATCGAACACCTCAACCAATGGCTGGCCACTTTTGACCCCGACGCGATCATCGGCTGGAACGTGGTGCAGTTCGACCTGCGCGTACTCCACGAACACGCCCAACGCCTGAACGTGCCGCTGTTGCTGGGACGTGGCGGGGAATCAATGGCCTGGCGCGAACACGGCAGCCGCAATCACTACTTTGCGGCGGCGGCAGGAAGACTGATCATCGACGGTATCGAAGCGCTGCGTTCGGCCACTTGGAGTTTTGAATCCTTCAGCCTGGAAAACGTTGCACAAACCCTGCTCGGCGAAGGCAAGGACATCTCCACGCCGTACCAGCGCATGGACGAAATCAACCGCATGTTTGCCGAGGACAAGCCTGCTCTGGCGCGCTACAACCTCAAGGACTGCGAACTGGTCACGCGGATTTTCGAGAAGACCGAGCTGCTCAAGTTCCTGCTGGAACGTGCCAGCGTCACCGGGTTGCCGGCCGACCGTAACGGCGGCTCCGTGGCCGCCTTCACCCACCTGTACATGCCGTTGATGCACCGCCAGGGTTTTGTAGCACCGAACCTGGGCGACAAACCGCCCCAAGCCAGCCCCGGCGGTTTTGTCATGGACTCGCGCCCAGGCCTCTATGAGTCGGTGCTGGTGCTGGACTACAAAAGCCTTTACCCGTCGATCATCCGCAGCTTCCTCATCGACCCGGTGGGCTTGATCGAAGGCCTCAAGCATCCCGACGACAGCGATTCGGTGGAAGGCTTTCGCGGAGCGCGCTTCTCCCGCACCCGGCATTGCCTGCCGTCCATCGTCACGCGGGTGTCCGAAGGCCGCGAAGAGGCCAAGCGCGAGCGCAATGCGCCGTTGTCCCAGGCACTGAAGATCATCATGAACGCCTTTTACGGTGTGCTCGGCTCCAGCGGCTGCCGGTTCTTCGACACCCGGCTGGCGTCCTCGATTACCCTGCGTGGGCATCAGATCATGCGCCAGACCCGCGCACTGGTCGAGGCCCAAGGGTACGAGGTGATTTACGGCGACACCGACTCCACCTTCGTCTGGCTGGGCAGCGCGCACTCTGCGCAGGACGCCAATCGCATCGGCCTGGCGCTGGTGCAGCACGTCAACGACTGGTGGCGCGCGCACCTGAGCAACGAGTACGGCCTGCAAAGCGCCCTGGAACTGCAATACGAAACCCACTTCAGTCGCTTCCTGATGCCGACCATTCGTGGCGCCGAGGAGGGCAGCAAAAAGCGCTATGCCGGCCTGGTCGTGCGCGAAGATGGCAGCGAAGAAATGGTCTACAAAGGCCTGGAAACCGTGCGCAGCGACTGGTCGCCCCTGGCCCGGCAATTCCAGCAGGAACTCTACCAACGCATCTTCCATCGACAACCCCATCAAGACTACATACGCGATTACGTGCGGCGTACCTTGAGCGGCGAATTCGATGAGTTGTTGATCTACCGCAAACGCCTGCGCCGGCCCTTGCACGACTACGAACGCAACGTCCCGCCCCACGTACGCGCCGCGCGCCTGGCAGACGAGTACAACGACCGCCTGGGCCGCCCGCGCCAGTACCAGCGGGGTGGCTGGATCAGCTACGTGATCAGTGTCAACGGCCCGGAACCGCTGGAAGTGCGGCGGGCACCCATCGATTACGACCACTACGTCACGCGCCAATTGCAGCCCGTGGCTGACGCAATCCTGCCGTTCGTGAATGACGATTTCGGTACCCTGGTAGGCGGGCAGATGGGGCTATTCTAGGTAATCGACCACAGGCTCGATATTGCCCATCGCTCAGGAGGAAACGCCCATGTACACCCTTTATGGCACCGACGAATCCGGATCCTGCATGATCGAAATCGCCCTGCAGCGCTGCGCAGTGCCGTGGCATCGCGTGCAGGCCAGTTCCTGGCAGGACGGCGAGGGTAGCGACGCGCTTGCACGTATCAATCCACTCAAGCAGATCCCCACCCTGGTCACTCCAAATGGCCAGGTACTGACCGAAAGCGCCGCGATCCTGATCCACCTGGGCCTGGAGTATCCCAAGGCCGAGTTGCTGGCTGGCGATCGTGCGCAGATCCTGCGTGGCTTGCTGTATATCGCCGCCAACTGCTATTCGGCGATCGGTATCATCGATTACCCGCAACGCTGGTTGGGCAATGCCGATGAGGCGCAGCAAGCGCAACTGGTCAGCGGCACACGGCGCTACCTGCACCAGGCTTGGGTCGTGTTTGCCGATCAGTTTGCCGGCCAGCTGTTTACCCCGAGCAACGCGCCGAATGCACTGGGCATCATGGCGGCAGCGGTGTCGCGTTGGGACGACGCGCGCGAGGTGCTCGGCAACCTGGCGCCGGGCTTTGCGCAGAGCCTGGAGCGGGTAGACGCTGACCCTGTCGTGGCCCCCGTTTTTGCCCGGCATTGGCCGCAGTGGAAGGTCTCGTAACCGGAAGAAACAATGACCAGGCCACTGTCCAAGCCCTTGCGTAGCGGGCTTCCTGACCTACGCTTCTCAAAGTGGTGTAGGAATCATCCTTGAATTTGGCTGTCGCAGACATGAAACTCAAGAACCCTGCATGGAATTCAAAGGAGGTGCGCATGCTCATCCGGTCGCTGACCCTGGCTACCTTGATGGCTTTTACGGGGCCTTTGTTGGCCGCTGATGATAATCCGCTCAAGCAGGAATTGGGCAAGACGCGCCCCCTGGTGGTCGTGGAGCTTGATGCTGGAAACCCGACACTGGCAACGCTGAAGAAACAACTGGAAGAGGCTGCCACCAAGCAGGCCTTCGAAGAGCGCAGCATGGTGTTCTACACCGTGAAGTTCGGCAGCATTGGTGCCGAAGGGGAGAAGTTCGCCAAGGATCCCAAAGACAGCAAAAAGCTCACGCCGCCTGAAACCAACGCACTGATCCGTGCCCTCAAGCTCGGCGTCGGCAGCGGCACCAAAGTGATTCTGGTCGGCAAGGACGGCGAGAAAAAACTCGAGAAAACCGTGCCGCCGGACAGCCTCGACCTGAAGGAATTCTTCAGCGCCATCGACCAGATGCCGATGGCAGAAAAAGAAGCAGCTGCCGTGGCAGAACCTGAGCCTGCCGCACCTGCTGCGCCGGCCAAGGGGGCCAAACCTGGCAAACCCGTCAGCAAGTCGGCGCCTCAGCAACTTGATGATTAACTACATGACCCATGTGGGAGCTGGCTTGTTGTGGCAAGCAAGCCCGCTTCCCCATTAGTCCTGTAGTGCTTTTACGGTTTAGGCGCTTTGCGCACTGGAAACGGAAAATAGAAAAACCGCAAGAACGCCACCCGCTTGATCACTTCCCCGATCAGCAACGGCACCAACAGTGCCACCACCAAACCTACACATGCCGCCATGAACGGATGCAGGCCCAGGCGCTCCATCAGGTCAAACGTCTTGTGCTGGATTTCGCCATGGAAGATCAACAGAATCAGGGTGGACTGGCCGATATAGGTCATCACTCGGGTGAGCAGCGCCGACACCATCAACACCCGCGCCAGCGCCCAGCAAATATACACGCCGATCACTGCCAGCAGGCTGGTCCACAGCCAGTGGTCGTAGCGTCGCTGGGCCAAGTCCATGGTGTCGTGGCTGTAAATGAACACGGCGGCGAACAGCACCACCGAGATCAACAGGGTCAGCAACGAACCTTCATGCCGGCGCAGCCAATCGCGCAGCAGGTAGCCATAGATGAAGTAGGTGCTGCTGATCAGCGTGACGTCGAGGCTGAAGGGCAGGCCGGGCAACGTCCAGGTGTGGTCACCGACGCTCACCGGTATCTGCCAGAACCATTGCAGCGTCCAGATGCCTAGCAACAGTTGCACACCGATCAGCATGCAGGCGACCACCAGGGGCAGCTTCAAGCGCTGGATCAGCCGCAGCATCAGCCAACTGAATAGAATCGCCACCCAGAAGTGCGGCAAGAACCACAGCGCTTGCCATGGGATAGTGTCCACCGAGGCATACAGCACGCCGCCTATATCCGGCAGCAGCGGTTGCCCCCGCAGTACGTCACGTACGATCACGTACAGCAGCATGGTGAAAAAAAACGGCTTGAGCAGGCCATCGGCCTTGCGCACCGCCATCTCCACGAACGGTTGCTCGGGCTTGAAGAACACCCCTGACAGGAAAAAGAACAACGGCAGCACGAACGACGCCAGGATCGGGTACATCAAGTCCAGCGAGGTGGCGACGAACCAGCTGTGGCCATACACAATAATCAGGATACCAATGCCCTTGGCGATATCCATTTGAATCCAACGATGTTTCATCTAAGTCTTCCCGAACGATCATTCACGCCTTGCGCCACGGCCTAAGCCACAGCCCCATGCCCAGCAACACCAAAGCACCTGCCAGGGTACTCAACCCCAACTGCAGCCATACATCTTGCAACCCGAACAACACCAGCGCCGCCAGCCCCAGCATCAACGTGTCTAGCAGCCAGTGCCGCGCCCAAGGCAGTGCCGTGAGCAGCCCCTGGCGCTGCATCAGCAGCAGCGCGGTGCAGATCACCCCAGCCAACGCCGCCAACGGAATACCGGCCAGGCCAAATGCAAACGGCAGTACGCAGAGCAACAGCACGTTGACCAGGCTGCCCAATAATTCACAGCGCAGCGGCTGGCGCGTATCGCCCGCGGCATACGCATAGCGCGCCAGCAGGGCGTTCCACGCGCCAAACACCAAGGGCACGGCAAACCATGCCAGCAGCAGTGGCAGAGGCGAATCAACCGATTGCTTGGGCAGCAGCAACGCCACCAGACTGGGCGCCGCCGCCACCAGGCCGACGCCGGCCGGCAGCGTCAGCACACTGGCGGTTTCCAGGCCGCGCTTGAGCAGGGCCAGGCGTTCATCGCCCTGGCGGCGGCTCATCATGCCCAGCAGCACCTGGTTGAGGCTCATCAGCGCAATCAGTGGCAGGTTCATCAGCTTGCGGGCCAGGTTGACCCAGGTCACCGCGCCTTCCCCCAGCAGCGACGCCACCAGGCGTTCGATCAAAGCCAAGCCCTGGCTGGCGCCGTTGCTCAGTAACAGCGGGCCTATACGCTGGCCCAACTCCCGCAGGGGGGCAACCGCCAGCTGCATGCGCCACGGCCGCCAGCCCTGACGCCAAATCGACGGCAGCAACGCCAAAGGCATCAACAGGCTACCGGCGAGACAGGCCAAGGCGAGGCCATGGGGTTGACTGGCCGTGCCGGCCAACGCGAGATAGGCCACCGGCGGCAGGTTGAACAACAACGAGCCGAGCCCTGCCAGCACAAAACGCTCGCTGGCCTGCAAGGGAATACTGAACAGTGCATGCAGCATCAAGCCTGGCACGCACCAGGCCACGACCTGCAAATTGCTGGCGGCGAGGGCGGTGGCACTGGTCGCCAGCCCTGGGCCCAGTACCTGCACCAGCCAGGGGGCTGACAGCATCAGCAGCAGACTGACCAGCAGGGCAACCAACAGCAATGCCGGGAACAACACGGCCAGCCAATCGAGGCGCTCGCTGTCCTTGCGCTGCAAGTAGAGCGGCAACGCGGCGGCGCTCAACACGCCACCGGCCAGTGACATTCGCAGCGCCTCGGGCAAGAACAGTGCGATCAAGAACGCATCACTGCGCTCCCCCGCGCCCCAGGCCGCCACAAGTAACCATTCGCGTGCGAACCCCAGGCACAGGCCGAGCAGGGTCGCCAGGGTCAGCCATACGGCAGAACCGAGCATCAGGGGCGCGCGCCATCAAGCAGCGGCTTGCGAAAAACCACAGTCTTGACCTGTGGCAGGCGCGCTGGGAACAAGCGCCGTGCTTCCAGCACATTGATCCCCACCATCAGCCAGAACAGCGCGACCATCACGACGGCAAAACTGAAGTAGTGGTCAAATAACCCACTGACCAGCGCCGACAGAATTCCTGCCGTGCTGCCCAGCCACAGGGCATTGTCCTTGGTCAGGCGGATCGGGCCTTTTTCCGGCCTGGCTTCACGCCACCAACGCACCGTAACGGCTATAAAGAGCAGCATGCCGACGATGCCGGTCTTGTAGATAAAGTTCAGCCACAGGTTGGAGATCCCCAGCAAGTGTGTGCCCGGTACCGGAGGGTCAACCTTGAAGCCAATGCCGAACGGATACGCCACCATGGCCTGGGGGAACATGCGGTATTCATCAAAACGAACTTCGGTGCTGGCGTTGCTCGACGAAAAGATCGTCGCCAAGCGTTCCTGCAGCGGTGGATAGGCCATTACCAAGGCCACGGTCAACGCCGCGCCGATCATCAACAAGCGTCCGGTGTAAGGCACGCGGCGGGTGGCCATCCACATCAGTACCAGCGCCAGGCTGACCATCGCGCCACGGCTGCTGGCCAACAGCAACGCCGCCGCTCCCAGGCACGCCACGCCAAGGCCCAGCGCACGTTTGAAACCTTGTTCGGTCATGCCGTAACAGAACGCCAGGGGCAGCAACAGCGCCATGATCCCGCCGATGGCGTTCGGGTGCATCCACGGTGAACCCATGCGCGACGACATGGCTTCCAGGCCGAATTTCAACATGTCGAAGTTGCCGTAGTTGAGAAGGGCGAGAATCGGCGCAATCCCTGCCCCGGAGCGCGTGCGCACGAACACGGCGATCGACATCACCAGCATCGCCAGAGTGCCCAGCAGCAAGGCGATCACCAGGCTTTCGCGGCGTTTATAGTCCACCAGCAGCTTGGCGGCCAGGAACACCCCCGACAGGTTCAACAACCAGCGCAGCCAGTTGGCTACGCCGCTGCTTTCGGCGTGGATGCTCACCTGGCCAACGATAAACGGGAACACACTGAACAGCATCAACCACAGCAGCATCTGGTCGGTGGGCCGGCGTGCCAGGCGCGGTGCATCGGGCAGGCGCGACAGGAAGCTGTGCCACAGCACGGCGCCCCAGGTCAGCGCCAGGATGGCTTCGCTTACCGTGCTGCGGATGCCCAGGTTGAGGGTGGAGTAGGGCATGAAGGTCGCGACCAGGGCAAACAGCAACAAGCCCCAGAAGGGAAAGCGCAGGATGGTCACGGCTGCCGCAACACCCATTACAGCAAGAAAGGCCTTGGCCGGTGACAGCGCCAGGGCGGCTGCACCAAACAGCACGCCGAAGAGGATGGCGACGAGGCTTGCCAGGGAGAGTCTCATTTCAGTTCCTCGATCAGTTCGGCCAGGCGCCGACGATAGGCGTTTGGGTTGTAGCGTTCGGCCCATTGCTTGCGTTGTTCTGCAGAAGACTCGTCGCTGCGCTCGCCCAGGCTCAGCATCAGTTGCACCAACGCCGGGCCATCGGTCGGGGAAAACCGCGGCGCCGACGGCGGGGTGATTTCATCCAGCGAGGTACCGCTGGCCACGGCCACAGGTGTGCCGACGCTCAGCGCTTCAATCACCGGTAAACCAAACCCTTCCGCGTAGGAGGGCTGCCACACACGGGACGCCTGGCGGTACAACGCCTGCAGTTGGGCATCGGTGACACCACTGAGTGCGCGAATTCCCGGTAGCCCGCGCAGTGCTTCGGGCAAATGCTCAAGGCTGCCCACCAGCATCAATTCCGGTACAGCGGGTGATTGCTGCCGCGCCTGCTGCCAGGCCTTCACCAGAAAGGGTACGTTCTTGCGCAACTCGCGAGTACCCACCAGTAGCCAGAAGGCTTCGGGTAAGTGGAGATCGGACAGGTCTGCTGCCGGCTCATTGAACCCATCCACCTGATTGGGCAGCACACGCACCCTGCCCGCCGCCTGGGGAAACAGGCGTACGGTTTCATCGGCACTGTATTGCGAGGGTGTCCACACGCGATCGGCGCTGCGCACCGCATAGGCAATCGACAGCCGGTCGCTGGTCTTGTAGACCAGGGCCTTGAGGCGATTGGCGTGGTAGTTGTCCAAAGTGATCTGGAACAGGTCGTGCAGCAGTACCACAGTGCGCAGCCCCTTGGGCTTGGGTGGTAATGGCAAGCCCATATTGAAGGTGCTGATGTACAGGTCAATCTGTTGTTCGCGCAGGGCCCGGGGTAAAAAGCCGGCTTCGAAACGCAGGCGATTCTGTGGCTGATGCATCGCCGTCTTCGCGCAACCCCAGGTCGGGCAGTGGGCCTGCAAGCGTGTCTGGTCGCCCAGCGGGGCCACGGTAAACCGTTCCAATTCGATACCCGGCAAGGCACGCAAGGCGCTTTCCAGGGCATACACCTGGCGGCTGATACCCGATTGCGGCGAGGTGCCGACGGTGCGGTAATCCAGGCCTACACGCATACAGGCTCCTTTTGAGTGAGCGGCGACAGGCTGGCGTACACCTGCTCCAATTGGCTGGCGGCCACGCTCCAGTCATGGGCGCGCCGCACATAGGCGCGCCCGGCTTCGCCCATGGGCGCTGCGGCCGCGGGGAATTGCAGCAGGCGTACTACAGCATTCGCCAGGTCAGCGGCGGTTTGCCCTGCGAGGTAGTCCAAGCCGTCGACCAGGTCCAGGCCCGACACGCCCTGCTCGGTGCTGGCCAGGGGCAGGCCGGCCGCCAGCGCTTCCAGCACTTTGAGCTTGGAGCCGCCGCCATGGCGCAACGGTGCCAGGAACACTGAACAACTCGATTGCAGGCTCAGCAGGTTCGGCACGAAGCCTTGCCACTCGATGCGGGGGTCCTGCCACCGCTCGCTCCAGCTGCCGGGCATGCCGAAACCGCACACGCTCATGCGCGCATCCGGGCAGCGCTCCCAGACTTTGGGCAGGATTTCATCCAGGGCCCACTCGATCGCGTCCACATTGGGCGCGTACTCATAGTTCCCGAGAAACAGTACACGGCGTGTCGATGGATCTGGGTGTGCAGCGGCAAAGTGGTCGCAGTCCACGCCATTGACCACCACCGGCACCGGTTTGCCGGCGATGCCTTGCATCACCTGTGCATCGCTGTCGGTTACTGCTACCACCTGGGTAGCCTGGCGCATTACCCGGCGTTCCCAGCGCATATAGCGCCATTGATCGTAGCGAATGAACGGCAGCGCCCAGCTCGGCAGGCGGTCATAGGTGGCCGCGCCCAGGGCCGATTCCACGTTGTGTTCGGTGAGCACGAAGGGCTGGGACTTGCGCACCAGGGCGTCTTCATACGGCTGGAAGCTGTAGCTGTGTTCTATTTGCACCACATCCCAGTGCTCATTGAGCAGTTGGTTGAATCGGTCCTGCAACGCCCCCGACAGCCCATTCACGCTGGCCAGCAAGGGGTAGGGTGCAAAGAGTCCGGCCACCAGGGTCTTCACGCTGCGCAGTGGGCGGCGGGGCAAGATGATCAATTGCTCGAGAAAGGCTTCCAGTACCTGGCGATCGGTCAGCGATACCGGGTGTTTGTCATGCAGGAGCAAGGTGATCCGATGCCCCCGGGCCGCCAGGCTGCGCAGCAGGTGGAACTGACGCGTCTTGCCGCCGCTGGTGGCGGGCCAGGGTGAGTAGGGCAGGATCCATAAAATGCGCATGACGGGTTTCAATCCCATAACAGAATTTGCAGGTTCGGCATGACCGCAACGGTCAAGCCGTTGGTGCCGCTCACTGGGGTTTGCGTGCCGCGCAGCGGGTCATACAGGGTGGCGTTGGCGAGGTCCGGCAGGTGCGCATTACCGCCTTTTGCCGACCAGAAGAACCACAGCTTGCGACCATCGGCGCGGGTCCATCCGATGCTGAACAGGCCCTCGGGCAGTTGATCGGCGGCGGGTGGGTCGCCAGGCGTCAATTGCGGTCCGCTGACGTCGAGAAAATGCTTCAGTGCGGTATAGACCGGTTTTGGCTTGGCATCGAGGTCGAGCAAGCCGTAGGCACGGTCGCGCACGCTGGCGCGCTGGTCGAGGTCGCTCAAGGTAAACAGGAAGATCTTGTCGAAATCCATCGCGCTCATCAGGGCCAGGCGGCGGAGCACATAGTCGGCCTGGCCTTGCAGGGTAATGATGTCCTGGACTTCCTTGGGCCCCGTGTACGCTGACCAGCCCCATTCGGTGCTCCACAGCGTCTTGACGCCATTGCTGCGCAGTTTCTGGTTGAGCGCAGTTGTCTTGGCGACGAAGTCCAGGTTGGCGGGGTCGTTTCCTTCGGGCAACTGGGTGTAAGGGTGATAGGACATCACGGTGTTCAGGCTGGGCACGCCGAGGGCATCGAAGGCGTCGAGCATGGTCTGGCCGTTGGGCATCTCGCTGAAAAACGCCAGGCCAGCCGCCACCACTGGTTTATTCGGGTTGACCGCACGCAGGGCCGCGGCGCTGCTTTTCAGCAGGGCGGCGTAGCCGGCCGGGTCGGCCACGGGGCGCCAGAAGCCGAGCAGATTCGGTTCATTCCAAACCTGCCAGGCATCAACGCTGGGATAACGTTGGGCCAACAGCGCCATGCGGATCGCGAACACATTCGGGTCCTTGGGCGGGTACTGGTCCTGATACGGCGCACCCACGGGCGCTGTGGTGATGAAGGGCGCCGAACCCACCAGGTAGAAGACCGACTTGAGCTGGTTGTCCTGCAACTTGGCCACCAGTTCGTCCAGCGTGGCCACCTGGTACTGATCAGCCACCGGCTCCAACCGATCCCAATGCAGGTCCAGGCGTACCCACTGCAAGCCCAGGTCCTTGAGACGGTCGATCTGCATCTGGTAACGCTGGGGGCTGAACCACAGGAACTGCGCGTTCACTCCCAGGAAATCCTTCCACACCAGCACCTTGTTGCCCTTGAGCACATGGCTCTCGGCATCGGCCGGGCGCCCCCAGATAAAGACGGTAACGCCCATGACCGCCACCAGTGCAAGCGTGGCCAAGTACGTACGTTTACGCACCATAAGGGGCCCCCGCAATCGCTTGCTCAAAAAGCTGCTTGAACTGCCGTGCGGTCAGTGGCCACAGGCGTTGGCCGCCAATGTGCGCGGCGCGTTCGGCCCAGTCCCTGGCCAGCGTCGGGGTCTGCGCCAGGCGCAGTAGTTGCGCGCTCAACGCGGCGACGTCGCCTTGGGGATAGATTGCGCCGTTTCCGCTGGCAACCTCTTCGGCAAATGCCCGTGCATCCGAAGTAATCGCCCCGCGCCCGCACGCGGCGGCCCAGGACAACGCGCCGCTGGTGCCGCGCTGGCGACCCAGCAGGCCGAGTTTTTTCGATTCGCGATACGGCAGCACCATCACGTGGTGCGCCTGTATCGTCTGCGCAATCTCGCTGGCCGGCAGGTTCAGCCGCCAGTCGATGGAGCCAGACAGGCCAAGGTCGGCTATCTGGCGGTTCAATTGTTCAAGGTAATTGCCGCCCGCCCCAAACGCCATTTCGGCGGCAGTGCCACCGGCCAGGGTCAGGCGCACACGGTCACGCAATTGGGGGGCTTGCTGGAAAACTGCGGCCAGGGCCTGTAACAGGTCTTCAATGCCTTTGCCCCGGTAGATAAAGCCGAAATACAGCAGGTGCAGCGTATCCAGGGGCGGCAGCGCCACCGCCGCAATCGCCAGGTTGGCATGGTTGATCACCGCCACTTTACCTGCGGGCAATTGCATGCGTTGGCTGAGGCAATCGGCGCCCAGGCGGGTGAGGGTGATCAGTCTTGTGAGGCCGCGGGCCACCTGCCGCTCTTCACGCAGGGTCAGCGGGTCTGCCAGCACCACCGCCGCTTGCGGCAACGGGCTGGGCAAGCGCTCCAACAGATTGAGCGGGAAGGGCAGTTGCTCGCGCCGCCATACCATGCGCTCGGGGTCATGCACGGTGGCCGTCAGCGGCAGGTTGGGATAGGCCTTGCGCAACTCGCGCAACGCCAGGAACTCCCCCAGCCGGCCGCCGCCCAGCTCGGCGTGGACCAGGTCCACGCTCTGCCAGTCGAATGCACCGATGGCCTGCTTGATCGCGATGCTGGTGCCCTCGACGCCGCTCAACGGTGTCGCCACCGTCACGCCCAGCTGCTCCAGTGCCGTCTTGAAATGGTTCGCGTAGTCGGCGATCCCATTTTTTTCCGGCGGCAAAGGCGCGAGCAGGGCGATGCGCATCAGAACGCCCCCCGATATTTGGCGATGGTCTGCAGCACCTTGGCCGGCACTTCGAATTTACGCCGGTTGATGATGATGCCGTCCACTTTGCCGAATGCGGTATTGAGGATCGACAGCGCATGCTCCACCACCGGGACCGTGCTTTTCTGCGCCTCCACCACCAGGGCGATCAGGTCGGCGCGACGCAGATTGACGAAGGCATCGCGGTTGTCCAGCAGCGCCGAGGCATCCAGCAGTACCACTTCGCCCGGCGCCGCCGGGGCCGCACCGCCGACACGCACAGTAATGCCGTTTTCCTGAAGCAACTGGCGCAACTGTTCCACTACGAACGTCACCCCTTCACCATGGCGCGCGGAGGTCAACCCGAGGGTCAGGCCGCGTTCAGTGATACGGTCCAACTGCAGCAGACCGTAGAGCCGGTAGATGCTCGCGTTGAATGCGTTGGTGCCTTGTGCGGTACTGGTATCCAGTTCTGGCAGGGTGGTCCACAGCGGCAGGCCGAACTTGCGTTCCACCAAGCCACCGTCATGGATGCGCTGGTCGAGCAGGTAGCACAGGTAGATCACCAGCAAGCCGACCACGATGGAAAACGGGATCGCCAACAACAGCATCAACAGGGTTTTAGGGAAGATTCGGCCAGGGTTCAGGGTGGCCTCCTCGATCACCGCGATATTGCTGATCTGGCTGTTATCCAGCTCACGGTCGATGCGCGATTTTTCCAGGTTATCGACATACAGCGCATAGTTACGCTCGGTGGCACTCAGTTCACGGGACAGGCGCGCCAGCTCCGGTTCAATCTCCAGGGCTTCCTTGCGTTGCGCCTCGAGGTTCACCAGTTGTTTCTGCTGTTGCACCAGTTGTGTACGCAGTGCCGAGTTGTTGCTGGACTCATCGAGCAGCACGCGCTGCAAGTGGATCTCCAGGGTGTTCGGCGCACGGTTTTCCGAGCTTTGCACGGTGTTGCTTTCATTCGCGACCTGGGCCTGCATGGCGCGGATCGACGCATCCAGGGCTTTGACCGGCGGCGCATTGTCGGTGTAGGTGCGCATCATGTCGGCCTTTTCCAGCAACTTCTGGTTGAGCAGGCGACGCAAGTCCTGCTGCTGCGGGTTCAGCGCAATCTGGCGTACCGTGGTCACTTCCTTGGGTTGGGTCTTGAGCTGAGTGCGGGTGCTCTCCAGGGCGCTGTCGGACGAGGCAATCAAGCGCGTGGTATTGAAGGTTTCGCCACGCAGCACGTTGATGCGCTCGGACAAATCCTCCAGGCGATCGGTGATGCTTGCCGCGCCGATCTGGTTCAAGTGGGCAAGAATCTGCTCCTTGTAGCTCTTGATTTCGGTAGCGCTGTTGGCTACCTGGCCTTCATAGAAGGCATACAGGCTCTTGCGTCCCAGGGCCTGGGTGCGTTCGTTGATGTAGGTCTCGACCCAGCTTTTGACCACCGCCTGGGCGATTTCCGGGTCGCTCCACTTGAAGCTGATGTCCATGACGGTGGAACCGGCCGCGTGGCTGACGTCGAAGTTTTTCTCCAGGCTGGCGGCCAGGCGCTCCACGGGTGTGGTCTGTTCAATGATGCCCACGGTTTCCAGCACCACGCGCACACCGTCGAACACTGCGCCGATACCACTTTTGACGTAGTACTTGGTGCGCTTCCAGAGGCCTTCCGGTGGCGGCATTTTGTCGATGACTTCCAGGTAATGCTCGGCCACCGCCCGCACGATAGGGCGACCGGTCAGCAGGCGTTCCTCATCGACAATCGGGTCGCGTTGAGTGCTCGGCATGACCAGCGCCTGGCGGTTGCTGATCTCAATGGGCAGCGTCGAATCGCGCCCCGGCTTGACCAGCAAGCGTGCGGTGGACTCGTATTTGGCTGGTAGTAAAAAGGCCCCCAGCAGAATGATCACCAGCGCCGCGATGGCCGCCAGCTTGAACTCGTGCCGGAAGATGAAGAACAAGCGCAGAAGATCGCGAAAAGAACGGATCTCGATCATGGGATGTCGCTCCTTTAGTTACTGCCGCCGCTGGTTCGGGTGTAGTTGTAGCCAACCCCGATCGACTTGGTGAATGGGATCAACTGGTTCAAGTAGGTATCTACGCCCTGGATGCGCTCGCCCACGTTGGATTTGGGCACGAACACCACATCTCCCCGCTGCAGCGGCACTTGTTTACGCCCGTTGGGGCCGGTCTTGAGGTATTGGCTGAAGTCCAGGAAGTAAGCGCGGTAGGTGCCTTGGGTATCTTCGCGCAACAGTGCGACCATGCTGGCGTTGCCCGCCGGGTTCACCCCGCCGGCGCCGACGATGGCTTGTTCCAGGGTGTTGGCCGAGGCGATCGGCACCGTGGTCGGGTTGTTTACCGCACCGCCGACGATGATCGAGTTGCCCGGTGCCTGGTTGATGTTCACCGTCACCCGTGGCTCGCGATACACCGGCGCAAGCTTGTTGCTCAGCTCGTTCGCCACCTCGGCTGGCGTGCGACGGGCTACCTGGATCGGGCCCAAGAACGGGTAGTTGATCTTGCCATCGGTTTGCACGGTGTACAGCGTCAGCTCATAGATGGTGCTGACGTTGAACGCCGACAGCGTTGGCATCTCACCGGCATCGCGCACAATGCGCAACTGATCGCCGATGCGGATACGCTCTACCGCCGGCGGCAGCTGCGCAAGCTGGTCGAGGGCGCGCTTGCCGTCCTCGACCGTCTTGCCGTCGGGGGGGACGATACGTGCAGGGGTATTGCAGGCGGCCAGTGCCATCATGGCCAGGACGAGCATAGTTCTTTTCATCAAGGGGGACTTCCTGTAGGTCATGATGCTCACCTCCAATAACCGGGAAACATGCTGATGCGCCGCTTTAGGGCGAGGGGTAGGCGGCGTTCCAGATGGCCCAGCCGATAGCCGAGCAATTTGAACGCGCTGCGCACCAGTACTTCGGGTACGCGGTGCAATGCACCGGCTGCGCGCAACGCTGCGAGTTCAGCCTGTACATAGCGTTTACCTTCACCGCCGGCATCGCCAAAGGCTTGGCGAATCCACGGTTCGCGACCGTAGAACACGCCAATGTCGAAGTAGCGGTGAAACTCATCCATGAGTCGGTAATCGTGGGAGTGGTACACCCGCGCCGTGGCGGCGTAGCGCACCTTGTAGCCATCAAGCAGCATGCGCGCCGCGACGTAGGCATCCTCGCTGCCGATCACATCGGCGGGGAAGCCACCCACGGCCTGCAGGGCGCTGCGCCGGTAGACTGAAAACGAGTCGGAGCTGAAGCAGGTTTTAATCCCCAACTGCGCAGCGTCGGCAAGGCTCTTGGTGCGGCTCTGGGCGGGGTAATTGAAGTGGCGTGACTGCGCTCCCAGCACGCCAGCGCCAGGGTGCGGCAATTGCCGGCCGTAGGCCACGCCGTTGAGTGGGTCTTGTTGCAATTCTTCGAGCAGGTTGGCGAAGGTCTCGGGGTCGGCCGGGATTGCGTCCTGAGTCATCACGATCAGTGCGTCACCGCTCGTGTGTTCACTGGCCCAGCGCCGTGTGCCACCGTGGTTGAAGTCGCGTGCGTCGATAACCTCGACCCGCGCGCCAAATTCGCGAAAGCGCGCCACGGTGTCATCGCTGGACGCGCTGTCGACTACCAGCATCTCGTCCGGTTGCCGGGTCTGCATCTGCAGCGCGGGCAGCAGTCGCGTCAAATGACTGGACGCGTTGCGGGTTGGAATGATCAGCGAGGTGCGCATGTCATTTCTTCTCTGCGGGCGCGCGCCCATAGATGTCATCGAAGCGTACGATGTCGTCCTCGCCCAGGTATTCACCGCTCTGCACTTCGATCATCACCAGGTCGATGATGCCGGGGTTGGTCAAGCGGTGCTTGTGCCCAGCCGGGATGTAGGTCGATTCGTTGGCGTTGATCAAAAATTCGCGCTCGCCATTGGTGATCTGCGCGGCACCGCTGACCACTACCCAGTGTTCGCTGCGGTGGTGATGCATTTGCAGCGACAGCGATGCCTGGGGCTTGACCACGATGCGCTTGATCTTGAACCGGCTGCTTTCCTCCAGCACGGTGTAGGTTCCCCACGGCCGTGTGACGGTGCGGTGCAGGCTGAACGCCGGATGGTTCTGGCGCTTGAGTTCGGCGACGATGTAGCGCACGTCCTGGCTGCGGTTGGCGTCGGCGATCAGCAGGGCATCGGGGGTATCGACGATGATCAGGTCTCGCACGCCGACGGCACCGAGTACGCGTTTGGGCGAGTCGATATAGCAGTTGTGCACGTCATGCAAGATGGCTTCGCCATTGACCTGGTTGCCCTGGGCATCGCTGGGCGTGAGCTGGCGCAGGGCTTCCCAGGAACCGATGTCGCTCCAGCCGATGTCGCACGGCACCACGGCCACTTGCGTGGACTTCTCCATCAACGCCACGTCGATGGAAAGGTCTGGCGCGGTGCCGAAGGCCTCGCTGCCCAGTTCACGCTGGCGCGAGGTGCTGTTTTGCAGGTGCTGGCTCTGCTCGAGGGCTGCACGAGCGGCCCCCAGTACGTCGGGAGCATGGGTCGCCAGCTCGTCCACCAGAGTACCGGCCTTGAAGCAGAACATGCCGGCATTCCACAAGTGCTTGCCGCCGTCGAGGTAGGCTTGGGCCGTGGCCAGGTCGGGTTTTTCGACGAAACGCTTGACCCGGTTACCCAGGCTCAGGGCGTCACCTTTTTCGATATAGCCGAAGCCTGTTTCCGGGTGATCGGGTTGAATCCCGAAGGTCACCAGGTAGCCGGCTTCGGCCAACTCGCGTGCCTGGGTCACGGCGTCGGCGAACGCGGTTTCATTCAGCACCAGATGGTCGGCTGGCATCACCAACAACTGGGCGTCGCCACCGAAATGCTCCTGCACGTGCAGTGCCGCCACCGCAATGGCCGCTGCGGTATTGCGACCGAACGGCTCCAGCAACAGGTCCAGAGGCAGCCTGGCCTGGTTGACTCCGCGGTAGTCATCCAGGGTGCGAAACAGCAAGTCGCGATTAGTGACGGTCAGCACACTTTCCACGCCGGGCAGGCGTGCGGCACGTTGAAAGGTTTTCTGCAGCAGGCTCTGGCCGTCACGCATACGCATGAATGGCTTGGGCATGTTCTGCCGGGACACCGGCCACAGCCGCGTGCCTGACCCACCGGAAATAATGCAGGGGATTAATCCGTTGAGTGTATTCATCAATAGACTTCCTTGGTGGAAAGGACGGCTGGGACCGTCATGAAAACGATGTACAAATCGAACCAGACGGACCATTTGGAGATGTACTCCAGGTCGTATTCGACGCGTTTCTGGATTTTGAACAGGGTGTCGGTTTCACCCCGGTAGCCGTTGATCTGCGCCCAACCGGTGATGCCGGGCTTGACCCGGTGGCGCGAGCTGTATTCGCTCACAGCCACTTCGAACGGAATACCGGCGGCTTTGGTGGCGGTGGCATGAGGGCGCGGGCCGACCATCGACATGTTGCCCTGCAGCACGTTGAACAACTGCGGCAGCTCATCGATGCTGGTCTTGCGGATGATGCGGCCAACCCGGGTAATGCGCGGGTCTTCTCGAGTGGTCTGGCGTTCAGCGGTAAAGTCGCTCTGGTCGGTGTACATCGAGCGGAACTTGAACACGCGAATTTCGTTGTCGTTATAGCCGTAGCGGTTCTGGCGAAACAGCACCGGGCCCTTGGAGTCGAGCTTGATCGCAATGGCCGTGACCAGCATCACCGGTGACACCAGCACCAGGGTGATGCTCGCCAGGAGCAGGTCTTCGCAACGCTTGATAAACGGCGACCAACCGCGCAGCGGCAACTGCGAGGTATTGAACATCAGGATGCCGCCCACGTCTGTGATCCGGCTATGGCCGTAGCGCAGGGCAGCCATGTCGGGCACCAGCATCACGTTCACCGACATTTGCCGCAGGCGATTGACCAGCCCGTGAATGCGTTGCTCGGCAGCCCAGGGCAGGCAGATCATCACTTGGTTGACCTGTTCGGCGCGGATCAGTTTTTCCAGGTCGCGGGTATTGCCCAACAGCGGCAGGCTGCTCAGCTCCTTGGGAATACGCTCGGTGCGGTCGTCGATAAAGCCGATAAGCCCGGAGCGAATGTCGCCGTTGCGTTGCAAGTGGTCGGCGACATGCACGGCGGTGTCAGTGAAACCCAGGATCACTGTGCGTTGCAGGTATTTGCCCTTGCGCATGAGTTTGCGGTACAGGCGTAGCATCACCAGGCGTTCGGCACAGAACATCGTCAAGCTGGCGATATACCACACCACCAGGTTGCGCGGGTTCAATTGCGGAAATACCTGCAGGATCTGGTACATGAACAACAGGATGCAGAATGCGGACGACCAGGCCACGATATTGGTGCGCAGGCGCAAGCGATTACTGAACAGTTCCTCGGAATAAATGCCCAGGGCCTGGAACAGAATGATGGTCAATACCGCAAAAAACAGCAGCAAGCCCAGAAAGTGCGAACGCATTTCAGGGTCCATGGGGTCGAGGAAAAGCGCCAGGACCAGCGGTGGGAAAATGGCCGTCAGACCGTGGACCAGCTTGACGAAAACCACAAAAAACTCGACAAACCCTGCTCGGGTCAAAAACAAGCTGACAACTGACGACTTCTCTCGCATACAAACATCCCTCATTGCACACCAGGCGTTCTATTCGGTCGTCTGAACCAGACGGCAGCGGACTACGCTGGGTAAAACGCATCCCTTCCTTCGGATGGATCGCTCCAAATGAAAGAATTTTGCAAGGGCAGTGGCTACTACAGGAGGACTTCCTTTTCTCTTTCAGTCAATAATTTGACCTTGTTTCAGCGATGATATCATAGACACTTTAAATGTTCCTTCTTGTGTCATTTTGTTGACATTCCTTGTGCAAGAGGACCCGGTCTCGGGGTGTGATTTTGAGTGTAGGAACAAAAGTGTGAATTTTCCTGTTTGTCAGGAAACACTTTTTTGACGGGTCCCGGGGAGGCGTGGGAAAAGAGGGCGCAACGCACCAGGCGCGTGCCCTCAAGAGGGTTGAGCGGGTTAAAAGGTGCCTTTCAGACTGACCGTGAAATTACGCGGTTCGCCATAAAAATTGCCCCATGAGGCTGTGCCCACGGTTTGGTAATAGTTTTTGTCGAAGAGGTTCTTGGCGTTAAGGGCGACGGTCCAGGTGTCATCTACGCGGTAGGCCAATCGTGCATCCCAAACCGTATAGCCGGCCTGTTCGAGCTTGAGGCCCTGCTGCATGCGATAGTTGCCGCTCTGGGCATTGACCCCCGTACCCACGCTCCATTTGGACAGCGCGCCATCCAGCTGGTAATCGCCCCACATGCGCAACATGTGGCGGGGTACATAGGTGTTGGACGCGCCTCCTTCGATAGCGGTATCAATGTTTTTCAGCGATTTGGTCTGAGTGTAGGTGTAGCCCCCCGAGACTTGCAGACGTTCGAGCAACTGGCCGCTGACTTCGGCTTCGACGCCCTGGGCGCGGACCTTGGCAGTGTCGGTATAGCAGTAGCCATCGGACGAAGTTGGGCAGAAACTCAGGAAGTCAGTTTCGGCGCCGTTTTTCTCTGTGGCCCGGAACAACGCTACGGAACTGTTGAGACGCCCGTCGAACCATTCGCCCTTGATACCCAGCTCGTAGTTGTCCCCCATCTTGGGCTTGAGTGCCGCGCCGTCGGCGGTGGCATAAGAGCTCTGCGGCTGGAAGATATCGGCGTAGCTGGCGTACAGGGAAAGGTGTTCGTCGAGGTCGTAGATCAGAGCGGCAAACGGCGTGACTTCACCGGATTCCTTGGTGCGCGCATCTTGCACACTCCACTCGCCCCAACCCAGGGTGTTGGACTGCCGACGGTTTTCGTACCAGCTCACACGGCTGCCCACGATGAACATCAAGGGCTCGGCCAGGCGCAGGCGCAAGGTGGCGTAAGTACCATACTGGGTAGCGGTTTCCTTGACCGTGCCACCGCGGTACATGTTTGGCCAGAAGGTGTCATTGGCTGGTTCGGGGAAGTGGTGGTCGGGCTGATAAATGCTCTGGCGCGTGGGCAGGTTCTGGATCGCGAATACGTCATCCTGGGTGCCTCGGCTGCCGTTGGCCCCAAGGATCAGTTCGTGTTCCAGGCCAAAGGCTTGGAACTTGCCATCGACGTAAGCGTCGAGGCCGAAGTCCTTGTGCTCATAGTCCATCAATGCTGCGTAGGAGTTGGCGGTGGGGGTTGGGGCGCCATAGGCGATGGTACCTTCGCTGGCGGCGTACTTGGTGTCTTGCAGGTTGCGGCTGTGCACAGCGGCGACTTTGATTTGCCAGTCGTCATTGAAGTGATGGGTGAGATCAGCGAAGAACGTCGTGCGTCGGCTTTGCCAGTCGTTCCAGGATTGGCCCAGGCAGGTGGAACGGCTTAACCTGGCGCTCTTGCCATCGCTATAGCGCGGCAAGCCACCCCAACAGGGGCTGGCGTCGACGTCTTCGTAGCTGGCTCCCACGCCCAGGGTTGTGTCGGGGCTCAGGTCGACGTCCAGTGCGGTATAGAAGGCCTGGTCCTGGCGCTTGGAAATGTCCATGTAGGAGCCGCGATCCTGTTGGCTGAACGCCGCGCGGCCGCGCACGGTGCCGCTGTCATTGAGCGGGCCACCGGTATCGACGTCGGCGCGGTAGTTGTCCCAGGTGCCGGCGGACAGCATCAGGCTTGAGGTCGGGGTGGCCTGTGGCCGCTTGCGCACGAAGTTCACCGCACCGCTGGCCGTGCCGGCCCCCTTGAGCATGCCGGCTGCGCCTTTAAGTACTTCCACGCGATCATAGATCGCCATGTTGGCGCTGAAACTGTCCGCCTGCACATAGTCCTTGCCCATGTCCAGCGGTACGCCGTCGTACTGGTACTGGCCGAGCATCTTGAATCCACGGGAATAGAAATACTTGCCGCCCATGGGCGACTCGTAGGTGGTGATCCCTGGTGTACGTTCCATCACATCGTCAATGGTGGTGACATTCTGATCGTCCATCAATTGGCGGGTCATCACACTCACTGACTGTGGCGTTTCCCGCAGGCTGTGTTGGCCTTTGCCGATGGTGACCGCGCCGGTAGTGTACGAACCGGTGCCTTCGGTCAGGGCCCCCAGGCGTTGGCCGGTCACCGTGGTCGCGCTCAGGTTCAGGGCACCGGTGTCGGCCATTTGTGGCAACAGCAGCCACATATCCTTGCCTTGGCGCTGGGCTTGCAGGCCCTGGCCGCGCAGTAACTGGCCCAAGGCCTGTTCTCGATCGAAGTTGCCGCTCAGGCCTGTGCTGGTTTTACCGGCAACGCTGGTGGCATCGTAGGACAAGCTGATGCCGGCCTGACGGGCAAATTGATCCAGTGCCGAGGTAAGGGAGCCGGGGGCGATCGCCCATGCGCGAACCTGGGTATCAGCGCTAGCGGAGTCGGCCATCACTGCGAGCGGCAAGACGCCGCCGCCCAGGCAGGCGCCAAGGAGGGCGGCCTGCACCGCGTGTTTGAGAAGAGAACGTTTGGAGGGGAACGCTTGCATGACCGCGGGATGCTCCTGAAGGAAGTGGACAAACCGGCCTGTTGATCGGCCCTTCCTTACAGGTCGAATGGCAATGAGAATTCACCTCATTTATTTTCGGCCGGTCACACCCGAGCGGAGACGGTTACCCAGTAGCGGCTGCGGTAGGTCACATCGATCGCCAGCGATTGAGTGACCAACTTGAGCACCTGGTCGGTGTCCTCCAGTTGGTAAGTGCCCGAAACTCGCAACCCTGCCACGGCTTCGCTGCAACGCACCAACCCATTGCGATAGCGGCCCAGTTCGGCCAGGAAGTCGTCCAGGCGCATGTTGTGGGCGCTGATCACGCCGTCACTCCAGGCCCAGGGGTCCAGGCCGTTATTGGGGGAAGGGCGAATGCCGCTACGGTTGAACATCACCTGTTCGCCTGGCTTGATCACCTGGCGTGCGGCGCCGTCATGGCGATCGGCAAACACCGCTACCGCACCCTGTTGCACGGCCAGCAGGGTACCTTGGGGTTCTTCGCGCACCAGCAAGCGCGTGCCGACGGCGCGCAGGTAACCGTCGCGGGTATGCACCCACAGCGGGCGGTGGTCGGCGCCGGTATTGATCAATATTTCACCCTGGCGCAGGTTCACCAGCCGTTGTTCGGCGCTGGAGGTAATGTCGACGGCACTGGCGCTGTTGAGCTGGACTTTGCTGCCATCCTCCAATGTTACCCAGCGCCGCTCGCCAGTGGCGGTGCGGTAGTCCGCCATCAAGGCGGGCAGGGGCGTGTAGTCGCGGCCCAGCCAGGCTAAACCTGCGGCGCCGGCAAACAGCCCGAGCAGTTTCAGGCTTTCACGACGGCTGATGTGCTGGCGTGCGCCGTCGAGTGCATGGCGACTGACATGCGCCGGCAAGTGGTTGAAATCGTCATTCAGGGTGGCGACCCGTTGCCAGGCCTGTTGATGCGCCTCGCTGGTGTGCAGCCACTGGTCAAAGGCCGCGGTGCTGGCGTCGTCGGCGGTGTTGTAGCGCAGCTTGATCATCCATTGGATGGCCTGGTCGACCAGGTGCGAGTCAGGAGTCGGCATAGCGCAACCGGTAACAGGCGTGCAGCGCCTTGGACAGGTCGCGTTCCACCGTGGCCTTGGACACGCCCAGGCGCAAGGCGATCTGCGGGCAGGTCAGGCCGTCCAATTGGGCCAACAGGAACGCCTCGCGCACCCTCGGCTTGAGCTGGTCGAGCAAACGGTCAATACGCTCCAGGCTGTCGAGGATCAGCCGCTTTGTTTCTTCGCTCGGCACCTCTACTTGCGGGAAGTGCGCCAGGCTTTCCAGGTAGGCGCGTTCCAGTTCGCGGCGCCGGTATTGGTCGATCATCAAGCTGCGCGCGATGCTGCTCAGATACGCGCGCGGCTGCTGCAAAGTCTGTTGCTGACGCGCGTTGAGCAGGCGCACGAAGGTGTCCTGCGCGAGGTCAGCGGCGCGCTCATGGCAGCCCGTGCGCCGGCTCAACCAGCCTCGCAGCCATGAATGGTGGGCTTGGTATAGCTGGCCGATGGCAGCAGGGTCCAGTGGGTGATCGCTCGACATGGTCATCCTGGCGCAGCAGGCTTAATTGATAATGTTTCGCATTCTAGACGTTGGTCGTGGCATTCAGCAATCACTCGGTTCGCTGCGTGAGCAATGTATCCAGCACAATTTTTTGTAGGGCCTGCAAGCGCCGATTAATCTGTTTTTTTTCCAGCGGACGGTTCAACCATGATCAGCCTTGTCACACTCGGTGTTTTTTCCGGCGCTGTGTTGCTGTTGTTGCTGTCACCGGGGCCGAACATGGCATTTGTCATCAGTCAGGGCGTCACCCATGGCTGGCGCGGCGGCGTTGCTTCGGCCCTGGGCATTGGCGTGGCCGACCTGTTGCTGACAGCGTTGACCGCGATGGGGGTGACGGCGTTGGTCGCCAGCTGGCCGCCGGCATTCGACCTGATCCGTTATGCGGGCGTGATTTACCTGGTGTGGCTGGCCTTCAAAACCTTGCAGAAACGCCCCGGCCTGGACACCGCTCACGTCGGCCGCGTGGCGTTGGGCCGAGTGTTTCTGCAGGCCATGCTCAACAGTTTGCTCAACCCCAAGGCGTTGTTGTTTTTCATGGTGTTCCTGCCGCAGTTTGTGCGGCCCGAGGCGGGGCCCATCGCCTTGCAATTGATGGTGCTGGGCGGTGTGTTGGCGTTGATCGCGAGCGTGTTTCATGTGCTGTTAGGACTGTTTGGCGGGGCGCTCAGTCGTTTCTTCGCCAAACGCACCAAAAGCGCTTGGCTGCAGAAGTGGGGCTTGGCAGCGGTGCTGACGGCGTTGGCCGTGCGCTTGGCGGTGATGTCACGTCCTGCCTGAACACACGCGGGAAGCCAAGCAAGTTTCTTTGTGGCGGGGGAGCTTGCTCCCGCAACGGCCCGACAGCCGATGCTCATCTACCAGACACCCCGCAATCCAACTGTGGGAGCTGGCTTGCCTGCGATGGCGGCCTGCCAGCCGACACCGGGTATCAGACCGAGCACATATTCATTCCTGCGGTAACGGCCACCTATTTGACTGAAAGAGATACCTTTGGCCAGCTTTGCCGCGACTACCAGGTCAGTCGAAAGACTGGCTACGACTGGACAGCCGTTGAGCACCGAAAGAATCAAAAGGAGTTTCGTACAGCGGACTAGGACTTACCTCACGTTCAAGCGTTGAAACCGGTTCATTCCCACGGACCTTCAGTCGCTGCAAATTCAGCGACCGGACGTGAGAAATCCAACTTCACCCCAACCGCGCAGCCGCCCGCGCCACGATCTCCCCGCGCACTTTGCGTGACTCCTCCGTGCGCTTGTTGGCTTCCTCCAGCACATGCCTGGGCGCCGTCTCCGGGCGGCCGGAGTCAAACGGTGGGGCCGGCGCGTATTCGATCTGCAGTTGCACCAGTTGCGCTGCCGCTTCGCTGTACAACTCCGCGGCCAGAGTCAGGGCAAAATCGATGCCGGCGGTGATCCCGCCGCCGGTAAACAGGTTGCCATCACGCACCACACGTTCCTGTACGGGGATGGCACCGAGCGGGGCGAGCAGGTGGTGGTAGGCCCAATGGGTGGTGGCCTTGCGATCGCGCAGCAACCCTGCCGCGCCCAGTACCAATGAGCCGGTGCACACCGAGGTCATGTAGCGCACTGTCTGGGCCTGGGCCTTGAGGAAGTCCAGGGTTTGCGGGTCTTCCATCAATGGGCCCACACCGGCGCCGCCGGGTACGCAAAGCACATCCAGGTTCGGGCAGTCGGCGTAGGTCATGGTTGGCGTGAACACCAAGCCAGTGCTGGAGGTGATCGGCGCGAGGTCTTTCCACACCAGGTGCAGCTTCACGTCTGGCAGCGAACCGAGGACATCATAGGGGCCGGTAAGGTCTAGTTGCTGGATGCCGGGGAACAATAGAAAACCGATCTGCAAGGTCATGGTTCAAGCTCCGAAAAGGAATGGACGTCCTCACTGTAGAAGCCTACGCTTTGGCGGGTACGCCATAGAGCCCACTAATCGCGCCAATCATGCCCAAGATTATTCATGTACTCGCTTTTGAAAATGCTCAGGTGCTTGATGTCACCGGGCCTCTGCAAGTGTTTGCGTCGGCTAATGACCTGCTGCGCCAACGGGGTTTACCGTTGCCCTACGCAGTGAGCGTGATCGCCGCTCAGGCAGAACCGGTGAGGACGTCTGCCGGCCTGGCGCTGCTGGCCGAACCGCTGCCCGCCATTGACCAGCCCTGCGACACCCTGGTGATCGCCGGTGGCTGGGGCGTGTACGGCGCCGCCGAGGACCCGGCGCTGGTGCAATGGGTGCGCGATAAATCCTTGCACACCCGGCGCATGGCTTCGGTTTGCACCGGGGCTTTTCTGCTGGCCGCCAGTGGCTTGCTCGATGGTTGCCGCGTGGCCACGCACTGGACGCGCTGTGAAGAACTGGCGCGCAAGTTCCCTGCGCTCACGGTGGAGGCCAATCCGATTTTCATCCAGCAAGGTGCGGTGTGGACGTCTGCTGGTGTGACCGCCGGGATCGACCTGTGCCTGGCCCTGGTAGAGGATGACCTGGGGCGTGCGATTGCCCTGGAGGTGGCGCGCCACTTGGTGGTGTTCCTCAAGCGCCCTGGCGGTCAGTCGCAATTCAGCGTGACGTTATCCCTGCAAAAGAGCGACAGCCGTTTTGCCGAGCTGCATGCCTGGATCGCCGAAAACCTGACGTTGGATCTGAGCATCGCCACCCTGGCGGCCCAGGCAGGCATGAGCGAGCGCAGCTTTGTACGCCACTATCGCACCGAGACTGGCCAAACCCCGGCGCGGGCCGTGGAACTGATTCGCGTCGAAAACGCACGCCGGCAACTGGCAGATAGCACAACCTCCATCAAGCGTATCGCCATGCAATGTGGTTTTGGCTGTGAAGAGACTTTGCGCCGCAGCTTTCTAAGGGCTTTGTCGGTGACGCCCCAGGCTTATCGAGAGCGTTTTTCACCGCTCCAGTAGTTCCAGCAAAGCTTGAAGCGTGACCTGGGGCGCTTCCTGGAAAACGTTATGACCCACGCCGGGCAACACCTGGCGGCGATAAAAACCGCTGAAGTGCTCCACGTCATCATCCTCCAGCGACGGCGGGCCCACGCCATCGTCGGCCCCGCACAGCGAAATGCTCGGTACTGATATCGGCGGTTGCGGCACCAGCGCCTGCTCGATGTATTCCAGCGCGGGATCACCCGGCGCATACATAAAGCGATGGCGATAGGAGTGAATCACCACCTCGACAAAATCCGGGTTATCAAACGACGGCGCGGTCAGGCCGTAGCGGCTTGGCCCTTCGGCCCAAGACGGTGACCACAGCGTCCAGAGCAATTGGCAGAGTTCACGCCGATTGGCCGTCAACCCGTCGACCCCGCGCTGGGTGTGAAAGTAATACTGATACCAGAGCCGGTGCTCTGTCTCAGGTGGCCTGGGCTTGAGCGACTGGCTGATGGCCTGGATGTTGTAGCCATCGCCGGTCACCAGACCGCGCACCCGCTGCGGCCATAGCGCCGCGACAATACAGGCGGCGCGCCCACCCCAGTCAAAGCCGGCGAGTGTGGCTTGCGGGATCGACAATGCATCCATGAAGTCGAGCAAGTCCTTGGCCAGCGCTGCCTGTTGGCCAGAGCGCATCACTTGCGTGTTGATAAATCGCGTCGGGCCATAACCGCGTAAATACGGGACCAACACCCGATAACCACGTTCAGCCAGCACCGGCGCGATGTCGTCGTACCCCCGTGGGTCGTAGGGGAAGCCATGCAACAGGATCACCGGTTCGCCATCGACAGGGCCGTGGGTTTCGTAAGCCACATCAAGCAAGGTGGTGCGCACATACAACAGTGCGGGTGGGGTGGTCACGGTTGCCATACGGTCTTCTCCCCGCTGAGCTTGCGGTCCAGGAACGTTGCCGCGCTGATCAATGCCAAGTGGCTCAAGGCCTGGGGCGTGTTGCCCAGGTGCCGGGCCTGGCTGTCGAACTCTTCGGCGTACAACCCCAGCGGGTTGGCGTAACGCAGCAACTGTTCGAATTCCAGATGGGCCTTTTCAACTTGCCCGGCGCGCGCCAGGCATTCGACGTACCAGAACGAACAGGCGGCAAACGCGCCTTCGACGCCTTGCAGCCCATCGATCTGGCTATCGTCATTGCGGTAGCGGTAGACCATGCCGTCGCGCACCAGGCTTTTCTGGATCGCTTCCAGTGTCGTGAGCCAGCGCGGGTCCGTGGCGGCGACAAAGCGCACCAGCGGCATCAACAGCATCGAGCCGTCGAGGGCGGTGCTGCCGATATGCTGCACAAAATGCCCGCGCTCTTCGTTCCAGAAGTTAGTCCAGATGTCGGCGTAGATCGCCTGGCGCGTCTGGTCCCAGCGTGCGAACGGGGCCGGCAGCGAACGTTTGGAGGCCAGGCGAATGGCACGGTCCAGGGCCACCCAGCACATCAGGCGTGAGTGCAGGAAATGGTGCTGCTCACCGCGCATTTCCCAGATGCCCACGTCTTTGTGGTTCCAGATCTCACACACTTGGTCGACCACTTCCACCGTGTGTTTCCAGCCTTGGTGGGAGATGGCTTCGCCGTACTTGTTGACCAGATAAACCGCGTCCATCAGTTCGCCGTAGATATCCAGCTGGACCTGGTCGAACGCTTCGTTGCCCACCCGCACCGGTTGGGCGCCGCCGTGGCCGCTCAAGTGGTCGAGGGTGGTTTCCGGCAGTTCCTGGCGACCGTCGATGCCGTACAGGATGTTGATCTTGGTCGGCTGGCCGCAGCAGTCGCTGACCCGGCCCCTGAGCCAGCGCATATAGGCGTTGGCTTCCTCGACGAAACCCAGGCGCATGAACGCGTAGACGGTGAACGAGGCATCGCGGATCCAGGTATAGCGGTAGTCCCAGTTGCGTTCGCCGCCGGGCGTTTCCGGCAGCCCGAACGTGGCCGCGGCGATGATGGCGCCGTGTTTGCGCGAGGTCAGGAGTTTCAGCGCCAGGGCCGAGCGGTTGACCATCTCGCGCCAGCGCCCGCGATAGTTGGACTGGCTGATCCAACCACGCCAGAACTTCAAGGTGCGCTCCAGGTAGAGGTCGGTACAGTCGTTGGTGACGCGCGCATCCTCCTGGCCACCGAGGACAAATTCGGCGCCTTCATCCTGGGCGAGGGTAAAGGTGGCGATGGCGGTGTTGCCTTGGAGGGTCAGCGGCTGACTGCCAATCAGGCGCAGGCCGGGCTGGCCGCTGGCGGTGAACACCACGCTGGCAGCCTCGGCCTTAGCCTCGGTGGGGGCCCGGGCATAGTCGTGGCGCACGGCGCAGCTCAGGTGGATAGTCGCCTTGCCACTGACCACCCGTACCCGCCTGATCAGCAAGGGCAGTTCATCGACGTTTTCGCTGACGGTCAGCAGGTCGGTGATCTCCACCACCGCTTCATCGCTCAGCCAGCGAGTCTGCAGCACATTGGTGTCGGGCAGGTAGATCTGCTCGCGGCGGGCGTTGGGCAGGTCCGGGGTAAGCTGGAACGTGCCGGCCTCGGGCGTGTCGAGCAGTGCGCAAAACACCGAAGGGCTGTCGAATTCCGGCCAGCAGAAGAAGTCGATGCTGCCGCGGTCGTTCACCAGTGCCGCGCTGCGCATGTCGCCGATGATCCCGTGGGCATCGATGGCGCTTTGAGGTTCGTTCTTGAAATCAACCATTGCCACGGAACTCCGGGTAGAGGCTCATACCGCCATCGATGAACAAGGTGCTGCCAACCACATAATCAGAGGCATCGCTGGCCAGCCACACCACCGCATTGGCCACGTCTTCGACGTCACCGACACGACCATAAGGAATCAATTTGAGCAGCTCTTTTTCTGCAGCACCTTCAGTGGCTGCGCGGTTGATCGCCGTGCGAATCGCCCCAGGCGCAATGCCATTGATACGGATGCGCTGTTCGCTGACTTCCTGGGCGAGGGTGCGCATCAGCATCTCCACGCCGCCCTTGGACGCGGCGTAATTCACATGCCCGGCCCAGGGGATGACTTGATGCACCGAACTCATATGGATGATTTTGCCGGCGGCCCGTGACACACCTTCGCGAATACCCTGGCGATTGAAGATGCGCACCGCGGCCCGCGCGCACAGGAACTGCCCGGTGAGGTTGACACCAATCACGGTGTTCCAATCCTCAAGGCTCATATCGACCAGATTGGCGTCTTTTTGCAGGCCGGAGTTGGCCACCAGAATATCCAGATGGCCGAAGGCGTCGAGGGTTTGCGCGAACAGGCGTTCGACATCGGCCTCCTTGGACACATCGCCGCCAATCGCAAGCGCTCGGCCGCCGTTGGCATTGATCTGCGCGGCGAGAGCCTCAGCCGGTGCCGCCTGGGAGTTGTAGTTAAGCACCACCGCCGCGCCTGCTGCGGCCAGGGCTTTGGCCGCGCCCGCGCCAATGCCGGAACTGGCCCCGGTGACCAGGGCCACTTGTTGCTGCAAGGAAATCTGCATCGCCCACCCACCGTTTTATGAGAGTCCTTCTTGCTGACTGGCGGTGGCGAGCGGAAGTTCACCCCCTGGCGCTTACGCCCAACTCGGGCAAAGCGCGACTTTATCGTATGATGCTGAAAACAAAGGGCAATACAGGAAGCGATGGAATGCATGCGTGGGCCGATACCCGATGGATGAAACTATTACTCAGCGGCGTAGTGGCCGCTTTATCACTGGCTCAGACAGCCTTGTGCGTCGCGGAAAACAGCAATGGTAAAACGCTGTATCTACAGCGCTGTGCTGTGTGCCACGGGCCCGATATCAAAGGCACGGGGCCATTGGCAAAAAAAAGTAATCCGCCAACCCCCGACCTGACAACTGCCACCTTCAAGAAACGACTCCATGATTATCCGGGCGTTATCGTCTCCTCGGTCATCCTTCGCCCCAATGGCAACCTGATCCCCAAGACGCTGCAAGACAATGGCGTAAAGATCGCGCCACATGCCTGGAGCGTTAAAGACTTTCGCGATTTGCATCAATACATGAGTGAGGTCATTTCAAACAAATAGTGGGTCGGCGATGAGCAGCAATTGCCCCACTTAATAGGAAGCATTACTATTCACGCCCCGCCTCCCCAGTGCTCACGCGATGACTCCTCAGCCGCCCCGCAGAACAGGCTTTTTCGAGCACTACGAAGAGTTGATCGGCACCTGGACACGCCGCCTGAGAAACCGTCAGCAAGCCGAAGACCTGGCGCACGACACCTTCGTGCGGGTGCTTGAGTCCGCTGCCTGCGGGGTGGCGCAGCCACGCGCCTACCTGCATCAAACCGCGCGCAATATTGCGGTGGATGCCTACCGCCGCGAAGACCGCCGCGAGGCGTTGACGCTGCAGGCGGCTGATCACAGCACGCCTCACAGTAGCGACCCGGAGCATTACATGCACGCGATCCAGTTGGCCGATGCCATCGAGCGGGCGCTGGCCGAGTTGCCGCTCAACTGTCGCAGGATTTTCATCTGGCAAAAGATCGAAGGGCTCACCCAGCAGGAAATCGCCACACGCCTGGGGCTGTCTAAAAACATGGTGGAAAAGTATATGATCCGCACCCTGCGGCATCTGCGTGATCGTCTGGATGCGAGCGCGCCATGACCGGCTTTGAAACAGGATCTTCCACGATGGATAACCGTGTCCGTGATGAGGCCGCGCAGTGGTTTGTACGCCTGCAAGACGGCCCATTGAGCGCCCAGGAACGCCAACGTTTCGATGCCTGGCGCAGGTCGCAGCCCGCGCATCAGTACGAAATCGATGTGCTGCAAGGGCTATGGAGTGCGACGGATTTGCTGCCCAAGGCCCGCTTGCAGGCGCTGGGCGATGCGCCGACCGAGCGCCTTGGACGGCGTGCGCTGATGCGTTATGCCGTGGCCGCCAGTGTGGTCGCCATTGCAGTGGGCCTGGGTGCGTACCGCGGTCTGGGGCAGCCAAAGCCCTACAATGCCGAATTCAGCACGCGGTTAGGCGAGCATCGTCAGGTGATCTTGCCTGACGGTTCCGTGATGGACCTCAACAGCCGCAGCGTGGTCGCGGTTCATTACGAAAAGGGCCGTCGGGGCGTAGAGCTCAAGCAGGGCGAGGCGATGTTCAGCGTGCAGCATGACGCCGGGCGCCCGTTTGTGGTCGCAGCCGGCGCAGGGCAGGTGACTGTCACCGGCACGCGCTTTGATGTACGTCGGGAGGCGGACCAGACCCGCGTGGCGGTCGAAGCCGGCACGGTCAAGGTGCAGGGCCGGGCATCCGATCACATCGTCACGCTCACCGCCGGGCGTGGCACCCATGTCGATTCCCAAGGCCAAGTGGCGGCGGCCTACGCGGTGAACCCTGAAGAACTGACCGCGTGGCGCAACGGTAAACTGGTGTTCAACAACGCCACCTTGGTCGACGTGGCGGGGGAAGTGTCGCGCTACCGCGAGCAACCGCTGCGTGTCAGTACGGCAGCGGTGGGCAATCTGCGCTTGACCAGTGTCTTCAACTCCAGCGATACCGATGCCTTGCTCAAGGCCTTGCCCCACATCCTGCCGGTCGCCTTGCGCACTCTGCCGGACGGTAGCCAGGAAATTATTTCGCGCTGACATTCAGGTTTTTTTCGAGTTCTTCGTCTTCTCCTGCAACTGCAACTGGTTTGCATTAACGGCCGCGCATGCTTGCGATCACAGGACTAGGTTCGACGTGAAAAAACTTGCCCCCCACAACAATAAAATTTCCCGCTGGGCGCCCTTGGCCCTGGCCGTTGCCATCAGTACCGCACAGGCTGCCGAGGGTATCCACATTCGTGCGCAATCCCTCGGCGCAGCCTTGAGCCAATTGGGCCAGCAGACCTCGCTGCAAGTGTTCTTCAGCCCCGATATGGTTGCTGGCAAGCAAGCTCCTGCGGTCGATGGCAATCTCTCGCCCGAACAAGCCCTGCGGCAATTACTGCAAGGCAGTGGCCTGGATTACCAGATTGACGCCGGCTCCGTGACCTTGCGTCCGGTGAGCCGCGGCACCGGTGAAGCGGGCTCACCGCTGGAACTGGGGGTCACCGATATCAAGGTGGTGGGCGACTGGCTTGCCGACGCCGATGCCGAAGTGGTGCAGAACCATCCCGGCGCACGCACCGTCATTCGACGCGAAGCCATGGTAGAGCAGGGCGCGATGAACATCGGTGACGTCCTGCGCCGCGTGCCTGGCGTGCAAGTGCAGGAATCCAACGGCACCGGTGGCAGTGATATTTCCCTCAACGTCGGCGTACGCGGCCTGACCTCGCGCCTGTCACCGCGCTCCACCGTGCTGATTGACGGCGTACCGGCTGCGTTCGCTCCTTACGGCCAGCCACAGCTGTCGATGGCGCCGATTTCTGCCGGTAACCTGGAAAGTATCGACGTTGTCCGCGGTGCGGGTTCGGTGCGTTATGGGCCACAGAACGTCGGCGGCGTGATCAACTTCGTGACCCGTGCGATCCCGCAAGACTTCTCCGGTGAAGTCGGCACCACCCTGCAAACGTCTGCCCACGGTGGCTGGAAGCATGTAGAGAATGCCTTTATCGGTGGCACGGCCGACAACGGTATCGGCGCCGCGCTGCTGTACTCCGGGGTCAACGGTAACGGTTACCGCAACAGCAACAACGGCAACGACATCGATGATGTGATCTTCAAAACCCACTGGGCGCCGACCGATCAAGACGATTTCTCGCTGAACTTCCACTATTACGATGCCAGCGCCGATATGCCCGGCGGCCTGACCCAGAAGCAGTTCGATGCCAACCCGTACCAATCGGTACGTGACTGGGACAACTTCAGCGGGCGCCGCAAGGACGTGTCGTTCAAGTACATCCGCCAGATCGACGACCGCACCCAGGCCGAAGTGCTGACTTACTATTCCGACAGTTTCCGTGGCAGCAACATTGCCAACCGCGATCTCAAGACCCTCAGCTCCTACCCGCGCACCTACTACACCTTCGGCATCGAGCCGCGTGTGTCTCATGTGTTTGACCTGGGGCCCAGTACCCAGGAAGTCAGTGTGGGGTATCGCTACCTCAAAGAAGGCATGCACGAGGAGGCCACCAGCCTGAACCTGGTCAACAACGTACCGACGCCGGGCGGGCAGAGCGACGGTCACGTGTATCAGGACCGCACGGGGGGCACTGAAGCCAACGCCTTCTATATCGATAACAAAATCGATATTGGCAAATGGACCATCACCCCGGGCATTCGCTTTGAAGATATCCGTACCGAATGGCATGACCGCCCGGTCGTTGCCCTGAACGGCAAGCGTACCGAGGAAAAACGCCGCGAGGTCCACAACAACGAACCGCTGCCGGCGCTGAGCGTGATGTACCACGTGTCTGACGCCTGGAAACTGTTCGCCAACTACGAAACCTCCTTCGGCAGCCTGCAGTATTTCCAACTCGGCCAGGGCGGTACCGGCGACCAGACGGCCAACGGCCTGAACCCGGAAAAGGCCAAGACCTACGAGGTCGGTACGCGCTACAACGACAGCGTCTGGGGCGGCGAAGTGACGCTGTTCTACATCGACTTCTCGGATGAACTGCAATACGTCAGCAATGACGTGGGCTGGACCAACCTCGGCGCCACCAAGCACAGCGGCATCGAAGCATCCGCCCATTACGACCTGTCCAACCTCGACCCGCGCCTCGACGGCCTGACCGCCAACGCGGGCTTCACCTACACCAAGGCCACCTCCGAAGGTGATGTGCCGTTCAAGGGCCGTGACCTGCCACTGTATTCCCGCCAAGTGGCGACCCTGGGCCTGCGTTACGACGTCAACCACTGGACCCACAACCTGGACGTCTATGCCCAGTCCGGCCAGCGTGCGCCCGGCACCGGCACCACCTATATCACCCAAGGCTCTGCTGATGGCCAATACGGTGATATCCCCGGGTATGTCTCGGTCAACCTGCGCAGCGGCTACGACTTTGGCGCGCAACTGTCGAACCTGAAACTGGGCGTGGGCGTGAAGAATGTCTTCGACCAGCAGCATTACACACGCTCTAGCGACAACAATGCAGGGTTGTACCTGGGTGAGCCTCGCACGTTCTTCCTACAGGCAAGCGTAGGGTTTTGAGCTTTAGCCGATGAAGAAAAATCGCGATCTCAAAGGTCGCGATTTTTTTTTGGCCCGGGCCAGGGGCACCGCCCATTCATCGCGAGAAGATCGCCGCTGTCCAAGCTGTTTCCTACACCTTGATCACATATTGTTGCTGGATCAGGAACTGATTCCGACGCAAAACCACACATGGGAAAGCTGGTGGGCTTCGACATTGCGTTGGAGCGACAAGCTGAAAATCGCCCACTGTCATGGAGAAACTTATGTCGGTATCGATGTTGGATACACCCGTCTCTGCTTCAGCAACGTCTGACCTTCCACCGGCCAAGGTCGACATTAAAGTCGCTAACGAGGCTGCGGCTGCGCGCTCTTTCAATGGCCAGAATGCTGCCCATGTTAATTTCCAATCCAGGGAGAACAAGGACGGGCCGGTATTTGGTAGTCCTCAGGCGCCGACCACCGCGGCTGACGCGCATGGGCGTCACCACAGCCCGCAGGGGGCGCAGAGTTTGCTGAGCCAATTCAAGCAGTGGGTCGGTCATTGCTTCAGCGGACATCGGCCGCCCACGCATCCTGGTTGTGAACATCGGCCGCCAAGGCCGAACCCAGGTTGCAGCAACCCGCCCCCCAGACCGAATCCTATTGAGAGCAATCCTCCACCACGACCGGACCCCACCGCAGGTCGACCGTATCCGCCCGCCCCCGGCAGGCCGGATCCGCAGTACGCGTTGAAGAACCGCGAAGAGTTGGCCCAACAACTGCTCGACAACTTCAATGCCTTCAGAGACCCGAAGAAGCCTGGCTACGTCAGCGTTGACAGCATTCTTGCGATGGCGAAAAGAGGGTGGTCGCCTAATCCCGTCATGAACGAGAACATCCGCCTGGCCAATGAGCTGCTACGACGTCCGGAACTGATGGCAGCGATGGATAGGCACAGTTCCACCGGCGCCCTGGATGGTCTTATCGACCGGCAAAAACTGAATATGGTGATCAAAGGAGAGAACTACTTCAAGTACAAGACTGACAAGGAACTGGCCGGTGAGCTGCTTGATCATTTCGACGAGTTGAAGAAAAGGAGCGGGGGCTCAAGCCTGAAAATCAGCGAACTGAAAGAGTGGGCGCGCAAGCCGCTCACTGGCGATGCAGCCAAGGATCATCTGATTCAGTTATCCCAGGAAATACTCACGCGCAGTGACGTGCTCGAAAAAATGGATAACCACCTCAGTAAAGACGGCGATGGGAAGATCAGCCGTAGAGGGCTGTACTCGTTGTCCCGCTGACCGCTCTTGCGGCGCCACCTTTTTGAGGTGGCGCCAGTTTTATATGTTTCAAGGAACGAATTATTCCCGGTTGCCACATAGGTGGTACCTGCGGTAGTGATTTGGCATGCCGTTTTTTCAGCTTTCGAATGAGGGAAAACATATGACTTCAACCTCGTTTAATTCCCCCAAACCTGGCCCTCTCGAGCTTTTGCGCAACACCCAGCAAGCGAGTCTGGCAATGCCAGAGGAGTGCGCAGCGTCGCAAAGTCTTCCCTTTGAGTCGACCGAATATGAGGCCGAGGCGCGGCGCATGAAGGCTTATGCCGGCGAGCGCAAATTCCAGGCGCCCGTTTCGGATGATTTTTCCCGGGGCCTGCTGGCGGAGTTGCAGACGCCGGGGGCCGGTGGCGATTCATTGAAAGACACCGGCTTGATCAACAGCCTGGCAGGCTGGTGGCGTAGGCGAAAGCTGGATGAGGGCGGTTGACCACGGTTTTACATATTGTCATTGGTATTAGCCTTTTACTCGGAACTGTCGAGCCCATCCAACCACACATGAGGTACCTGCCTGAGGAGAGTCTATTCGTTGATTTTGCCCATCACGGCACAGACCACCCAGCGGATATGCATCTGAAAAGAGTTGGAGAAAACCCATGACAATTAAGGGTGCAGTACCTTCCGGCCGGCCGCTTCCTCCCGACAGGCTGGCCGCACAATCAACCACCCCACCACCGGTCTGCCAATCTGAAACCTGGTATGAAGCCCCATCCGCGCCCTCGGCTGGAGGCTCGCACAAACCCTTTCTCTTGCGTGGGACCTTATCCGCTCTGCGCTATCGAGACTTGCAGAACTCCCCTGTTGAGCGGGCCAGTGGTTCCCTGCCAAGTGCAACTACAAAGGATAGCCAGTTGGCAAAGGCCTTGGAAAAATCCTTCGGCGCGGTGCACCCGTTTCTGAATGACGGGCGCTTGACTTGGACGTCCTTGAAGCGGATCGCTGCTCAACCGACGGGTGAAAACGAGGTGTTGGACAACGCGATCCAGGTCGTCAGAGAAATTCTCAAACGCCCTCGGCTAAGCGACGCTATCTTCAGCCGTGATGGCGATATCACACGTGACAGCCTCAGTGCGGCTGCCCAGACCTTGCAGGGCAACAGCTCTCCAAGTGTTTTCAGCCAGGATCCGTTTCATGCCCAAAGCAATGCACGGGTGGTGGAGGCGCTGCAAAGCCAGTTTGCGCATCTGCGAGACGAGACCATGGATCGAACCTATCTCTTTGAAACGCATCAGTACGTTGAAATAGCCAAGCTTCGGTCGGTTATGCAAGACCCGTATGAGGTAGATCAACACGGCGCGCCTGTGCTGGATACGTCTACAGGCATGCCCAGGTCCCAATACAGCGAGCTCAGTGTCTACACAGCGAAGAATATTCTTGACCGTCCGGGTTTGCTGTCGTCATTACAGCGAGCCAATGGCACACGGCTGTTTGGCCCGCCTCACAAGGACGGTTGGCTCAGCAACAAAAGCCTCGAACGTTGGCGGGAGCAGGACGATGCTCGCAAAGCGCGTTGAAGCTTGGACTCATACCTTGAGGATTTTTCCACTGATGGCTACTGCCGCCAGCAATACCGCGATCAGGATGAACGCAGTACTCAAGCTGCTGCCATGGGCGATAAAGCCAATCATGGCGGGGCCGGCGAGAATCCCGGCGTAGCCCAATGTGGTGATGGCAGGCACTGCGATATGCTCTGGCATCACCGTTTGCTTACCCACGGCGGTATACAGTACCGGTACGATATTCGAACACCCTGCACCCACCAGCGCGTAGCCGAGCAGCGCCGTTTCCCACGTTGGCAATAGGGTCGCGAGGAGCAAGCCGGCACAGGCCAGCGCGCCACCGATCACGATTACGCGAGTGGGCCCCAGGCGTCGAACAATGGCATCGCCGGTCAGGCGTCCAGCAGTCATGGTCAAGGCAAATGCCGCGTACCCCAGGCCGGCGTAAGCCTCATCCAGGCCGCGCTCGGCGCTGAGGAACACAGCACTCCAATCCAGCACGGCACCTTCAGCCAGGAATACGATGAAACACAGGCAACCGATAAACAACACCACGCCATGGGGCACTGCAAATGCCGGTCCCGAGCTTTTGCTGCCATAAGGCAACAAATGCGGTGCGGCTTTCAACAGCGCCGCCACCGTGATAACGACGACCACCAGGGTCGCCTGCAATGGCGACAGGCCCAGCCCCAGCAACCCCGCAACCCCCGCTGCGCCGACAATGCCCCCCAGGCTGAACAACCCGTGAAAGCCCGACATCATGGTTTTGCCACTGGCGCGCTCAACGATCACCGCTTGCAGGTTGACGGTGGAGTCCACGGTGCCCAGGCCCGCGCCAAACAGGAATAACCCCGCGATCAACAGCGGGATCGAACTAACAGTGGCCAGCATCGGCAGGGCCAGGCAGATCATCAGCGTTCCTGCGGTGAGCACGCGTCGGCAGCCAAAGCGAGATGCCAGCACGCCCGCAGCGGGCATCGCGATGATCGACCCCACCCCCAGGCACAACAACAGCAGGCCAAGGGTGCCTTCATTCAGATTTGCACGCGCCTTTGCGTACGGCACCAAAGGTGCCCAGGCGGCGATACCGAAACCTGCGATAAAAAAAGCGATGCGGGTCGACATCTGCTCCAGCCGCCCGGGAACCACGGGAGCAGGGGTGGGAATGGCAGTCATGAAAAATCCTTGGTTTGGCGTTCAACGAACGATGTCCGGCGCGACATCCTTGCACATCAGGCCCTCTCGAGCGAGCTGGGTTCCTTTTGTTATCAGGATTAAAAGCGCAGATTGCGAGCATTTTTTTTACAAAAAATGGAACGCTTTGGCGTGGGGTAACCACGTAGGAATGGTCGAACCTGTAGGAGGTGGTCCGGAAGGTGTGTACTCCCTGCAGGAGTGGCTGAACCCCAGGTTCTTGCAGTGGCTTACTGCCTTTGCGCCCACCTCCCACAGATCGACCGTTGTGTAATACGCTGCTGTCCCGATGGTCGATAAGTGAGCGGACGAACCGATGAAAAATCTCTGGCTGGCGTGGTCATGACTCGGTTCTACGATGCACGCGGAAATATCTATGGGGTGGTCAGCCCGGCCCATTTGCGCGGTCTGGGTATCGATGTGCCCGACAACGCCCGCTTGGCTGCAAGCACGCGCGAGATGTGGGCCGCATCGGCCATTGCGTCCGAATGTGGCTGGGGTGCATTACCACCACCGACCGGTGCAAAGGCGTATCGCTGTGATGGTTTGTTAGTCGGGCCATTTCAAGCACGGCCACCGTTTGATCTGCTGATCATCAATACCGACAGTTCTCTCGCCGAACGCAGTGGTAATGGCCTGACCATTTTTGCCCAGGCGTTAACCGACCAGGGGTTAATGGTGCACGGTAGCGAGTTGCGGGTGTATCACGATAAGCCGGATGCGGTATCGCCCGTGATCACCTATGTCGAGCCGGCGAAGCATGAACAGGTGCCAGGCTTCTGGCTGGCGTTGGGCAGGCCCGAGTTTGGCCCCTTGGCGGTGGGGGCGGTCGGTGTGAGCCCTGTGGTCGCGGCACATCATGAATTCAGCCGCGTGGCGGCATTGGCGTCGATCAATGCGCAATGGGGAAACAGCCAATTTGTCCGGATAGGCAACCCTCATTGTGTGACGCTGGTTGAGCATGTGTCGGCGTTGCCGGTTAATGACACGATGCACCAGTTGGCACTTTTCAATCGGTTGAAGGCCATCGCTTTTGCACCGCCGGCAGGGTGCGGGCAACTCTGTGTTGGCGGGGTCAACCTGCAATGGGTTGCTCGAGACGCTGGCAATCGAGTCATCGCGCGCGTATTTGAGCGAGGAGAGGGGCCTACGGCGTCTTCGGGGACCAGCGCCAGCGCAGTAGCATGCGCGGCATGGCGCGCGGGTTGGATTGAGGGTGACGACGTAACGGTGGTGATGCCGGGTGGCACGGCGCCAGTGCGATTGCAGACCGAGTCTGGAAATGTGCTGAGTGTGAGTCTTTTCGGGACGGCGCGACTAATTATGTAGATCTCGGAACAGCAGGTGCCTTGAATTAGTGTCAGTCGTTTCCTTAAAGCTTAGTTGTAAATAGACAAGCAACAGTCCGCGTTTTCTGTTTGTTATGGGAAGTATTAATATTTTGTAAAAAGACACTTCCATCCTCGTTGTACGAAACTTCTTTTTTATTCGGTGCGGGCCGAAAATCGCCTGAAATCGCTAAGCTTGAGCATGTTCAGGTGCTTTTTTTCCAATCCAGTTGGCGTTGGCGAAAGAGAGTCGTTCAATCGAAAAGTTGATGGCGGGTAACAAAGGATGGTTAACAAGTTTCTTTCGTCATGTTTCAAATTGATCCTTTCAGAAATAAATACAGATCTTCAGGTAGTAGCGTTCAAAGGCAGCGAAGCCCTCGATCAACCTTACTTCATACAGGTGCAGTTAGTCAGCGAAGATCCTTCTCTTGACCTGGAGGCATTGCTTCATAAACCCGCCTATCTGGACTTCGGGGAAGCAGGGCAGGGCCTGCATGGGCACGTCTACGCCATCGGTCGGGACGATCCCGGTGCGCGACTCACCCGTTATCACATCACGCTGGCTCCACGTCTGGCATCCCTTGCCCATCGTTGCGACCAGCGGATTTTCCAGCAGCGCAGCGTACCGCAGATCATTGCGACGGTCCTCGAACACCACGGCATCTTCTCTGACGCCTATGCCTTTGAACTCGGGCCTGTGGTGTATCCGCCACGCGCGTTTTGCGTGCAGTACAGGGAGTCCGACCTGCATTTTATCCAGCGGCTGTGTGAAGAGGAGGGCATCCACTATCACTTTCGTCACAGCGTGGACAATCATCTGCTGGTGTTCGGTGATGACCAGACAGTATTTCGACGGTTGCCGGTGCAGCGGTATTGCTCGTCGCCTGATCCGGTGCTCCAGAGCCGTGTTGTACAGCGCTTCGACCTGCGATTGGAGACGCGCAGCCGGCGCACTGTACGTCGTGACTATGACTTCGAGCACCCTTCATTTCGCCTGCAAAAAGAGGCCGGTGCCCTGCAGGCGCAAGCTTTGGAAGACTATGCCTACCCTGCCGGTTTTAAGGGGCATGCGCGCGGCGCGCAGCTGGCGCGACGCGGCCTGGAGCGTCACCAGCGTGATCGCCACAGGGTGTTGGGCAAGAGCGATCAGCCGGCATTGCGCAGTGGTCACTTCCTTGAGCTATGTGATCACCCCGACCCACTCTGCAACGATTTATGGCTGCTGACTTCGGTGCGTCATGAGGGTTACCAGCCGCAGGTGTTGGAGGAGTCGATGGTTGAAGCCAGTGGATTCCAGGGCTATCGCAACCGATTCACCGCGACACCCTGGCGTGCAGTGCATCGACCGGCGCTCAAGCATCCCAGGCCAACGATCAGTGGCAGCCAGACCGCGACGGTAACCGGGCCTGCGGGCGAAGACGTGCATTGCGATGCCTATGGTCGGGTGAGGGTGCGCTTTCATTGGGATCGTGTGGACAACCGCGAGGGGGCGAGCAGTTGCTGGCTGCGCGTGGCGTCCGGTTGGGCGGGGGACGGGTTTGGTGCCATGGTGATTCCACGGGTAGGCATGGAAGTGCTGGTGAGCTTTCTGGAGGGCGACCCGGACCACCCTCTCGTCACGGGCTGCCTACCCAATGCATCACACCTGCCAGCCTATCCCTTGCCGCAGCACAAGACACGCAGCGTGCTGCGTAGCCGCAGCTCACCGGATGGCGGAGGGGCTAACGAGCTGCACGTTGAAGATCGACGCGGCGAAGAGCTCATCTACCTGCACGCCCAGCGTGACTTGGAACAACGGGTGGGTCATGACAGTCGCCTGGAGGTAGAGGGCGATAGCCTGACTCGCGTTGGCCAGAGCCTGGTGTTCGAAGCTGGGCAGCGGGTTCACCTCAAGGCGGGTGCCAGCCTGGTCATTGAGGCCGGTGCGCAACTGAGCTTGATGGCTGGCGGGGAACACTTGGTGATGCAAGCGGGCAGTATCTCAAGCAGCAGGCCCCTTACCCAGGCCGGTTCGTCGGGCGCAAACAGTTCGGGGAGCCCGGCTTTGTTCGCTGGCGCGCAGTTGTCGGCAGTGCAAAGCGTCGTCATGGACTTGGCCAGGCAACTTGACGCGGACTTTTGCCCCCTGTGCGAGCGCTGTCGCGAAGGCCTGTGCGATATCACGCAGAGGGCGGCTTGATGGACAGCTTGCCCCGTCGTTGGATGGCCCAACAGCTGCAGAACGGGCACCGATTGTGCCTGATAGTGGAAGGTGGCCACGAGGCTCGCCAGCCTCTATTGGCAGGTTGCGCCCCGTCGCACTATTGCAATCTCTATAGCGATACCGCCGCGGCGGAGCTGGCGAGTTCTGGCCCGATCATCCTCTTGCTTGAGCAGATCAATGAACCCGCCCTGGCTGATCTGTTGCAACACCCCGAGTCAAACTGGGGGTGGCTCGCGAGCTTGTCGGCTACCGACTTGACGGATGTGGCGCGCCATTGGCGCGAAAGGCTCCTGACAGGGCCGGAGGGCCAGCAGGCGCTTTACCGCATTCACGACAACCGCACCTTGGCCCGCGCCCTGGCCTATCTGGCCAAAGAGCATTGGCCGGTCTACCTCGGGCCGCTGATCAGTGTGTGCTATTGGCACGAAGGCCATTGGTGCCATCACGAAAACCCTGCACCGGGCGATTACCCAGCGCCTCGGCTCCCGCCTTGGCTCGATACACCCAATCCCCAGGCCGAAGCCATCCTGAACGCCAATATCCTGCGTTACCTGTTGGCGGAACACAGTGAAGACCTGGCGGCATTGGTCGAATTCCAAGACCCAAGGATTTGGCTGGCCCAGGTACTGGCGCAGGCGCGCGCTTGGCAATGGCGGGAGCCGGAGAAGCTCGAATTTCTGGTGGTGCGTCGTTTGGCAGAGGCGACCCGAAGCAGTGTTATCCATTGGCAGCCGAGGGCCGGCGAGGCGCCAGGGGAGCATTTTGAACGAGTGGTGGAGCAGTGGCGCAGGGAGGTAGGGAAAGGTGAATAGGTGGATAGGGTGGGTGTTGCTGGTTGTTGCGGCTGCGTGGCTTTCGGGGTGTACGGGGAGGACGGTGGAGCGTTTTACATTGGAGGTGGATTTGCCAGCGCAATTTGAACTTAAAACGGCTGCCAACTACCGGCCCGCAACGGGTGAGACTTGCACCTTGCCTCGGCGGCGAGGCAAAAGACCTGAGCGGAAAGTCTTTTTTACAGACTACAAGCCTGTGGCGAGCAGTGTGAGTTATGAGTTGCCACTGACTGAAACGGTAGAAGGATGTCCGTTGGTCCTGCGCAGTGTGGAATTTGACTTCTATGCGAAGTGGGGGACACGGAGTACGGATGTGGGCGGGAATTTCGGGAGTATTTCCATTCGAGACCGTTTGGAGGCCGACCTGCCTGGTATGCCCGACTCGGGTGTGCAGGAAATACTTGGGCAATGTAAGTGGCACTTTCGGACGGTAGGGCCTTTGCATGCGATTAGAAAACTCCTGATCTGCAATTCATTGGATTCGATGGGAAACTTGCAAGAGTCGCGGGTAGGGGGCGTTGTACAAAGAGATCAACTGTCGGGAAGAAAGCTTAAGGTTGTGTTGAATTTGACTGATGAGGAACGACCTGCCTTTGGCGATAATTGGATAAATGTTCCAGGTGGATGGAAGCGATGTAGGGGTAAAAACTTTGCCGATCGGGACGCTTATTGCAACGGCAATACCACCGACTTTAAACCGATAAAAATGCCGGATGGCCGCATTTGTAATATTTATCCATCGTGTGAGTAATAAGGAGTAAGCCATGTATTTGGACGCAAGGAAGCGACCCTTTTTCAGTGACAGCACGCCAGCTTGTTCATTGCGAGGGCAATGGGTGAGTTTTTGCTTGGTCGATGAAACTGGAGTTGGGGCGACGTACGCTGGCCTGTCGTATACGGTCCGCGACAGCGCTGGACGAGAGTACAAAGGTAGATTGAACGGGGAAGGATTCGTCAAGCTAAAAGATATTTACAGCGGTCCCGTAGTCCTCGTTTTTGACGATCTGTATTCAGGAACCGAGCAGCCATATCGTCGGTTAATGATGCGGCCGACTTATCAGCTACCTATCACCGAGCTTCAAGTTCGTGCTGAGCAAACCAGATTTGCTTCGGTCGATGGACGTCGTATTGAAGCCAATCCCGCTCAACATCAACCCAACAGATTTTATCAAGTCGAAGTTAGAGATTTAGTTCGTCATGTTGCCCATTTGCCTCCGACAACGCCTCGAGTCCACTCTCCCAAGCGCCATGCACTGAAAATGTTGGCCGATCTGGGCTTCGGCCCGCCTCAGCCTTCATTGGTGGGTATCGTACTGTTCCCCAACAAGCACACCGTTCTGGAAGTGCGACCACTACGGGCCTTACGCCCCATCTTATCCACCGAAGACGGCTTCTGCGCCCTTAACCTATACCAACTGGCATTGTTTGCTGCGTTGAGTTACTGCGATTTTGGACAGGCCCCCGCCGAAAAACCATTAGACGAAGTCCGGTTTCCGTTGGATCCGAGCGTTGGAAATTTATTCGCTGAACAGCTTTCGGTGTATCACGAAGCCTGGCGAATTGATCCGAAGCAATCACACCGTTTTTACCCGATCTACGAAGATATTCCTTACTCCCAACGCTTCGAAATCCTGCCGTTCGATCCCGTGTTGTATCCCCAAAATCGCCCGGAACGAAACGAAGAGCAGGAGCATCCCGCACGTCTGCACTTTTTCGATGATGAAAAATTTGGCACTGATACCCAGGCCTTCATCACTCACCACGATCAGATCATCCTGATTTCTGTGCGAGGAACGGTCAGCCGTGCCGACGTATTACGCGACGCCGACGCCCATCAGGTGTCTTTCGACGACGGCGTTGGAAAAGCGCACGGTGGTTTTTACCAGGCCTACCGGGCTATGCGTGATTTCGTATTGCAATACCTTGATCAGTTTCATGTGGGCCAGCGCATCGTAATTTGCGGCCACAGCCTTGGAGGCGCCATTGCATTGCTGTTGGCCGAAGGGCTGCGCCGAGCCCAGGATGCCCATTACAACGTCCTTCTCTACACCTACGGCGCCCCCCGCGCCGCCGACTCTGAATTTACCGCCGGTGCCTCTTCCCTGGTCCACCACCGCATCGTCAACCACAACGACCCTGTCCCCAGCGTCCCGGCGCCCTGGATGAATACCACCGCCAAGCTCTGGATTCCCGGGGCCATCACGCTATTCAGCAATCCCGTACCCGGTGGCCTGTTGTTCGCCGCAGGGCTGGTGCGCGTGGGCGGCAACCCCTATCGGCATCATGGCGAGCAATATCATTTCATGCCGATCACGCTCCCGGATGGCAGCCATTCTTCGGTGTTATGGAAACCTGGCTGTGAATCCCTCCAAGAAGCGGGTTGCAACCGCGCATTGCAACTGCAGGGCGACATGCCCGACCGCGATAATGTGCTGAGGCAGCTGTTTCAAGCCGACCAGCACTTCATGACCACCAGCTACATCCCCGCGGCGTGGGCGACATTGCGCCGCTGGCAACAAACCCTGGAGAGTGAGGGCTCGTTGGTGACCCAGAGGGAATTCGAGCTGCTCGACCGGGCCTTTGAAGACATGCGCGAGCAACTACGGGCCAAGCGGCGTGAGCTTGCTCTGCGGCGCCCTGCCAATGATCGTAGCCATGAACCTACCGATGCCTTGAACGCAGAGATCGACCGTTTGCACACCAGCCGCGAGCGCTTGGCAAGCCTGCGCTGGCGTCGCCTGCAAGCCCGCGATGTCTACGGCAGCCATGCCTCTTCTGCACATCTGCAAGCGAGCCTCAAGCGTTGGTTCCGCCATCGTGAGAATCGTGAGCCGGCCCAATTCACCAGCGTTCCGCCGCCTTCCCACGATGAACAGGTACGGGTGCAAACGTTGGACATCGACTCAGTCGTCTAACCCACGCGGTTACATAAACTCTACCTGTGCCGGTTGCCGTTTCATCAGTACCTTGCCGTTGCGAATCGAGTACAACGGCAGGCCCTGGCTACGTATGACTTCGTAGTCGCTGTCGGCCGACAGTATCAGCAGGTTGGCCGGGCGACCTGCTTGCAACCCATAACGATCGCCCAGGCTCATGGCTTTGGCACTGTTGTCGGTGACCAGGTCCAGGGCGTTTTGCAAATTGCGGTAACCGAGCATATGACAGATGTGCAGACCGGCCTCCAGTACTCGCAGAATGTTGCCGTTACCCAGCGGGTACCAGGGATCGACGATGGAATCCTGGCCGAAACACACGTTCATGCCGGCCTCAAGCAGTTCGTTCACACGGGTGACACCACGGCGTTTCGGGAAGTTGTCGAAGCGGCCCTGCAGGTGGATGCTTTCGGTGGGGCACGAGACAAAGCTGATGCCGGAGTGTCCTAGCAGGCGAAACAGCTTGGCGCAGTAAGCATTGTCGTAGGAACCCATGGCGGTGGTATGGCTGGCGGTCACGCGGGCACCCATGTCGCGGCTGCGGGCTTCTTCCGCGAGGACTTCGAGAAAGCGTGAGTGGGGGTCATCGGTTTCGTCACAGTGCACGTCCACCAGGCAGCCAGTACGCTCGGCCAGATCCATGAGGAACTTCACCGAACTCACGCCTTGGTCGCGGGTGTATTCGAAGTGGGGGATGCCACCGATCACATCGGCACCCAGGCGAATGGCTTCTTCCATCAACTCGCGACCATTGCGGAAGGACTCGATGCCTTCCTGGGGGAAGGCGACGATTTGCAGGTCGATCAGGTGGGTACTCTCTTCACGTACCTCCAGCAGGGCCTTGAGTGCGGTGAGGTCCGGGTCGGTGACGTCGACATGGGTGCGCACATGCTGGATGCCATGGGCGGCGAGCGCCTGAATGGTTTTTTTGGCCCGGGCCTTGGTGTCTTCCAGAGTAATGGTGGCCTTGCGTTCGCCCCAGCACTCGATGCCTTCAAACAGCGTACCGCTCATGTTCCAGCGCGGCTCGCCGGCGGTGAGGGTGGCGTCGAGGTGGATGTGGGGCTCGACAAAGGGCGGTATGACCAGGTTGCCGGCGGCGTCCAAGTCGCCGGCCATCAGTGTGGGCGCTCCGGTTTGCGCAGTGATGCTGGCGATCCGGCCATTTTCCAGGTGCAGATCATGCAGGCCTTCACGGTTGCGCAGGCGGGCATTGATGATGTGCATGGGCAAGTTCCTCTTGGCTAAAAAATCAGGCAGACAGCCGCCAGATCCTCAGGACGATACCGATGTCCAGGCGGTCATGGCGCGTAGTATGGCGCTGAGCAGCACATAGGTCAGCGATGCGGCAAAAATTCCCACCAACGGCGCGACCCACGGCGAGTTGAACGCGACCACGGTACCCACCCCATACGCGATCAGACCTGGCCAATTGAATGCCGGTAAGTGAGCCTCTGCTAAGCGCGGATATTGGCCGCGATAGCGATAGAAGAAGTCCGCCATGATCACGCCTCCTATCGGCGGGATGACCGTGCCCAGCAGGATCAGGTACGGCACCAACAGGTCGTACATGCCGAACAAGGCGAGCAGGGTGCCGATCACCGCGCCGGCCAGGGTCACGCTCTTGCGACGCTGGGTACGCAGCAGGTTGCAACCGGCGACGGCGAAGTTGTAGATGGTGTTGTCCTGGGTGCTCCAGATATTGAGCAGCAACATCGCCATCGCCGCCGTGGCGAAACCTTGCAGCAGCAAGACTTCCACTACATCCGGTTGCTGATAGACGATGGCGCCATAGGCCCCGATCAGCACCATCAAACCATTGCCGACAAAAAAACCGATCAGGCTGGCCAGCACCGCAACCTTGGCCGAGCGCGAAAACCTCGTCCAGTTGGTGGCCTGGGTTGCCCCGCTGACAAAGGTCCCGAACACCAGGGTGATGGCGGTGGACAAGTCCAGCTCAGCGCTGGGCACCACCGCCAGCAGCCCCTCCAGCCCGCCGACCTTTACGGTGGCGACCCACATCGACAGCAGCAACAGGAGCCCCATGGCCGGCACCGCGATGTAGGACAGGATTTCCAAGCCGCGATACCCCACATAGGCGGTGGCGCAGAACAGTAAGCCAAATATCACCATCAGCCCCAGCACACTGCCCTGGCTCAATTGGAAATACTTGCCCAATACCACCGCAGCCGTGGCCGTGCCCCAGGCATACCAGCCGATCTGGGTAAAACCGAGGATCAAGTCACTGAGCTTGCTGCCCACTTCGCCAAAGCAGAAACGCCCCATCAACACCGAGTTCAAGCCGCTCTTGAACGCGATGTAACCCAAGCCTGCGGCGTAGATACCCAACAACAGGTTACCCAGGGCCACGACGCCGAGCATGTCGATGAAGCTGAACGCCACCCCCAGCTTGCCGCCGGCGAACATGGTCGCGGTAAAAAAGGTGAACCCCAGCAACACCATGGCCGTAGAGGCCAGACCCTTGCGCGCGTGCAAGGGGACTTCGCTGAGAGGGTAGTCGTTGCCGGGGTCTTGTTGCGTCATGGGGGCTGCTCCCTGAGTGGTGACCCAGGTCGTGTGCATCCTGCGTGCCAATGCAGGTGCAGGCAGGTATGCGCTGACGGAGTAAGCCCTTTATAAGGCCGCCTCCTCCCAATCAGAGCAAAAGCAGTGCAGCGGTGAGCCAAACTGGCTCAGTCGATCGGCGTCTGTGCGGGTTTTCCTAATGGATCAGCCCGCCGCTTCGAAAAAAAACACCTACAGTTGGCAATGCCAGCCAATTAAGAGCTAGAGCGAACAAACAGTGACCTGTGGCGAGGGAGCTTGCTCCCGTTGGGCTGCGTAGCAGTCCCATCTTTTGGGGCCGCTTCGCGACCCAGCGGGAGCAAGCTCCCTCGCCACAGTGACATTCCCCGCAGGTGGTCTTTTCAACACTCGATCACTTACTCGCCGCGATAAATGCACCCACTGGTGCACGTCTCGTGGATACGGATCGCACTGAGTTCCGGCAGCAAGAGTTTCAGTTCATTCCAGATCCACTTGGCCAGCACTTCGCTGGTGGGGTTTTCCAGGCCGGGAATGTCATTGAGGTAGTTGTGGTCGAGGCGTTCATAGAGCGGCTTGAAAATCGCCTTGATCTCCGAGAAGTCGCGAATCCAGCCGGTATGGGGATCCAGATCGCCGCTCAGGTGGATGGCCACCTTGAACGAGTGCCCGTGCAGACGCCCGCATTTGTGGCCTTCCGGTACGTGGGGCAGGCGATGGGCGGATTCGAAGGTAAACTCTTTGAAGATTTCCACAGTGTTTTCAGCTCGGTCAGGTGTCTGGCAGGCGGCGAGTTTAACAGTTTGATCAACCTCTGCGCATACCGCCCCTCATGTTGTAGGAGCAAGCTTGCTCGCGAAAAACCCAAGGGCGCCGCGTTAATCCAGGCACCCTGCGTTATCGTTGACGACCTTCGCGAGCAAGCTCGCTCCTACACTTAAAGGGCGAGCAAACGGTCGCCGAGCTTGCCGTTATCCGCCAATGCCAAAAACTCATCCCCCAGTCGTTGGCTCTCGCTCATGGCAGTTTGCCAATATTTGTTGCGGCCTGGATCATCGCCCATGAAACGCTTGAAGTCGCTGCGGTCTGGCAGCTTGCCGTGGGGCAGGCGGGCCAGGTAGTCCCTGGACGGCGCCAGCAGTAACACATCCTGCAAGCCCTGCTGGTTGCTGCGCCGCCATGGCAGGCCCTTGTCGAACCAGCCGGGGATGACCCGGTCAGTAAAATGCGGGTACAGCACGATGTCATCGCCGTGGTAGGGCAGGTCGAGGTGGTAGTCCAGCAGGCCGCCGTCGCGGTAGGTGCCGGCCCCGGCCCCAGGCAGGTCGCGTACGCCTTGCATGACCATGGGGATCGACCCGGACGCGAGCAACGCCTGGCGCAGGTTGCCCACGTCCAGGGTGAGAAAGCGCGAGGGGAAATCCTTCAGGGGGTGTACCGGAGGCGCCTGACGCGGGTCGTGGATGATCAGCCGCTCGAAATGCCGCGACAGCCGTGCGCGGCCCCGCAGGTTATCGGCAATCACCGATGACAGGCCCAGCCCCAGCCGCCCACGGTGGTCATCGGCGAGCAAACCGTGGCTCTTGACCACCATGATGTTCAGCCGATAGTCGGGGTTGTCCAGCACCCGCGCATCGCGCCCGGCCAGCAGGTCGTCGAGCATGCGTTGGCAGCTCTGGCTGACTTGCGCCATGGTCACGCCTTTGGCAAAGCGCTGCTCGTTGTACAGCCGGCCCAAGTCGAGCAAACCTTGCACCGGGTCGGGCAGGCAGGCGCTGGCAAACCGCCAGGAGCCAATGGACGCGCCGATCAGCGCACGCTCGCGCGGCGCACGGGGCAACCAATCACCGAACAGCGCCAGGTCGAGCCCTTGGATACCCAGGGCCTTGGGGCCGCCAGCCGCGCCGGAGAGGATACCGACGTCGGCAGGCGCAAGGCCCTGCTCGCGGATGCGGGTGATGGCGCGTTTACCGGCCTTGAGGGTCAAGGCCGGGAACTTGATATGGATGGCTGTCATACCGGTCTCTGTTGAGGCGAGCGGGGCAGTATAGGAAATCTCGCAGGCAGTGGGAAAAATGGCTTGACTGGAATTGCCATGGTGGCAATTCAGTTTCAGTTAAGTTGCAGGGCGTACGGTGGCCGATGTAGGAAAACATCATGTAACGGAGACTTATCATGAAGCGCCTCACTGCCCTGGGCGCCGCCGCTATCATCCTCGTTACGGCGACCCCGGCCGCCGCCGTGGACCCCGACAAGCCACTGATCGTGCCGGCCACTGTTACAATTGTCGCTTTCGATCAGTTGGAAGCCACGGCCCTGGCCCTTCACCCTGGTTCGACGCTGCTGGACACCGATCTGGATGAGGAATACGGCAAGTACGTCTATGAAGTCGAGCTACGAGATACCGACGGCATTGAATGGGATGTTGAATTGAACGCGCTCACCGGGCAGGTTCTCAAGAATCATCAGGATACGTAATGAAGGTAAATTTACGCGTCGGCAGTCGCGTGGCGCTGGTGCTCATGGTGTTTTGTTCCAGCCTCGCGGCCCGCGACCTCAATCAGGACGAAGCCCTGGCCCTGCGCCAACAAGGCGTCATCCTGCCATTGGAACAGCTGTTGCAGCAGGCCATGGCGCGATACCCCGGCTCACGGCTGCTGGAAGCCGAACTGGAAAAGAAACACGGGCAATACGCCTATGAAGTGGAACTGGTGACCACCGAGGGCGTGGTGCGCGAGATCAAGCTGGATGCCACCAATGGCGACCTGATCAAAGATGAGGAAGACTGATGCGCCTGCTCCTGGTGGAAGACAACGTGCCCCTGGCCGACGAACTGATGGCCGGCCTGCAGCGCCAGGGCTACGCGGTCGACTGGCTGGCCGATGGCCGCGACGCCGTGTATCAAGGACGCAGCGAGCCGTATGACTTGATCATCCTTGACCTTGGCCTGCCCGGTTTACCCGGGCTTGAAGTGCTGGCGCAATGGCGCGCCGCCTCGTTGGCCATACCAGTGCTGATCCTCACGGCCCGCGATTCCTGGGCCGAGCGTATCGAAGGGCTCAAGGCCGGCGCCGATGATTACCTGAGCAAACCCTTTCACCCCGAAGAGCTGTACCTGCGCATCCAGTCGCTGCTGCGCCGCTCCCATGGCCAGACGAACCAGCCCACCCTGCAAGCTGCCGGCCTGCATCTGGATGAAGGGCGCCAGTGCGTGCTACGTGACGGCGCCGAGATCCAGCTGACGGCTGCCGAGTTTCGTTTGTTGCGCTATTTCATGCTGCATCCCGAACAGATCCTGTCCAAAAGCCACCTGGCCGAACACTTGTATGACGGCGAGACCGAGCGCGACTCCAATGTGCTGGAGGTGCACGTCAACCATCTAAGGCGCAAATTGGGCCGCAGCGTGATCGAGACCCGGCGTGGCCAGGGCTACCGTTTCGGCGCCACCCCGGCATGAGGTCGATCCAGCGGCGCTTGAGCCTGGGGTTGATCAGCGTGATGGTGATTGTCGGCGTGGTGCTGGCGCAAACCAGCCTGTGGTTGTTCGAGGCGGGTTTGCAACGCTACCTTGAAGCGGGCTTGCGCAACGACAGCGAAAATCTGCTGGTGGCGCTGGTGCGTGGGCCCAACGGCGTGCAGTTGGATGAGCAACGCCTGTCGCCGGCGTACCAGCGGCCGTTTTCCGGGCATTACTTTCGTATCGACTTTGCCGATGTGCATTGGCGCTCCCGTTCATTGTGGGACCAGGAACTGCCCCGGCTCCCGGTGGCGGGGCTCAAGGGCAACCTGCAACTGGGGCCCGAAGGCCAGCAACTGTTGGTGCTGCGCTCGGACTACAAGCGCTTCGGCCAATCGATTTCCATCAGCGTGGCCCAGGACTACACGCCTGTGCGCGAAAGCTTTCGCCTGATGCGCCAGGTCGGCCTGGTGATGGGGCTAGCGGCGCTGCTGTTGGTGCTGATCCTGCAACGGGTCACCGTGCGCCGTGCCCTGCGCCCCCTGGAGACCGCACGCAACCAGATCGCCCAACTGCAACAAGGCCAACGCTCGCAACTCGACACCCAAGTGCCGCTTGAGCTGGAGCCCCTGGTGGCGCAGATCAACCACCTGTTGGCGCACACCGAAGACAGCCTCAAGCGCTCCCGCAACGCCCTTGGCAACCTGGGGCATGCGCTGAAAACCCCGCTGGCAGTGTTGTTGAGCGCCGCCTCCAGTGACGCCCTCAAGGATCATCCGCAACTGAGCCAGTTGCTGCGCGAGCAATTGGAGCAGGTGCAGCAGCGCCTCAACCGTGAACTCAACCGTGCGCGCCTGGCGGGCGATGCCTTGCCGGGCGCGTTGTTTGACTGTGAACAAGAGCTGCCCGGTTTACTGGCCACCCTGCGCATGATCCACGGCGAACACCTGGACCTCAGCTATCAGGTGGCGCCGGGCCTGCAACTGCCCTGGGACCGTGAAGACCTGCTGGAACTGCTGGGCAATCTGTTGGACAACGCCTGTAAATGGGCGGACGCCGAGGTACGCCTGAGCGTCAGCAAGACGCCCCAGGGCTATCGGCTGGCGGTGGAAGACGACGGCCCCGGCATCCCTGAGGCTCAGCGCGACCAAGTGTTTAGCCGTGGCGCACGCCTGGATGAGCAAAGGGTTGGCCATGGCCTGGGTTTGGGGATCGTGCGCGACATTGTTGAGGTGTGGGGTGGGGTGTTGCAACTGCAGGAGAGTGAGCTGGGTGGGCTCAAGGTATTGATCCAGTTGCCACGCCGCTGACACTGGCACACCGCTGCTCAAAATGTGGGAGCTGGCTTGCCTGCGATAGCATCGACTCGGTTTACCTGAAATACCGAGGTGTTTGCATCGCCTACTGTAGGAGCGAGCTTGCTCGCGAAAAACGTCAACGATAACGCGGGCATCCTGAATGAACGCCGCGCCTGTGAGTTTTTCGCGAGCAAGCTCGCTCCTACAAAAAGCCCTTAACGGACTGGCATTGGGGCAAGCCCGACCCCCACAGAAAAGCCTAGCTACATTCAGACCCGAAACTGATCCATCAACCCCTGCTGCTGGTTCGCCAGGCTGTTCAACGCCTGGCTGACCCGCGCCGATTCATTGGCCTGCTCCGACAACGATTCGGTCACATCGCGAATGGTCGCCACGTTGCTGTTGATCTCTTCGGCCACGGCGCTTTGCTCTTCCGCGGCGCTGGCGATTTGCAGGTTCATGTCGCTGATCACCGTGACCGCATCGCCAATCTGGCGCAAGGCGGTGACGGCCTGGCCGACCTGTTCGACGCTGCCCTGGGCCTGGCGATAGCTGTTGCCCATGGAACCGACCACATCGCTGGTACCGGTTTGCAATTGTTCGATCACCAGGCGGGTTTCTTCCACCGATTCCTGGGTGCGCCGTGCCAGGTTGCGCACTTCGTCGGCGACCACGGCAAAACCGCGGCCGGCTTCACCGGCGCGAGCGGCTTCGATGGCGGCGTTGAGCGCCAACAGGTTGGTCTGCTCGGCGATGCCGCGAATCACTTCGAGCACCGAGCCGATCTGTTCGCTGTTGGCGGCCAAGCCTTCAACTTGGGTCATAGCGGTGCTCATGTCGGCGGCGAGCTCGCCAATGTTGGCGGTGGTGCGGTCGATAACCGTCAAGCCTTGGCGAGTCGCCTGGTCGGCATCTCGGGCGGCTTGGGCCGCCTGGGCGGCGCTGCGGGCCACGTCCTGGGCGGTGGCGCTCATTTCGTGGGATGCGGTGGCCACCTGATCCACCTGACGGTACTGCTGCTCCATGCCGGCGCTGGTTTGCGTGGCAATAGCGGCGGACTGGTCGGCGGTGCCGCGAGCGTCCTGCACCGAGCGTTTGACCTCGGCAATGATCGGCTGCAGCTTGTCGAGGAAACGGTTGAACCAGCCGGCCAATTGGCCCAGTTCGTCCTGTTTGGCATAGGCCAGGCGCCGGGTCAGGTCGCCTTCGCCGCTGGCGATATCCTCAAGCATGTGCGCCACGCCGAGGATTGGCCGGGTCACGCTGCGTGCCATCAGCCACACCAGGATCAAGCCGACCACGGCGGCCAGCAGGCCCAGGCCCAGTTCCAGCAGGGTGCCTTTGGCGTTGTCGGCGTCCAGCTGGTTTTTCAGCGCTTCGGCGGGGGCGACCAGGACTTTTTCAGGTACATCCAGCAATACGCCCCACGCCTTACCGCCGGGAATCGGCGCAAAAGGCGCCAGTACCTTGAGTTGGTGGTCGGTGCGCAGGCTGCGGGTCTGGGTACTGCTGGCCAAGGCACTGGTCAGCTGTGCGCCGCTGGCCGGGTCGACCTGCTCCAGGCGTTGGCTGAGTTTGCTGGCATCCGGGCTGTAGCCAGCCAATAAGCCAGTGGCGCTGAGGATGCTGACCTGGGTCTGGCCGTCGTACAGTTTCTGGCTGGCCTGTTGGCTGACCGCCTGCAGGCTGTTGAGGTTGATATCCACCGACAGCGAGGCGATGACTTTGCCATTGACCATCAGCGGGAACACGATGCTGGTCATCAGCACGTTCTGGCCGTCGATCACATAGAAGTAGGGCTCGATCACACAAGGCTTGAGAGTCGTGCGCGGGCAGGTGAACCAGGCGTTGGCCTTTTCGCCGCTGGGGCCGATGGAGGTGTCGGCCATGTCGCTCTCGGGCAGCGCCATCGAGGTGATTTTCCCCGGCGTCGGTTGCGACCAGTACAGCGCGAAACGGCCTTTGTCATTGCTGCCCAGTTCCGCCTGGTTGGCGAACAGTTCGTCCTTGCCGTCCAGCGCATTGGCTTCGAACACCAGGGACAGGCCGAGCAGGTCGGGGTTGGCCTGCAGGGCGGCCTTGACCTGGCGCGTCAGGTCTTCACGGGTGTCGAAGGCATCGAGAAAGCGCTTCTCGGCCTGCTCGCGCAAAAACAACACCTGGCGGGAAAAGCCATGGCCGTACTGGTAAGCATCCATGAACTGCTGGCGAATGCCCAGCGCTTGCACTTCGCCTTGGGCCTCGATGCGCGACTGGGCAGCTTCGTCGAGCATCTGCATGCTGGACGCCTTGACCTGCTGCGAGCTCTGCGCCATGCGATACAGCGACAGACCCACCAGCAGGGTCACGATCCCCAGCAGGCAGAGGCCCGCCAGCAGGGTGATTTTCCATTGAATGGAGAGCTGCCTGAGCGACATCGGGACATCCTTACCTGAAAGCACATAGAGACAGCGTATCGGCCAGTGCCGGTATTTCTTTATCTGTGCAGAGGGCTTTGTCTCACCACAGTTTTTGACATGACAGCCCAGCTCCTGCAAAGTGCGCGCCCTCTAATAAGACCTCTTTCAAGCCTGCACGCCGGCAGCTGTTCCCATGGGCCGCGCGCGGGCATGCCTGTCTTTTTTGTTTCTGCTTGAGGTAACCATGATTAACGCAGTCATCGCCGCGGTCGGCACCATGCTGGTACTCAGCCTGTCCCGCGTGCATGTGGTCATCGCCATTATCGTCGGCGCCCTGGTGGGTGGCTTGACCGGTGGTCTAGGCATCGAGGCCACGCTCAAGGCCTTCAACGGCGGGCTGGGCGGCGGCGCAACCGTGGCCTTGTCCTACGCATTGCTCGGTGCTTTCGCCGTGGCGATTGCCAAGTCCGGCCTGGCCCATGCGCTGGCGGACAAAGCCTTGCTGCTGGTGGACCGCCAGGACGCCAGCGGTGGCAACCACGTCAAATGGCTGCTGATCGGCCTGTTGTGGGTGGTGGCGATTGCCTCGCAGAACATCTTGCCGATCCACATTGCGTTTATTCCGCTGCTGGTACCGCCGCTGCTGTATGTACTGACCAAGCTGCAACTGGACCGTCGCCTGATCGCCTGCGTGATGACCTTCGGCCTGATCACCCCGTACATGTTTCTGCCGGTGGGCTTTGGCAATATCTTCCTCAATCAGATCCTGCTGGCCAACGTCGCCAAGAGCGGGGTGGATATCAGCGGGGTCAACGTCACCCACGCCATGGGCCTGCCGGCGCTGGGCATGGTGGTCGGCCTGCTGGTGGCGGTGCTGATCAGCTACCGCAAAAAGCGTGTGTACGACCTGAAGAAAATCGAACGTGTCGAGCAAGTGGCGGTGCAGTACAACCCGCTGACCCTGCTGGTGGCCGGCCTGGCGATCGCCTCGGCGTTCATCATCCAGTTGTGGCTGGACTCGATGATCATCGGCGCCCTGGCCGGGTTCCTGATCTTCTCGGTGTCGGGCATCGTGCGCTGGCGCGACACCGATGACCTGTTCACCGAAGGCATGAAGATGATGGCGATGATCGGCTTCATCATGATCGCGTCCTCAGGCTTTGCCGAAGTGCTCAAGGCCACCGGTGACGTGAACTCGCTGGTGCAAGCCTCGGCAGCGTTCATCGGCCATAGCCGGGGCGTCGGGGCGTTGTTGATGCTGCTGGTGGGGTTGTTGGTGACCATGGGCATCGGCTCGTCGTTTTCCACGGTGCCGATCCTCGCGGCGATTTTCGTGCCGCTGTGTGTGCAGTTGGGCTTCAGCCCGGTGGCCATCGTGTGCATCGTTGGTACCGCCGGTGCCTTGGGCGACGCCGGTTCGCCTGCCTCGGACTCCACCCTAGGCCCCACCTCCGGCCTGAACATCGACGGCCAGCACCACCATATCTGGGACACCGTGGTGCCGACCTTCCTGCACTACAACCTGCCGCTGCTGGCGTTCGGCTGGCTGGCCGCGATGACGCTCTGATCCAGGCGAGAACCTCTGTGGCGAGGGAGCTTGCTCCCGCTGGGCTGCGAAGCAGCCCCAAAAAAGCGTGCGGGCGCTGCGCACCCCAGCGGCAGCAAGCTGCCTCGCCACACAAGCTCGCTCCTACAGTAATCGCTCACATGGCCGTTAACCTCTCAAGTCGCCACTAACAAGAGAGAAAAGCCATGCGTCTGAGTTTGAAGGCCAAAGTCCTGGCCCTTGCTGTCGTGCCGGTGTTGTTGTTTGCCGTGGTCATCAGCCTGACCACCGTGTGGATTCTGCAGGGCCAGGCCCGCAACGAGGTGGATGAAACCCGTCAGCGCCTGCTCAACGACGCCAAGGCCACCCTGCAAAGTTATGTCGAGGTGGCCATGACCACCATCAAGCCGCTCTACGACGCGGCAGCCCCCGGCGACAGCGCGGCGCGGGCGCAGGTGGTCAAGTTGTTATCCAATACCAGCTACGGCAAAGACGGCTATTTCTTCGGCTACGACTCCGAAACCATCCGCCTGTTCAAGGGCAACAGCCCGGACGGCGTGGGCAAAAGCTTCAAGGACAACCGCGACCCCAACGGCGTCTACGTCAACCGCGACCTGGTCAAGGTCGGCAAGGACGGCACCCACTACCTGCAATACAGCTCGACCCAGCCCGGCCAGACCGAGCTGGTGCCCAAGCTCGGCTATACCGAGTATCTGCCCAAGTGGGACATGGTGATCGGCACCTCGGTGAACCTCGATGGCATCGACGCCCAAGTGGCGGTGGTGCAGGCAAAAGTCGAGAAGCGCATGCAAGGCGTACTGTTGAGCATCCTCGGCGTGGCCGTGGTGGTGTTGCTGGTGATCGCCGCCGTGGGCATGCTGCTGGCCAATACCATCCTGCGCCCGCTGCACCTGATGAAGGCCAACCTCGATGACATCGCCGCGGGTGAAGGCGACCTGACGCGCCGCCTGGCCATTACCAGCCAGGATGAACTCGGCGATCTGGCCGGTGCATTCAACCGCTTTGTCGATAAAATCCACGGCCTGGTGCGCCAGATCACCGACATGACCGCCCAACTCACCGGGCTGGTGAGCCAGGTGTCCGACCAGGCCCAGCGCTCAGAGCAGGCCATGGAACGCCAGCGCCACGAGACCGACCAGGTGGCCACCGCGATCAACCAGATGTCCTCGGCGGCCCACGAAGTGGCACGCAGTGCCCAAGGCGCCGCCGTCGCTGCGCAGCAGACCGACGCCGAAGGCCAGGCCGCCAAGCGGGTGGTGGACGGCAGCATCGCGCAGATCCATGCGCTGGTGAACGACATTCGCAGCAGCGGCGTGTCCCTGGACAGCCTGCAGCAGGATGTGTCGTCAATCGTCAGTGTGCTCGGCGTGATCCGCTCTATCGCCGAGCAAACCAACCTGCTGGCGCTCAACGCTGCCATCGAGGCCGCACGGGCCGGGGAGGCTGGGCGTGGCTTTGCCGTGGTCGCCGATGAAGTGCGTGCCCTGGCCAGTCGCACCCAAACCAGCACCCAGGAAATCCAGGGCATGATCGATCGCCTGCAAAAAGGCACCGAGGCGGCCGTGGACGCTATGCGCCGCTCCAGCGATGCCGGCGACGGCACCTCGGCCCAGGCCAACCAGGCCGGCGCGTCCCTGGACACCATGGCGCAACTGATTGGCACCATCAACTCAATGAACGCCCAGATTGCCAGCGCCGCGGAAGAGCAGACCGCCGTGGCGGAAGAGATCAACCGCAGCGTGCATCAGATTGCCGTAGCGGTGGACAGCGTGGCGGACGAAACCCAGTTGGGCGCTCAGACGTCTCGCAGCCTGGCAGATCTGGGCCAGCGCCTCGGGCAGTTGGTAGGCCAGTTCAGGATCTGATCCATCCAACCCACGGCAGGGTTTAAACGTCGCGCATCAGCAGGCCAAAACGCAGGTCCATCTGCGCCGGAATCGGCACATACACCGTATGCCCGTCCCCCGGCGCCACCTCAATGCTTTCGCCCTTGGCGTTATGCAGGCTCGGCAAGTCAAAATGAAAATTGCCGGCGGGCGTCATCAACTCCAGGTGGTCGCCCAGCACAAAGCGATTCTTCACCTTCACCTCGGCCAACGCGCCACGGCGCTCGCCGGTCAGCTCCCCGACAAACTGCTGGCGCTCGGAAACCGAGCTGCCGTTCTGGTAGTTCTGGTATTCATCGTGCACGTGGCGGCGCAGGAAACCTTCGGTGTAGCCACGCTGGGCCAGGGACTCGAGGTTGGTCATCAAGCCGCGGTCAAACGCCCGGCCGGCCACTGCGTCATCGATGGCCTGGCGGTACACCTGGGTGGTGCGCGCGCAGTAGAAGTGGGACTTGGTGCGGCCTTCGATCTTCAACGAATGCAAGCCCATCTGTGCCAGGCGCTCCACATGCTGCACGGCGCGCAGGTCCTTGGCGTTCATGATGTAGGTGCCGTGTTCGTCTTCGAAAGCAGGCATGGGGTCATCGGGGCGATTGGCCTCTTGTAGCAGGAACACCTGATCGGTGGGCGTGCCGATGCCCAATGTGGGTTGGTATTCATGGACGATATCGCCAGTGGCATTCTCCACGGCCGGCGTGGCCTGGTATTTCCAGCGGCAGGCATTGGTGCAAGTGCCCTGGTTGGCATCGCGTTTGTTCATATAGCCCGACAGCAGGCACCGCCCGGAATAGGCCATGCACAAGGCGCCATGTACAAACACCTCCAACTCCATCGTCGGCACCTGCTGGCGGATTTCGCCAATCTCTTCCAGAGACAGCTCCCGCGACAGAATCACCCTGCAAATGCCTTGTTGCTGCCAGAACGCCACGCTGGCCCAATTCACCGTATTGGCCTGCACCGACAGGTGGATGGGCATCTGCGGGAAGTGCTGGCGCACCAGCATGATCAGCCCAGGATCGGACATGATCAGCGCATCCGGGCCCATGGCGATCACGGGCGCCAGGTCCTTGAGGAAGGTCTTGAGCTTGGCGTTGTGCGGCGCAATGTTCACCACCACGTAGAAGCGCTTGCCCAGGTCATGGGCTTCCTGGATGCCGAGGGCCAGGTTGGCGTGGTCGAACTCGTTATTGCGCACCCGCAGGCTGTAGCGCGGTTGGCCGGCATAGACCGCGTCGGCACCGTAGGCGAAGGCGTAGCGCATGTTTTTCAGGGTGCCAGCGGGAGCGAGCAGTTCGGGGGCTGTTATCGGGCGCATGGGTGTGGGTCGCAAAAAGGCGCGAGGGTAGTGCTGGAGCGATAACGGGATATTGACCCAGGTCTAAATAACGCGATCTATGCTTGTTCGATAAACAAGGGCACTCCCACGTTTGGCTGCGGACTAAGCAACAGGGCCGCCATCGGCCCTGTTTTTCTGACATGGACCGGACATGAATCAAACCAACCTGCAATTCAAAACCCTGTTGCTGCTACTGGCCTTGGTCACCGTGGCTTTTATCTGGATATTGCTGCCGTTCTACGGTGCGGTGTTCTGGGCGGTGATCCTGGGCATTATCTTTGCGCCGATGCAGCGCCGCCTGCAGCAACGTTTTAGCTGGAACCGCAACCTGACCTCCCTGACCACCTTGATGGTGTGCCTGGTGATCGCGATTCTGCCGGTGATCATCACCAGTGCTTTGCTGGTGCAAGAGGGGGCCACGCTCTACAAAAACATCGAGAGCGGCAAACTCGACGTAGCGGGTTATATCGAGCAATTCAAGAACGTTTTACCGCCGTATTTCCAGCAGTTGCTCGACCGTTTCGGCATGGGCAACCTTGAAGGGCTGCGGGAAAAGGTCGTCAAGGGCGCGATGCAGGGCAGTCAGTTCTTTGCCTCCCAGGCGTTCAGCTTCGGCCAGGGTACGTTTGATTTCCTGGTGAGCTTTTTCATCATGCTGTACCTGCTGTTTTTCCTGCTGCGCGATGGCCCGGAACTGGTACGCAAGGTGCGCACGGCAGTACCGTTGGCCGAGCCGCAAAAGCGTCGCCTGCAGCTCAAGTTCAACCGCGTGGTGCGCGCCACGGTCAAGGGCAACGTGCTGGTGGCCGTGACCCAGGGTGCGCTGGGTGGCTTGATCTTCTGGTTCCTGGACATCCCGAGTGCTTTGCTCTGGGCCGTGCTGATGGCGTTCCTGTCACTACTGCCAGCGGTGGGTGCCGGGCTGGTCTGGGGGCCGGTGGCGGTTTATTTCCTGTTGAGCGGTTCGATCTGGCAGGGCGTGGTGCTGGGGCTGTTCGGGGTGTTCGTGATTGGCCTGGTGGACAACGTGCTGCGCCCGATCCTGGTGGGCAAGGACACCAAGATGCCGGACTACCTGATCCTGATCTCGACCTTGGGCGGCCTGTCGGTGTTCGGCCTTAACGGCTTTGTCATCGGGCCGCTGGTGGCAGCGTTGTTCATGTCGTGCTGGGCGTTGTTCGTCGAAACCAAGCCGCGGGTCAAGTTGCCATTGCCTTAGCTTTCAGGCCTCGAGCCTGAAGTCGGTTGCCATTCGGCGCTGTGTCTCGGCATCGGATAACGAAGTGAGCGGGCCGCTGATCGGCTCGCCATCGCGCACAACGTACCAGCAGGCGAGCAAGCCCAGTTTGCGCAGAGGGGCGGGGACGGCGCTGCCGATGACGGACATGATTTGAATAGTGGGCATAAGTACCTCCAAACGTTATGGAGGTCACCTTACGGTTTGCCGGTGCCTGGGAAAAATCACCTGGCTCGATAGTCGACATCAACGTCAGGCGTTAGTCCACCACCTGGTCGAGCATGTTCACCACTTCGTGCTCACTGAGCAGGCCCTTGCGCACCAGGTTTTCTGCCAGCAATGCGAGGAACTTGGCGCTGCGATGGCCTTCAAGGTGCTTGAGTTCAGTCAAGGCGCTGTAGACCTTGCTGGAGGTGCAAAGGCCGGCGGTGCGGTGCGGGTTTTGTGTGGGCATGGTCAATCGTCCTTAATTGTTATTGGTTGGACTGGGTCGATAGTGCGACTGTTTTGTGACGCAAACATGACAGCGCAGCCCGTCATCGATCAAGAGGATATTTGACGCTTATCATGTGGGATTGCTGCTCGTACGTTGTTCTCACAGCGACACTGGCAGGATTAATCCGGACTTCCCAGGCAAAAAAAGGCCCCGCGTGTGGGCGAGGCCTGTGGCTGTCAACGGATTAAAACTTACCAACCATGGCGGTAGTAGCCGTGGGGCGGGCCGTAATAACCGCGAGGCGGCCCATAATAACCGCGCGGTGGGCCGTAGTAGACGGGCGCCGGGCGATAGTAAACCTGCTGTTGCACATACACCGGTGGCGGTGGCGCGTAGTAGACCGGCGGCGGCGCGGCATACACCGGCTGCGGCGCGGCATACACCGGCTGCGGCTGCACATACACCGGTTGTTGCACGTACACCTCACGCGGCTGGCTGGCAACCACAGAGCCGACTACCGCTGCGCCGACAAGCGCACCGAACACGGCCGGGCCACCCCAACCACCACCGTGGGCGGAGGCTTGGCCGGCCATCGCGAGTGCGCCGATAAGCAAGGCGATCCTGGGGAGTTTACGCATGATGGTCTTTCCTCGGTTAGCCCCTGCGCTTGTGGTCTGCAATCAATAGACTCAAGGATTGTCGCGGGGATACTTTTAAGACAACGTATTTCGAGAAAACAGCACGGCCAATGGGTAAAGGTTGTGTAAGGTCTGTACCGATTTGCTTACTTCAAGGAGTTATCCATGCAGATGCACCCCAACAAGGACACCCAACTGTGCATGTCGCTGTCGGCGCGCCCTGGGAACTTTGGCCTGCGTTTTCATAACCACCTGTATGAACAGCTGGGTCTGAATTTTTACTATAAAGCCTTCAGCAGCCAGGACTTGCCCGGCGCGATCGGCGGTATCCGCGCCCTGGGTGTGCGGGGTTGCGGGGTGTCCATGCCGTTCAAGGAGGCCGCCATTGCCTTGATGGACGAACTCGACGATTCGGTTCAAGCCATCGACTCCCTGAACACCATCGTCAACACCAACGGCCACCTCAAGGCTTACAACACCGACTACATCGCCATCGAGCAATTGCTGAAAAAACACGCGGTGCCCAAGGACTCCAGCTTCGCCCTGCGCGGCAGCGGCGGTATGGCCAAGGCGGTCGCCAGCGCCTTGCGTGACGGAGGGTACGCCAATGGCGTGATCGTGGCGCGTAATGAGGTGGCGGGCCAGGCATTGGCCAGGAACCTGGGGTATCAGTGGCAGGCGGATCTGGGCAGCCTGCGGCCACAGATGCTGATCAACGTGACACCCATCGGCATGACCGGCGGGGTCGAGGCGGATGCGTTGGCGTTTGAGGCCGAGGCAATCGATCAGGCTGAGACGGTCTTCGATGTGGTGGCGATCCCGGCGGAAACGCCGTTGATCGTGCGTGGTCGTGCCCAGGGCAAGCGGGTGATTACCGGGCTGGAGGTGATCGCTATCCAGGCGTTGGAGCAGTTTGTGCTTTATACCGGCGTGCGGCCTACTCAGGAGCAGTTCGAGGCAGCGGTGGCCTTTGCTCGCAGCTAAAGCCTTACTCCAATCCACTGTGGGAGCTGGCTTGCTCGCGAAGGCCGCAAGCCAGCTCCCACATGTTTATCTGCGTTATGCCTGTTCCAGCTGCGCCAGCCGTTCTTCCAGTGCGGCAATCCGCGCTTCCAGCTCTTCAATCCGCTCCACCGAAACAGCCCCCGCGCTACGCTCTACCGGATTCCCCCGTGCGGTCATAATCGCCTCAATATCCGCTGGGTCCCCCAGCGCATGGGTGTATCGGTCTTCACGCTGCCCCGCCTGACGCGGCACCAGCAGCGCCAATCCCCGAGCAATCAGGCGTTCGAGCTGATGCACAACCTGTTCGGCATCCTCAAAGTCATGCATACGCCCGCTGCGGGTGAGCAACTCGTTGACGGTCTGCGGCCCCCGCAGGAACAGCAGCCCGGTCAGGATCACCTGGGCCGGCACCAGTTCCAGGGCCTTGTCCACACGGTGCTCCCAGCGGTCGGCGCGGCTGCCCATCACCAGGCGCGTGAAGCCTTGGCCTTCGAGCGCGCGCAGGCTCTGGCCGACCTGGCCTTGGCTGAGGTTCATCACCGGCTCGCGGCTGGTCTTCTGGTTGCAGGCCAGCACCAAGGCGTTGAGGGTGAGGGGGTAGGTTTCCGGGTTGGTCGCCTGTTTTTCGATCAGGCAGCCCAGGATGCGGATTTCCGTGCTGTTCAGGCGCGGCTCAGGGGTGTCGGTGTCGTGCTCGGCGGTCATCGCGCTTTCCCTATGCAGTGAAGCCCCTTAGCCTAAGCTTGAAAAAATAAAAGACAAGCGCCAGGCATGGCTATAATCGCGGCTGGTTCCAACCCCGCCATTACCGTGAGACTGTCATGACTATTTCCCTGTACGCCGCTTCCATCCCGGTCTTCAAGCAAATGCTCAACGCCCTCAGCGATGTGCTGAACAAAGCTGAAGCCCACGCCAGCGCCAAGAACATCGAGCCCAACGCCTTGCTGCAAGCGCGCCTGTTCCCGGACATGTTCCCGTTGGTGCGCCAGGTGCAGATCGCCGTGGACTTCGCCAAAGGTGTGTCGGCACGCCTGGCCGAGATCGAAGTACCGAAGTACGAAGACAGCGAAGTCACCTTTGCCGACCTGCAAGCGTTGATCGCCAAGGTCCTGGCCTTTGTCGACACCATCAAGCCCGAGCAGATCGACGGCAAGGAAGGCATCGAGATCGTCACGCGCCCAGGCACCCCGAAAGAGAAGCGCTTCAGCGGTCAGTCCTACCTGCTGACCTACGGCCTGCCGCAGTTCTTCTTCCACGTCACCACCGCTTATGCGCTGCTGCGTCATAACGGTGTGGAAGTGGGCAAGCGCGATTACATGGGCGCGTTCTAAACCCGCAAGCACAAAAAAGCCCGGTGCCGTTCTCTGCGAACGGCACCGGGCTTTTTTATGGGGCTGTGTTAAGCGGCCTGTTCTTCCTTGCCCAAACACGCCGCCGCGGTAAACAGCACATCGGTAGACGAGTTGAGTGCGGTTTCCGCCGAGTCCTGCAGCACGCCGATGATGAAACCGACGGCCACTACCTGCATGGCGATTTCACTGGGGATGCCAAACAGGCTGCACGCCAGGGGAATCAACAGCAGCGAACCACCCGCCACCCCCGATGCACCGCAGGCACACACCGCAGCGACCACGCTGAGCAGCACGGCGGTTGGCATGTCCACGGCGATGCCCAGGGTGTGCACGGCCGCCAGGGTCAGCACGGTGATAGTGATGGCGGCGCCGGCCATGTTGATGGTGGCACCGAGGGGGATCGACACCGAGTAGGTGTCTTCATGCAGGCCCAGGCGTTTGCTCAGCGCCAGGTTGACCGGAATGTTCGCCGCCGAGCTGCGGGTGAAAAACGCGGTGATGCCGCTTTCGCGCAGGCACATCAGCACCAGCGGGTAAGGGTTGCGACGCAGTTTCCAGAACACGATGGCCGGGTTGATCACCAGTGCCACGAACAACATGCAGCCGATCAGCACGACCAGCAGGTGGGCATAGCCGAGCAGGGCGTCGAAACCAGAGGTGGCGAGGGTGGAGGCCACAAGACCGAAGATACCCAGCGGGGCGAAGCGGATCACCACGCGTACGATCAGGGTGACGCCGTTGGACAAGTCGTCCAATACCGTACGGGTGGTCTCACCGGCATGGCGAATAGCGATGCCCATGCCGATGGCCCAGGCGAGGATGCCGATGAAGTTGGCGTTCATCAGTGCACTGACCGGGTTATCCACCACACTGAGCAGCAGGCTTTGCAACACTTCGCCAATGCCCCCAGGAGCGCTCACCGTGGCGTCATGGGTAGCCAATACCAGGAACGACGGAAACATCATGCTGGCAACCACCGCAACCACGGCGGCGGCAAAGGTGCCGAGCAGATACAGGAACAGGATCGGGCGGATATGGGTTTCCTGGCCATGCTTATGGTTGGCAATCGAGGCCATGACCAGCACAAACACCAGGATTGGCGCGACAGCCTTCAGCGCCGTGACAAACACCTTGCCGATAAAACCGGTGGCGCGCGCGGCCTCGGGGAACAGCAGGGCCAGCACGATCCCGGCAATCAGGCCGATGACAATTTGGGAGACCAGGCTGACGCGCATTAAACGTTGCAACAGGGAAGGGGCAGCAGTCATAAAGAGTTGTCTCTAGTTTTTTTAGTAGGGCACAGCATTGCAGGCAGAAAGTACTGTAGGAAGTAGGCGCGAAGTCTAGCATGCTGTAGGGCACGTCTCGTTTGCTGCGGCATTCCGTCACCCGTTTCAGCCGGGCTTGGTCAAATCCGGACATGTTCTGTTAAGATTCCCCCCTCTCATCTTTCCTCTCCGTCAGCGGGCCCTTCGGGCTGTCGTTGATGTCGTCGTTTCTGGAGTTTTCATGTTGTTTCCTATCCTGCTGCTGTCAGCCGCCGGTTTTACCGTGCTGACCACAGAATTCGTCATCGTCGGCCTGTTGCCGTCGATTGCTCGGGACCTGAACGTCAGCGTGTCCCAGGCGGGGCTGCTGGTGACGCTGTTCGCGTTCACCGTGGCCGCGTTCGGCCCGTTCCTCACGGCCTACTGCGCGCGCTTTTCGCGCAAGCGCCTGTTTATCAGCATCCTGATCATGTTTGCAGCGGCCAACACCGTGGCGGCTTTGGCGCCGAATATCTGGGTGATGGCCGTGGCCCGTTTGATTCCCGCCTTGGGCTTGCCAGTATTCTGGGCCCTCGCCAGCGAAACGGCGGTAGACATTGTCGGCCCTGAGTTCGCCGGGCGTGCGATTGAAAAAATCGGCTTTGGCATTGTTTGCGCCACCGTATTTGGTATTCCGGTGGGCACGCTGATTTCCGATATGTTCGGCTGGCGCACCGCATTCGCCGTGCTCGCGGTGATTGCCCTGGCCAAGGCATTGCTGCTGTATGTCTACCTGCCGGTTACCGCGGCCAAGCACCAGCAAGCCAGCTTGCGCTCACAATTCAAGATCCTGCGCAGCCCGGTGATGCAGGGGCATATCCTGCTGTCGATCCTGGTGTTCAGTGGCATGTTCACCGCCTATACCTACCTGGCAGATATCCTTGAGCGGCTGGCCGGGTTCGACGGCACCTTGGTGGGCTGGTGCCTGATGGGCTTTGGCGCGGTCGGGCTGATTGGCAACTCCCTCGGCGGACGTGCCGTGGATCGTCACCCATTGATCGCGTCCATGGTGTTCTGCGGGTTCATGATCGCGGGCATGGTGGCAGTGGTGCCGGCGATTCACTCGACCATCGGCCTGGCCGCGGCGATGGCGGTGTGGGGCGTGACCCAGGCGGCGATGTTCCTGGTCAGCCATGTGCGCTTGATGAAGGCCGCGCCCCATGCACCGGCGTTTGCCGCGTCGCTGAATATCGCCGGCGCCAACCTCGGCATTGGCCTGGGCGCGATGGTGGGCGGGCATGTCATCGACACTCTGGGCCTGGGCAGCCTGGGGTTTGCCGCTTCGGGGTTTATCCTGGTGTCGATCCTGCTCGCACTGTGGCTGATGACCGCCAAACCCACGGCGCTCAATGCCTGAGCGATCAGGGCAGGGCGGTAAACAACTCCCGCCGGGCACCCTCGGTAATGGCCACAATGCCGGGGTGCTTGACCTTGCGCTCCACTGAGATCGCATAAAACGACTCGGTCACTGCATCGGTCTGGCCGATCAGCGCCACGCCGTATTGGCGCACCACCTCGTCGGCGATCACGCTGGGCGCGATAAAAATCCCACTGCCGGATTGCCCGAAGGCCTGCATCAAGGCGCTGTCGTCGAACTCGCCGATGATGCGGGGTTGAATCTGCTGTTCGGCAAACCAGCGCTGCAAACGGCTGCGCACCACGGTCTCAGCGCCCGGAATCAACAGCGGTGCGCCCTGCAAACACTGTGGGAAATCCCCCCCATGCTGGTCTGCCAACGCCTGGGTGGCGAAAAAACTGATGCCGCATTCCCCCAGCTTCTGGCTGTAGCCCTTGATGTCCAAGTGCGTGGGCATGGGGCTGTCGGAAATCACCAGGTCCAGGCGCTGGATCGCCAGGTCGGCCAGTAGACGTTCGAGTTTGTCTTCACGGCAGGTGATGCGGATCGGTTCGCTCAACTCCATGGTCGGCGCGATCAGCCGGTACACGATGGATTTGGGCACCACATCCGCCACCCCAACGCGGAACGGGATCTGCTGCTCGTCAGGCTGGGCGCGCAGCATCGCCTCCAGTTCATTGCCGGTCTGGAACATCTGCTCGGCGTAGGGCAGCGCCTGGCGCCCGGCTTCGGTCAGTTCAAGCTGGCGCCCGACCCGCTGAAACAGGGCAATACCGAAGGTCTGCTCCAACAGGCTGATCTGCCCGCTGATGGTCTGCGGCGTGAGGTTCAATTGCTCACAGGCGCGCACGATGCTGCCGGTCTTGGCCACCACCCAGAAGTAATGCAGTTGTCGATAATTGAGCATCACGGCCTACACTTCGTAAAAATCGAAGTATACGCGAGAAAAATACGAATTTTCCTGAACTGTTCGCCTGCATAGAATGCCTCGCTATCGAGGGGCCACTACTTGGACCCAAGGGTTCTAACGAGGAATACATCATGAAACTCAATTCCCTGGGCGCGGCGTCGTTGCTTGCGCTTTCATTGATAGTGGTCAGCGGCTGTGATCAAGTCGAGAAAAGCGCGCAACAGGTATTAGGCAAAGCCACCGAGTCGGCCAAGCAGGCCATCGACGACACCCACAAGGCCGCCGAGCAGGCATTGAGTGAAGCCACCCAGGGCTTGATCAGCCCTGAGAAGCAGGAAAAAGACGCCGAAAACGCTGCTGAATCCGACACCAAAGAAACCTAATTCCCCAGCACTACCACGTCAGGACTGACCTATGGATTACCTTCTACAACTGGCCGCCAGCCCCACCGCCTGGGTCGCACTGGCGACCTTGATCGTCATGGAAATCGTGCTGGGCATCGATAACCTGATCTTTATCTCGATCCTCACCAACAAACTGCCGGAGAAGCACCGGGCCAAGGCGCGGCGCATTGGTATCAGCATGGCGTTGATATTGCGCCTGGGCCTGCTGAGCACCATCGCATTCATCGTGCAATTGACGACACCGGTGTTCGAAGTGTTCGGCCAGGCGTTCTCGTGGAAGGACATGATCCTGATCGCCGGCGGCCTGTTCCTGGTGTGGAAGGCCACCACCGAGATCCATCACAGCATGGACCCGGAGCCTGAAGAGAAGGCAACCGTCAGCAACACCGTGACCATCGGCTTTGCCGCCGCCATTGGCCAGATCCTGATGCTCGACCTGGTGTTCTCCATCGATAGCATCATCACCGCAGTGGGCATGACCGAGCACTTGCCAATCATGATCATTGCCGTGGTGGTCTCGGTGATCGTGATGCTGGTGGCCGCTGAGCCGTTGGCCAAGTTCATCAACGACAACCCGACCGTGGTGATGCTGGCCCTGGGCTTCTTGATCATGATCGGCATGACGCTGATCGCCGAAGGCTTCGGCGCCCACGTACCAAAAGGCTACGTGTATGCGGCCATGGCGTTCTCGGCTGCGATCGAATGCTTGAACATCGCCCGGCGCAACCGGCACGCACGTTTGCTCGCTGCGCGCCAGTAACCGCTGAACAAACAGGCCGGCTGTGCTCACAAGAGCCCAGCCGGCCTTTTGCTGTCTGCTAGAATCGGCCCACTTGATAGCTTGAGGTCTCCCATGAACGAGCCGATTCGCCTTACCCAGTACAGCCACGGTGCGGGTTGCGGTTGCAAGATTTCGCCCCAGGTCCTGGAAGTGATCCTCGCGGGCAGCGGTGCACAGAACCTCGACCCTAACCTGTGGGTGGGCAATGCCTCCCGCGACGATGCGGCGGTATACGCCATCGACGACGAGCGCGGCGTGGTGTCCACCACGGACTTTTTCATGCCGATTGTCGACGACCCGTTCGACTTCGGCCGCATCGCCGCCACCAATGCCATCAGCGACATCTACGCCATGGGCGGCGATCCCTTGATGGCCATCGCCATTCTCGGCTGGCCGGTCAATGTGCTCGCGCCGGAGATTGCCCGCGAAGTGATCCGCGGCGGTCGGGCGGTGTGCGACGCAGCTGGCATTCCGCTTGCGGGTGGGCATTCCATCGACGCGCCGGAGCCGATCTTCGGCCTGGCCGTGACCGGCATCGTGCAAAAGCGCCATATGAAGCGTAACGACACGGCCACCGCCGGTTGCCGCCTGTACCTGACCAAGCCCCTGGGCATCGGCATCCTCACCACCGCCGAGAAGAAGGGCAAGCTGCGCGAGGCGGATATCGGCCTGGCGCGTGACTGGATGTGCACACTCAACAAGCCGGGCAGCCGTTTCGGCAAGTTGGCCGGTGTGACGGCCATGACCGATGTCACCGGTTTCGGCCTGCTCGGCCACCTGGTGGAAATGGCTGATGGCAGTGGCCTGACGGCCCGTATCGACTATGCAAAGGTTCCGCGCCTGCCGGGGGTGGAGTATTACCTGGACCAGGGCTGTGTGCCGGGTGGCACCTTGCGCAACTTTGAAAGCTACGCCAGCAAGCTGGGGCGTGTGCAGGAGCTGCACAAGCGCGTGCTGTGCGACCCCCAGACCAGCGGTGGCCTGCTGATCGCCGTTACCCCGGAAGGTGATGCCGAGTTCCACGCCGTCGCCGCCGAGCTGGGCCTGGCCCTTGAGCCTATCGGTGAACTGCTGGAGCGACAGACCAACGCGGTTGAGGTGATTTGATGGCGACGGACATCACCGATTACCGCGATATTTTCCTCAACGACCGCCCGATGATGGATACCCGCGCGCCGGTCGAATTCACCAAGGGCGCGTTCCCCGGGGTGATCAACCTGCCGCTGATGACCGACGATGAGCGCCAGCGAGTCGGCACCTGTTACAAGCAGCAAGGCCAGCAAGCGGCGATCGTGCTGGGGCATGAGTTGGTGTCGGGGGCAATCAAGGCCGAGCGCATCGAACAGTGGGCGCAGTTTGCCCAGGCTAACCCCAATGGCTACCTGTACTGCTTTCGGGGCGGCCTGCGTTCGCAGATCGTGCAGCAATGGTTGAAAACCGAAGCAGGCATCGAATACCCCCGCGTCGGCGGTGGCTACAAGGCCATGCGTACCTTCCTGCTGGAAACCCTGGAGCAGGCGACTGCCCAGTGTGATTTCGTACTGCTGGGCGGCATGACCGGCACCGGCAAGACCGAAGTGCTCGGTCAACTGCGCAATGCCCTGGATTTGGAAGGGCACGCCAACCATCGCGGTTCCAGTTTCGGCAAGCGCGCCACGGCGCAACCCTCCAATATCGACTTCGAAAATCGCCTGGCGGTGGATTTGCTGAAGAAGCGCGCAGGTGGTATCGAGCAGTTTGTGGTGGAGGACGAGAGCCGCATGATCGGCAGCTGTGCGCTGCCGCTGCCATTGCACAAGGGCATGCAGACGTTTCCTATGGTGTGGCTGGAAGACAGCGTCGAGGGTCGTGTCGAGCGCATCCTGAAGGATTACGTGGTGGACCTGTGCGCCGAGTTCATTGAGGTGTTTGGGGAAACCGGCCAGCGATTATTTGCCGAGCGCCTGACCCAGAGCCTGGCCAATATTCACAAGCGCCTGGGCGGTGAGCGTTTCCAACGGCTGCAGGCGGTGTTGCAGGAGGCCCTGGCCGAACAGGCACGCAGCGGCGCAGTGGAGCTGCATCAGGTATGGATTGAAGGCTTGCTGCGTGAGTATTACGACCCGATGTATGCGTTCCAGCGCGAGAGCAAGGGCGCGCGTATCGAGTTTGCCGGGGAGCAGGGTGCGGTGGTGGAGTATTTGCGCGAGCGAGCAGCTCGGGTGGGGTGACCTTTCGGACGCCATCGCAGGCAAGCCAGCTCCCACCTTTTGAAGTGTGAATACATACAAAGGTGGGAGCTGGCTTGCCTGCGATGAGGCCATCAGCCCCACTGAAACTCTAAAGAATCACCGCTCCAATCAACCCACACACCACCCCCACCAGCATGGTCAAGCCGGCCACCGTCACCAGCACCCGCGCATCGAAATCCTTGCGCAGCATCAACAGCGACGGCAGGCTCACGCTCGGCAGGGTCATCAGCAAGGCCACGGCCGGGCCGGTGCCCATGCCCAGGGCCATCATGGTTTGTACGATGGGAATCTCTGCCGCTGTCGGAATCACAAACAGCGTGCCCACAATCGCCAGCGGCACCAGCCACACCAGGCTGTCGGCCATCGCCCCGTCTACATGAGGGAACAGCCACACCCGCGCCGCGCCGAGGATCAGCACCGCCAGGATATACACCGGGATAGTGCTCCAGAACAGCTGCCACAGGGTGCGCAACCAGCGGCTCAGGAACGGTTGCGACTCCACTGTGCTGACGTCGGCAACGGCTTCAAGTGCTGCTTCCGGCACCTGGTCCGGGCGCGCAATGCGCTGTGCCACCAGGGACACGCCCACCACCAGCACAATCCCCGCCACCAGCCGCAGCGCGGTGAAACCCCAGCCCAGCACAAAGCCCATGAACACCAATGTCGCCGGGTTCAATACCGGGTTGGCAATCCAGAACGCCAGCGCCGCGCCGACCGACACCTGCTGGCGGCGCATGCCCGCCGCCACCGGGGCCGCGCAGCAACTGCACATCATCCCCGGCAGGGCGAACAGCCCACCGCGCAGGGTCGAGCCCAGCCCGGCGCGGCCAAACAGGCGCAGCAGCCAGTCGCGGGGGATCAATACCTGCAGCAATGAACCGAGGATCACTGCCAGTACGGCGGCTTTCCAGATGGCCAGGAAATACACCTGGGCATAGGCCAGCGCCGCCGCCAGAGGCGAGCTTTGCTGATCATTGAGAATCGAGGCGCCAATGCTGTGGTTGTCGGCCGCTACAAACGCCTTTAGGTAGTAGGGCGACCACTTCACATAGTAGAGGCCGATGCAGGCCACCAGGAGAAACAGCGCAGGTTTGCACCAGAATGCCCAGCCGCGGTTGGGCTGGGTGGAAGCGAGGTTGGACATGGAGATGATCCGCAGGTGAGTCGATAGCCCGGCATCATACGCCCCTGCGGCCCAAGCTTCAGATATCTGCGCTGACCTGGGTCGGGTCCGGGCAGTTTTCCCCGCCGTTATTCAGCCCTTGCTTGTAGTTGCGGCTGAGCAGCGAAGCCTTGCCGTTGTGCCAGGTCAATGTCAGCACGTACAGGGAGTCGTAGTCATTTCCAGACCAATCATTGGTAATGGTGTGTTTTTCGCCGGCGGCTTCGCTGGCGACTTTGTTGATCAGTTCCGGCAAGTAACCATGGGACCAGGCCGTGTAGATGGTCGCGTTGCGGTACTTGTCCTCGACCAGTTCTTCGGCCAGGGCACTGGTGTCATTCGCTGAGAACTCGATGTTCACCGGCAGGCCGAGCTTGATCGCGCTGGGGCTGATGGTGATCAGTGGGCGAATGTAGCTGTAGGAGTTATCCAGTTCGCCTTCCTCGACGTTACGCGTCGGGTTGGCAGCGAACACATAGTTGGCTTTGCCGAACTTTTCCGGCAACAGAGTCGCCAGGTTCATGGCGCGGTTCAGGCCCTGGCAATTGAGTTGGCCCAGGCCTCCGGCCGGTTTTTCGCCGTGGCGCAGGAATACCAGGGTTTGTACGCCATCGACCGGTTGCGCACGGCTTTCACGGGCGTCCAGGGCGGTGACGATGGCAGCGCTGACCAGCAGCAGCGGCAATACCATGTAGGAATAACGTTTGAGTCGTGGCACAAGGCGCAGAGGCTTGATCTTCATGATAGGTTCGAGTCTTCGTGCGTCGGGTTAAGGCGGACAAGCCCGGCCCCAGTGACGCATCAGCGTCCTGCGGTGTTCCCTGTCGATATAGCAAGCAGCCTCCATTCATTGTTCGGGCGCTCTTAAGAGTGCATTCGGGCGCTTTGGTTCGCCCACGCGGGATACTAGCTGGCAAATGTTGCGCAACGATGACCCATGCACGATGGCAGGCAGATGACTATCATGGGGACTTTCCGACCAGGGGGTTCTCGATGAACGCACTCGCCGCTTTCCCGATCAACAGCAAATGGCCCGCCCAGCACCCGGAACGCTTGCAGTTGTATTCGTTGCCTACGCCCAATGGCGTCAAGGTGTCGATCATGCTCGAAGAACTGGGCCTGCCTTATGAGGCGCACAAGGTCAGCTTCGACACCCAGGACCAGTTGTCTCCCGAGTTCCTGTCCCTGAACCCCAACAACAAGATCCCTGCGATCATCGACCCCAACGGCCCGAGCGGGCAGCCGTTGGCGTTGTTCGAATCCGGCGCGATCCTCATTTACCTGGCGGAAAAGACTAGCCAGTTGCTCTCCGAAGACCCGGCCACACGCTATGAAACCCTGCAATGGTTGATGTTCCAGATGGGCGGCATTGGCCCGATGTTTGGTCAACTGGGGTTCTTCAACAAATTCGCCGGCAAGGCGTATGAGGACAAGCGCCCGCGTGATCGCTACGCCGCCGAATCGCGGCGCTTGCTGGGCGTGCTGGAAAAGCGCCTGCTGGGCCGCACCTGGATCATGGGCGACGAGTACAGCATCGCCGACATTGCGATCTTTCCGTGGGTTCGCAACCTGATCGGGTTCTACGAGTCCGGTGACCTGGTAGGCATCACCGATTTCCCTAACGTACTGCGCGCGTTGGACGGCTTTGTCGCACGTCCTGCGGTGATCCGTGGCCTGAACATTCCGAGCTGATGCATGCCGACTTTCGATTTTCAACAACTGGACGTATTCAGCAGCGTACCGCTCAAAGGCAACCCCTTGGCCGTGGTGCTGGGGGCCGATAGCTTCACCGACCAGCAGATGGCGGACTTTGCCAATTGGACCAACCTCAGCGAAACCACGTTTTTACTGACGCCGCGCGACCCACGTGCTGACTATCGGGTAAGAATCTTCACCACCCTCAAAGAGCTGCCGTTCGCCGGGCATCCAACCTTGGGCAGTTGCCACGCCTGGTTGCAGGCTGGCGGCGTGCCGCGTGGGGAGGAGATTATCCAGGAGTGCGAAATCGGCTTGGTGCGTATTCGTCGCCAGGGTGACCAACTGGCGTTTATCGCGCCGCCATTGTTGCGTGCAGGGCCCGTGGAGGCGCCGTTGCTGGAGCGCGTACGCCTGGCATTAAAGCTGGCGCCCGAGGCGATTGTGCGCAGCCAGTGGGTCGACAATGGTGCGGGTTGGCTGGCGGTGATGCTGGCTGATCGTGACGCGGTGCTTGCGTTGCAACCGGACTATGCGCAACTGCTGGGTCTGGCCGTAGGGGTGATCGCACCCTGTGATCCGACGCGTGATGCGGTGGACGCGCAATTTGAAGTGCGCGCTTTTGTCGCCGGCGATGGCGCCGCCGAAGACCCGGCCACCGGCAGCTTGAATGCCGGCGTGGCCCAATGGCTGCTCGCCGAGGGCCTGGCGCTCAGCCGGTACGTGGTCAGCCAAGGCACGGCGATCGGGCGAGCGGGGCGTATTCATATCGAGCGCCAGGGCGATGAAATCTGGGTGGGCGGCGCCGTAGCGTTGTGCATCGAAGGGCGTCTACAGCTGTAGATCAATGAATTGTTACGCACTCGGCAATACACTATTGGCCCCTCGGCATTTGTGTTGCCGGGACTTGGGGGCATAAGCTTTCGCCCCAAAGTGTTCAGCCATTTTTCAGGATTGCCATGACCAGCCAGTTCCCCCAAGCCCGCCCACGTCGCCTGCGCCGCTCCCCGGAGCTGCGTGGCCTGTTCCAGGAAAGTGAGTTCACCCTCAACGACCTGGTACTGCCGATTTTTATCGAAGAAGAAATCGACGACTTCGTGCCCATCACCAGCATGCCGGGTGTGTTGCGCATTCCTGAGAAAAAACTCGCCGGGGAGATCGAGCGTTACGCCCGCGCCGGCATCAAGTCGGTGATGACCTTCGGCGTCTCCCACCACCTCGACGCCAGCGGCAGCGACACATGGAAAGAACGCGGCCTGGTTTCGCGCATGTCCTCGATCATCAAGGACGCCGTGCCGGAAATGATCGTGATGTCCGACACCTGCTTCTGCGAATACACCGACCACGGCCACTGCGGTGTGATGCACGGTGCCCATGTCGACAACGACGCGACCCTGGTCAACCTCGGCAAACAAGCCGTGGCCGCCGCCCGCGCCGGCGCCGACGTGATCGCCCCGTCAGCCGCGATGGACGGCCAGGTCCAGGCCATCCGCCGTGCCCTGGATGACGCCGGCTTCACCCACATCCCGATCATGGCCTACTCCACCAAATTCGCCTCGGCCCTCTACGGCCCCTTCCGAGAAGCCGGCGGCAGCGCGCTCAAGGGCGACCGCAAAAGCTACCAGATGAACCCGATGAACCGCCGCGAAGCCGTGCGCGAATCGCTGCTGGACGAACAGGAAGGCGCCGATGCGCTGATGGTCAAGCCTGCCGGTGCCTACCTCGACATCATCCGCGACATCCGCGAAGCCTCGCGCCTGCCGGTGGCGGCGTACCAGGTGAGCGGTGAGTACGCGATGATCAAGTTCGGCGCACAGGCCGGGGCGATTGATGAGGATCGAGTGGTGCGCGAGACGTTGGGGTCGATCAAGCGGGCGGGGGCGGATTTGATATTTACGTATTTTGCGATGGATTTGGCGTTGGCGGGGATTTAAGGATATCGTTTCTCCCCTGTGGTGAGCTGGCTAATCACAGGGGGAGGGGCACTCATAACTTAGTTGAATTTTTCGTAATCTTGCGCACCTAGTGACACCAACCATTTCCTGAAGAAATCAATTTGTTCCTGTGGGTCGTTTGTTAGGTTCTCCTCTTCGTAGTCAAACAAATGGACTATGTCGTCGTTGGTAGCTTGCTGACCTAAAGTCATTTCGTATGCGACGAGCCCCGCGCTCATCTGAGAAGCCATTCTTGAAGGTGTAACATTTATTTTTGCCCCTTTGCATAAAAAAGTTATATGCGGGAAGTCTGCTCTGATTTTTGCGAGGCATATATATAGGTCATGCCCTTCATAAACTTTTTTAAAGTTATCGGCCTCTGAAAATGTCATGATGAGCTTCCTTGGGTCATATTTGACGGTGACCTCCTTGTGCTCGTTTTTGATTATCACCTTTATATTTTTGGTTTTCATTTTATTTCCTGTTGGGGTTTGGTATGGAATATCCAACGTAAGTTCCATCAGATTTTACTGGGGTGGCGCCTAATATATCCTCTGGGTCGATTTTGTTATGGATAGCGAATTCTAGCTCTTTAGGGTACGGCGCCTGCTTGCCTAGTTCTGTATTTATATCATGCCCCTCAATACTCTTAAGTGTGTACAAATAGCCTTTTTTATCTCCGTAGCTGGTAGCAAAAGTGATCCCGACTGCCCGTGATGGCGATGTGCTTATGAAATTGCTGGGAGGGTCATTACTGTCAATTGCGTGTAGGTACAAATCTTCGCTATCGCCTTTGCTTTTAAAGCCATTTTTGAATACCTCGTTTGGAGGGGTTTTGTCTCCGCGAAAAAGATACTCTTCGTCATTATGAGGAGTCGGAACGTTGGGTTCTGATTTCTTACTTGATGCTGGAGTTGAAGGATCTTCAGCGCCTAAGGATGGTTCGCATCCTACCGTACCTGGGCATCTGTTCAGTCCCAGCGGGTCTACCCAACCTGTCGGATTGGGCACATACCGGTACCCATTGATCCCACCCGCCAACTTCACCGGGTCCGGTGTCAGGTAACGACCAATATCCGGATTGTAGTAGCGATGGCGGTTGTAGTGCAGTCCGCTTTCCGCATCGAAATACTGCCCTTGAAACCGCAGTGGGTTGTCGATTTTGCCCACGTCGAGCCGGGCGATCTGGCCGAAGGCGCGGTAGTGGGCGGACCAGACGATTTCGCCTTCGGGGCTGGTCAGTTCCTGCGGGGTGCCGAGGTGGTCGAGTTGGTAGTGGTAGGGCTTGGTTTCTTTTGGGCCGAAACCTTCCAACAGGGCCAATGGGCGGAAGCTGTCGGGTTCGTAGAGATAGCTGCGATGGCGCTCTGCATGGTGTTCGGCTATCAGCTTGTCGCCTTGCCAGAAAAACTCGGTGGTTTTGTCGTCCACGGTTTTGCTGATGCGGCGTCCAAATGGGTCATAGCGATAGCTGGCGGTTTCGCCGTTCGGCTTTGTGATGCTGATTAACCGATGCTGGCAGTCGTAGCGGTATTCGGTGATGAGTTGCTGGCCCTTGCCGCGCCGCTCACGAATCAAGTTGCCAAAGGCGTCGTAGTCGTAGTGGCGGTCGCCCTGGATCATTAGACGATTCGCCGCGACGATGTCCGGGCCGGGGCGGTCTTGCATCAGCAGGTTGCCGGCCGGGTTGTGGGCGAAGCGTTCCTGCACGTCCTGGGAGTGATCGGCGCGGGTCAGGCGATTAAGCGGGTCGTAGCGGTAAAGGTGTTCGCCTTTGCGAGTGTCGACCAGGCGGGTGAGGTTGCCGCTTTTGTCGTAGTCGTATTGGCGTTGGTAGAGGTAGTTTTGCTGCTGCGTAACGGCGTGGGCGTGCAGACGATTCTGGTCGTCGTAGTGGTAGTGGCTGAGCAGTTGGCCTTGCTGGCGCTGATGCTCGCGGCCGCTCTTGAACAGATGTGAGGTGAGCACTTCACCGTTGAGTTCGACGGTAGCGAGGTGGCCGCCTTTATCGTGGGTGAAGGTGACGCGGTTATTGTCCGGCAGGCACAGGTTTTTCAGCTGGCCGCAAGCGTCGTAGCCGTAGCGCAGGGTGCCCCAGCCCTGGTGTTCGGCGGTGAGGCGGTTTTGGCGGTCGTATTCGTAGGCCAACGCCCAGTGGCCGTCCTCGACGCTGAGGAGGTTGCCCTGGCGGTCGTAGGCATAGTCGACAACGCTGGCATCGGGCAGGGTTTTTCGGACGAGGCGACCGGCGTGGTCGCGCTCGTAACGAGTGATTAGCTGACTGCCATCGTCGCCGTATTCGGTCTTCTCCAGCAGGTGGCCGTTGAGGTCGTAGGCATACGCGGTGCGCTGGCCGTCGAAGCCGGTTTCCTGGCGGATCAGACCGTTGGGGTGGTAGTCGAGTTGGTAGGTTTCGCCGGCTTCGTTTTCGATCTCGGTGAGCAACAGCCGAGCGTTGTCGTAGCGGTACTTGACCTGGGTGCCGTCGGCGTTGAGACGGCGGCTGATCAGGTGCAGGCCATCGGCGTATTCGTAGCGGGTGACGTGGTCGAGTTCGTCGCGTTCGGCGATGATTTTGCCGTAGGG
>NZ_FPJI01000005.1:0-74394 GCF_900119355.1 Pseudomonas sp. NFPP02
CGGCGCCACACGAGAATTCAGCTACAACCCCTACGGCAAAATCATCGCCGAACGCGACGAACTCGGCCACGTCACCCGCTATGAATACGCCGACGGCCTGCACCTGATCAGCCGCCGTCTCAACGCCGACGGCACCCAGGTCAAGTACCGCTACGACAACGCCCGGCTGCTGCTCACCGAGATCGAAAACGAAGCCGGCGAAACCTACCAACTCGACTACCACCCCAACGGTCTGATCCGCCAGGAAACCGGCTTCGACGGCCAACGCACCGCGTATGCCTACGACCTCAACGGCCACCTGCTGGAAAAGACCGAATACGGCGACGATAACAGTCAGCTAATCACTCGATACGAGCGCGACCACGCCGGTCGCCTCGTCCGAAAAATCCTGCCCGGTGCCAGCGTTGTCGACTATGCCTACGACCGCCAGGGCAACCTCCTCAGCGTCGAAGACGGTCACTGGGCGTTGGCCTACGAATACGACCGCCAAAACCGCCTCACCGCCGAACACCAAGGCTGGGGCACCCTGCGCTACGGCTACGACGCCTGCGGGCAACTGAAAAACCTGTGCCTGCCGGATAATAACCGCGTCACCTTCAACCACGACAAAGGCGGCCACCTCGCCACCGTCGAACTCAACGGTGAAGTGCTTACCTCGCACCTATTCAAGAGCGGTCGAGAGCATCAGCGCCAGCAAGGCCAAGTGCTCAGCCACTACCACTACGACGACCAACACCGCCTGCACGCCCACGCGGTAACGCAGCAACAAAACCACCTCTACCAACGCCAATACGACTACGACAAAAGCGGCAACCTCACCCGCCTGCTCGACACCCGCAAAGGCGAACACCTTTACCGCTACGACCCGCTAAACCGCCTGACCCACGCCGACCACTCCCAAGACGTACAGGAACGCTTCGCCCACAACCCCGCCGGCAACCTGCTGATGCAAGACCGCCCCGGCCCGGACATCGTCGCGGCCAACCGCCTGATGATCCAGGGCGACCGGCACTATGACTACGACGCCTTCGGCAACCTCATCCGCGAACGGCGCGGCAAAGGCCAGCAACTCGTCACCGAATATCACTACGACTGCCAGCATCGGTTAATCAGCATCACAAAGCCGAACGGCGAAACCGCCAGCTATCGCTATGACCCATTTGGACGCCGCATCAGCAAGACCGTAGACGGCAAGACCACCGAGTTTTTCTGGCAAGGCGAAAAGCTGATAGCCGAACACCGTGCAGAGCGCCATCGCAGCTACCTCTACGAACCCGACAGCTTCCGCCCCTTGGCTCTGTTGGAAGGTTTCGGCCCAAAAGAAACCAAGCCCTACCACTACCAACTCGACCACCTCGGCACCCCGCAAGAACTGACCCGCCCCGAGGGCGAAATCGTCTGGTCCGCCCACTACCGCGCCTACGGCCAGATCGCCCGGCTCGACGTGGGCAAAGTCGACAATCCACTACGGTTTCAAGGGCAGTATTTCGATGCGGAAAGCGGCCTGCACTACAACCGCCATCGCTACTACAATCCGGATATTGGTCGCTACCTGACGCCGGACCCGGTGAGGTTGGCGGGTGGGATCAACGGGTACCAATATGTGCCCAACCCTACGGGGTGGGTTGATCCTCTAGGGTTGAGCGCAAATTGTCCTGGCTCAGGAAAGAAAAAACCGATCTGCTCTTTGCCTGCAGAACCGGATATACCTGATGTCTCTCGTAAAGGGGCGTTCAGGCAAGCAAAAAGGGATGCCAATGTACCTATGACTCAAAACCCCGATGTGATGACACACCCGAGCTCAGGAAGAACGACACAGTACAAAATAGAAAAAATGACTGATTTGAATGATGACAATATATTGGATGAAAGCGGTAGAACCATAAATTCAAGGGTTTATCAATTCACGAGAGCAGACGGCTCGAAGGTTCTTATTCAGGACCATTCTGCCGGGCATAAATTCGGCAGACCAGACGGCATAGGTGACCAAAAAGCGCATTTCAATTTGCGACCAATAGACAAGCCTCGAAACGGAACCGTAGACGGCGGCAAGGACCATTACAACTTTAGGAGAAGTCGATGAAATACTGGAACGAACTTGATCATAATATTTTTTTTGAAAAAATTTTTAGCACGCCTGTAGAAATCGGCCAAATTGCTCTTTTTTCTTTGCAAATAGAAAATGATCGACCTTCTGTGGGATTAGGATTCGACATACCCGAATTTCCAGATACTTTGCCAAAAAAATGGGAAGGGAAAGGCTATAACACCTGCAGAATGGGCATCGATTGTCATGGCATTCGCGAATTAAAAATACACAACATCCCCATTAAAGAGGTGTTTCTTGTTGATATCACTAAGCAAAATGATCTTTTTCATTTCCAAGCAAAGAATGAAAATTCTCTAATTGAATTCAAGGCTAAATTCATTTCACTTTGCGATCCGAATGTATACATAAATGGTCCAGACGATTATTTTTTCTAGATAGAGCAAAAATCGCATAATTACTATGAGCCCCATAGCCAGCCCCAATTCGCCACCTCGCCCACCTCCACCTAAACTCTGTCCAAGTTGTTTCAACGGACAGAGGATTCACCACCATGGGCAAACGTCACCCCAATCTCCCCGCCTGGCAATGGCGTCAGTACCCACAGAACCATCAGCACCCAACCAACCTGGCGTTGCACCTGATTGCCGTGCCGCTGTTTATCGTCGGTTTTCTGCTGATCGTGTCGGGCGTGTTCAGCCTTAGCCTGGCCAGCTTCGCCGTCGGCGTGATTGGTATTGTCGCGGGCCTGGCGTTGCAGCGTCACGGCCATAGCCTGGAAGCCCAGGCCAGTGAGCCGTTCAGTGATCGCAAAGATGCGGTGCAGCGCCTGGTGGTCGAGCAGTTCGTGACCTTCCCGCGCTTTGTGCTCAGCGGTGGCTGGTGGCGCGCCTGGCGGCAGCGGCACCACCACTGACCGGCGGGTTCAGGCGAACACCACCACGGTCTGGCGGCTGAGGGCGATCAACTCGCCGGTCGGGCTCCACAAGGCAGCGGCAGCGTGGCCATAGCCGTCGCGGGCGTGTTCGATGTTGACGTGGTACTGGCACCAGTCGAGCGTAGTCAGGTCTTGCAGCGGCTGGATGAACTCGATGGTCCAGGTCAGGGTGCTGCCCGGCGCGGGCTTTTTCAGGTGTGGCAGCAACGCCGGTGGCCAGGCGTCGACCAGGGCGAGGATATGCGCCTCGGTCAGTGGCTCCTCTTTCACATCCCCCCGCAACCGTACCCAGCCGCCCATGTCGCGGGATTTATTGCCGGTAAACGGCAGGCCACCGACACTCCAGCGCATTGCCAAATGACGCATGAATTCGGGGGTAACACCCTTGATATAGGGCAGTTCCTGGCACTCATCCCAATGTTTGAATACCGGTGGCGGCTCACTTGCCACGTCAATTTCGGAGGGGCGAGAGGCGCCAAAACTGGCCTGGACCAGGGTCGCCACTTCACCGTTCTGCACCACGCGCCCGAGCAACTGGCTGACCGCCTTGCCTTCGCGCAGCACTTCGACTTGATAGCTGGCAGTTACATCCGGCGCTACCGGGCCGACAAAGGTGATGGCCAGCGAGCGCAGCGGTCGGTCCGCCGGCACCTGGGCGCGCAGCGCCTCGTACTGCAAGGCAGCGACCAGCCCGCCAAAGGTGGCCCGGCCCTGGGCCCATTCGGCAGGGATGGTGACATCCAGCGGATTGCTACGGGCAGCGTCGAGCAAATCACTAAAGCGCATGGCGACCTCACATCAAGAAAATCGTGGAGGAATCTTAACCATCGAATTGCACAGGCACAGCGCCCATTCCGGCCAAAAACCGGACCGGTTTAAAAACACTCGGCGCTGAGCGTGTCCAGCACACGGTCGGCCTTGCCTTGCGCCTTGAGCATGGTGCGCTGCCACACTGCTACGCAGGGTTGCAGGTCTGGCTCATGGCCGGCCTGGGCCAGCCACTGCCAACAGTCATGCCAGTTACCCAGCGCACTCTGGGCCTTCTTCAAGTGCGACAGGGCGTTGGTGGGTAATTTGTCCAGCTCGGGATACGCCTCGGCGGCATAGCGCACACGTTTGATCAGCAACCGTAGCCGGTGGCGGTCATGATCGGGGTCCTTCAAGGCGCCATCGAGTGCCTGCCATTGCTTGGCCAGGCGTTTCTGGATGCGCGGGCGCAAGCCCTTGAGCAGTTTCTGATGCTGGGACGCGCGGATAAACCGTGGGAACGCATCCAGAATCAGCAGCAAGTGCGCCAACTCCGGGCTTTGCGCCACCTGGCGATAAGCCTCGGGCTGCAGACGCAGGCGTCGATCAGCCGCGTCGTGATGACCGTGCTGATGCAAATACGCCGCCAGCACCTCTCGGTCGCGTAGCGGCGTAGTCAGTTGGCCAACCGTGCTGGCGGCCAATTCAAGCTGTTCGACACCGGGCAGCCCGCGCAAAGGGCGCAACAGGCTGCGCAGGCGGCGTACCGTTGTGCGCAAATCATGCAAGGCTTCATCGTCAGTGACGGCGGCGAGGCGAGCCTGGCAGCTCAGTAACCCTACTTCCAGGCCAATGACCTGAGCGACTAACTGATTGACCAACGCTGACATCCTGCCCTCACTTTCCGATGAAAAATCCTATCCGCCCTGGGTTATCGCCCGGCGCGAGACTCACGAATGTAGAACCGCGCCTTTTCGGCCTTGTTGGAGCAACCCTCGAACGCTTCAAACTGCTGCTGAGTCTTGGCGCCAGTCAACAGCGACAAAGCCTTGGAGTAGCTGACAGTGCCAGCAAAACCTTCGGCCTTGGCCAGGTCCAGCTCTTTCCAGGCGGCGTCCAATTGCGAGCCACAGCTGTCGCGATACGCGGTTTTCCCGGCACAGCCAGCCAAGGCCAACACGATCACAGGCACACAGATCCAGGCTTTCATTGATGACACCTCAAATATACAAATTCAGTCGTAGCCTGTAGACGTTGCCTACAGGGAAAAGTGCCTTGTCCTTAGCCTGAAATCAGTAGTACCTATTGCCAGAGCATACCCGAGGCTGATCGCCAGCCTGGAAAAATATTGCGCGCTGTCAGCAAGGATTGAAGCAGGCCCCTTGATGGGTGCATTGTGGGCCCCTGTTTTGCGAAGGATCTGGCCATGAAGAAACGTGTTGCCTTAGTGCTGGGCTCCGGTGGGGCCAGGGGCTACGCCCATATCGGGGTGATCGAAGAAATCGAACGACGCGGCTATGACATCGCCTGTATCGCCGGCTGTTCCATGGGCGCCGTGGTGGGTGGAATCTACGCCGCCGGCAAGCTCGACGAGTACCGCAACTGGATCGAAAGCCTGGACTACCTCGACGTATTGCGCCTGGTAGATGTGAGCTTTCGCCTGGGAGCGATTCGCGGTGAGAAGGTGTTCGGGCAAATCCGCAAGATTGTCGGCGATATCAATATCGAGGAGCTGCGCATCCCCTACACCGCCGTCGCCACCGACCTCACCAACCAACAGGAGATCTGGTTTCAGGAAGGCTGCCTGCACCAGGCGATGCGCGCCTCGGCGGCCATCCCCAGCCTGTTCACACCGGTGATGCAGGGCAACCGCATGCTGGTGGACGGCGGCCTGCTCAACCCTCTGCCCATCGTTCCGGTGGTGTCGAGCCATTGCGACTTGATCATTGCGGTCAACCTCAATGCCACCAACCAGAAACACTACCAATTGCCGGTGATTCCGCGCCCGCCGGCGTTCAAGAGCCGCTTCAACAGCCTGGCCAAGTCACTGGGCTCCCACCTGCCATTTCGCCGCAAGCAGGCCGAGCAGTTGATGAAGCTGGAACAAGAAGCCTTGCAGGCCCAGGCCGCCGAAATCAACCCGTGGCTGGAGTCTGCCGAACCCGAAGCCCAGCAACCTGCCGCGGCGCCCGAGAAAGCCGGTGCACCGAAGTCGGCCACCGGCTCGTTCATCATCGACAACGTCGGGCCAGCCTCGTTGCTGGACCTGATCAACCAGAGTTTCGAGGTGATGCAAACCTCATTGGCACAGTACAAGATCGCTGGGTATCCGCCCGATGTGCTGATCAACGTGCCAAAGCGGGTGTGCCGCTTTTTCGAGTTCTATAAAGCGCCGGAATTGATCGCTTTGGGGCGGGAGATTGCCAGTGATACGTTGGATCGGTATGAGAGTGAGCAGAGTTGAGCGTGTAAGTGTTGCGGATGGCCTCATCGCGGGCAAGCCCGGCTCCCACAGGGAAATGCATTTCAGCTGTGGGAGCTGGCTTGCCTGCGATGGCGCCAGCACAGGCACCAAACGCTCAGGCACTTAGCAACCGATACCCCACCCCCGCCTCAGTCACGATAAACCGTGGCTGGGTCGGGTCATCCGCCAGCTTCTGGCGCAAGTGCCCCACCACGATCCGCAGGTAGTGGCTGTCCTCGGTATGGGTTGGCCCCCAGATGTCCTTGAGCAGTTGCTGTTGGGTAATCACCCGCCCCGGGTGGCGTGCCAACTGCGCCAGCACTGCGTATTCCTTGCGGGTCAGCGCCACTTCGGCACCGTCCAGCAAAACGCGGCGATAGGCCAGGTCGACCGTCAGCGGGCCAAAACTCAAGGCGGCTTCCTGAGCCTCTCCGGCCGGTGCCTGGCGCAACAGCGCACGCACCCGGGCAAGAAACTCCTGGATGCCGAACGGTTTGGTCACGTAGTCATTGGCGCCACCGTCGAGGGCCTCGACCTTCTGACCTTCGCTGGCCCGCACCGACAGCACCAGCACCGGCACGCTCGACCACTCGCGAAACTCGCGCAGCACCTGTTGGCCGTCCATGTCGGGCAGGCCCAGGTCGAGTACCAGCAGATCCGGTTTGCTCAAGGCCGCCTGCGCCAGGCCTTCGTTGCCGGTGCCGGCTTCGATTACCTTATAGCCTTGGGAAGCCAGGCTGATGCGCAGGAATTTGCGGATCTGCGGTTCGTCATCAATGACAAGAATCGTCGCGGTCTGGCTCATGGTGTCTCATTAAAATCCATTAAAAAATCACCCTCTCTGTAGGAGCGAGCTTGCTCGCGAAAAACCTCTAGGCAACGCGTGCATTCAGGAAGCCATCATTATCGTTAACGACCTTCGCGAGCAAGCTCGCTCCTACAAGGTTTACTCCAGGGCAGGTTGTGTGGGCAGTGGTAAAAACAAGGTGATGCAGGTGCCCCGCCCGTCAATGCCATCGGCCACGCTGATATGCCCACCGTGCGCACCCACCATGCCCTGGCAGATCGCCAAGCCGAGGCCGGTGCCCTGCCCGCCTCGATCACCGCGGGCAGCGGTGTAGAACATGTCGAAGATCTTCGCACGCTCCTCCTCGGGAATGCCTGGCCCTTCATCCGCTACGGCAAAAAACAACTGCTCATCCTGCACGCCCGCGCGCAACTGCAAGCGGCCCTGGGGCGGCGAAAACCGTGCGGCGTTTTCCAACACATTGACCAGGGCCTGCTCAATCAGCGCCGCATGCACATACAACAAGGGCAGTTCCGGCGGCACATCGGTGCTCATCTGCAACGGCGCCAGCACGGCGCGCAATCGCCCAAGGGCACTGCCGACAATATCGCCGGGCGACACCCAATCGCGTGCCAGTTTCAGCGCACCGTGGCCCAGGCGTGTCATGTCCAGCAGATTCTGGATATAACGGTCGAGGCGCTCGGCCTCGTCGCGAGTGCCTTCGAGCAATTCGCGGCGATCCTCCAGGGGGATGGCTTCACCAAGGGCCAGCAGGCTGTCGATGCTGCCGCGCATGGAGGTCAATGGCGTGCGCAAGTCGTGGGACACCGACGCGAGCAAAGCGCTGCGCAGTTGTTCGGTTTCGCCGTGCAGGCGCGCCGATTCCAACTCCTGCCCCAATTGTGCCCGCGCCAGTGCCTGGGCCAGCGGTTGGCTCAACGCGGTGAGCAAGCGTCGACGTTGCCCGCTCAATTCCAGGCCAGGCTTGGCACTGACACCCAGCAACCCCAAGGGCCCCTCTTCACCCGACAGCGGCCACCACCACCAACGCCCAAACGGCAAGGTGCCGGTGCCCATGCCGGCCGGCTGATCATGCTGCCAGGCCCAATCGGCGGCGGCGCGTTCAGCTTCGGTGAGGGTCAACGGGCCACCGGTCTCGACCTTCCAGCCGCCCTGTCCATCGCGATTGACCAGGCACAGATCGAGCTCGTTCCAACCTTGCAGATGGTGGGCGGCGGCACTGATGACAGCTTGGCGGTCGGTGGCAGCGGTGAGCTTGCGCGACAGGTCGAGCAGTTCGCTGGTTTCTTCCTGGGTATCGCGCAACGCCTGCAGCTGGCGGCGCTGGCGTGCGGCGAGGTTGCCGGTCAACGCTGCCATCAACAGGAAGAACAACAGGGTCAACACGTCTTCTTCGCGCTGGATGGCGAAGGAAAAATTCGGCGGAATAAACAGAAAATCGTAAGTCAAAAACGACAGTGCCGCACACACCAGGGACGGCCCCAGGCTGCTGCGCACCGCCACCAACAGCACGGCGGCAAGAAACACCAGCGAGATGTTCGGCAGCGCCAACGCACTGGACACGGCCCAGGCCACTGCGGCAGCGGCGAGGGTCGCCACCACCGCCAAGGCGTAATCGAACCACACCAACCCGCGCATCTCCGGCAGGCGTGGCGGTGCAGGCATGTCATCGCTGTCGAGGACGTTGATTTCCAAGCCGCGGGCATTGCGCAACAGGCGTGCCGCCAAGCCGCCACCGAACAGGCGCCGCCGCCAGCGCATCCGTGACTGCCCCACCAGAACTAAACTGGCACGGCGTTCGGCGGCGTGCTGGATCAGGGTCTTGGCCACTTCCCCGGCGCGCAGCAACACCACTTCCCCGCCCAGCCGCTCTGCCAGTTGCTGGGCGTTTTGCAGGCGCAGGCGCGATTGCTCATCCCGCGCACGGCCGTTGTCGATGTGCACCAGGCTCCAGGGCAAATGCCGACGCTGAGCCACGCGGCTGGCATGGCGCACCAGGCGTTCGGCTTGGGCATCGCCATCCACACCGACCAACAGGCGCCCACGCACTGCCGGCGCGGCCTGGCCGAGTTGGCGGTAACCCTGGGCCAGGTCATCGTCGACGTGGGCGGCGGCGGTTTGCATGGCCAGTTCGCGCAGGGCCATGAGGTTGGTCTGGGTGAAAAACGCATCGATGGCCGCACGCGCCTGTTCGGGCACATACACCTTGCCGTCACGCAGGCGCTCGAGCAGCTCGCGAGACGGAAGGTCGATCAGCAGCAGTTCGTCGGCCTCTTGCAGCACCCAGTCCGGCAGGGTTTCGCGCACTTGCACGCCGGTGATACCACGCACTTGGTCGTTGAGGCTTTCCAGGTGCTGGACGTTGACCGTAGTGAACACGTTGATGCCGGCGGCGAGCAGTTCCTGGATGTCTTGCCAGCGTTTTTCATGACGACTGCCGGGAGCGTTGCTGTGGGCCAGTTCGTCCACCAGCACCAGCTTGGGCTTGGCGGCGAGCAGGCCGTCGAGGTCCATTTCTTCGAGCATCACGCCACGGTATTCGCTACGCAACAGCGGTTGTTGCGGCAGGCCGCTGAGCAAGGCTTCGGTCTCGGCGCGGCCGTGGGTTTCAACCACCCCAGCGATCAGGCGCACGCCCTGGCGCAGTTGGGTATGGGCCGCCTGGAGCATGGCGTAGGTCTTGCCCACACCGGGCGCGGCGCCAAGGAAGACTTTGAGCCGGCCACGGCCGTCCCGGGGCAGATCGGCTAACAGGGCATCGGCGCGGCCGGCGTCGCTCATGCTCGGGGGTTCCTTCAGGTATTGATAGAGAGTCTTCAAGGCCGCCATCGCGGGCAAGCCCGGCTCCCACAGTGGAATGCATTCCAAATGTGGGAGCCGGGCTTGCCCGCGATGGCGATCGCCTGGCTTACAAAGCTTCCAAAGCCATGTTCAAGGCCAGTACGTTTACTACAGGCGGGCCTACCAGAGGGCTTTCGATGTGCTCATCCAGCAACCGCTGCAAGGTCGACACCGGCATATTTCGCGCCGCCGCCACTCGCGCCAGTTGATAGGCAATCGCCTGCGGTGGCAAGTGTGGATCAAGGCCGCTGCCGGAGGTTGTCAGCGAGGCCAGTGGCACCGGGCCCTGGCCAGGCACTGACTGTTTGCCGGCATCCTCGAATATGCGTGTCGCCAAGGCCGGATTGCTGGGGCCCAGGTTACTGGCACTGCTGGACACTGTGGCAAAAGCACCGGCTGACGGGCGTGGGTGAAACCAGCTGTCGCCGGTAAAGTCCTGGGCGATCAGGCTGGAGCCGCGCACCTTGCCGCTGGCGTCGCGCACCAGGCTGCCATTGGCTTGATCGGGGAAGGCCACTTGGGCCACGCCAGTGACTACCAGCGGGTAGGCCACGCCGGTGATCAGGGTTATGAGTACCAGCAGGCTCAGGGCTGGGCGGATGATGTTGGACATTTCAGACTCCTCAATTCAGTGGTGCGGTGGGACGCGGAGCGTCCGGGGTGGCATTCCCACGCGGAGCGTGGGAACGATCAGCGGAGCGTGGGAACGATCAGCGGCCAGGTCAAACCAGGTGCAGCGCGGTCAGTAACATGTCGATGGCCTTGATCCCCACGAACGGCACCAACAATCCGCCCAGCCCGTAGATCAGCAGATTGCGCCGCAACAACGCCGCCGCACTCGCGGCCTGCACGCGCACGCCGCGCAGGGCCAACGGGATCAGCACCACGATAATCAGCGCGTTGAACACGATAGCCGAGAGGATCGCGCTCTGTGGGCTCTGCAAGTGCATGATGTTGAGCACGCCCAGTTGCGGGTAGATCGAGGCGAACAACGCCGGCAGGATCGCGAAGTACTTGGCTACGTCGTTGGCGATGGAAAAGGTCGTCAGCGCGCCGCGAGTCACCAGCAACTCCTTGCCGATCTGCACCACGTCCAGCAGCTTGGTCGGGTCGCTGTCGAGGTCGACCATGTTGGCGGCTTCGCGCGCGGCCTGGGTGCCGTCGTTCATCGCCATGCCGACGTCAGCCTGGGCCAGCGCCGGGGCGTCGTTGGCGCCGTCGCCGCACATGGCAACCAGGCGACCATCGTTCTGCTCATGGCGAATACGCGCGAGTTTCTTCTCTGGCGTGGCTTCGGCCAGCACATCGTCCACACCCGCTTCAGCGGCAATCGCGGCGGCGGTCAACGGGTTGTCGCCAGTGACCATCACGGTGCGAATCCCCAACTTGCGCAACTCGGCAAAACGCTCACGAATACCTGGCTTGACCACGTCTTTGAGATGGATCGCCCCCAGTAACTTGCCATCGGCGCACACCAGCAAGGGCGTGCCGCCGCTTTGGGCGATCTTGTCGATTTCCCGCGACAACGCAGGCAGCAGGTCGCTACGTTGCTGGCCGATAAACGCCAGCAGCGAGTCCACCGCGCCTTTACGGAACACACGGCCCTGATAGTCGACACCGGACAAACGGGTCTCGGCGCTGAAGGGCACGGCGGTCAACGCATCCAGGCTCGGCTCGGCCTGGGGGTGCAAGGCGCGCAGGTATTCAACGATGGACTTGCCTTCCGCCGTGTCATCGGCCAGGGACGCCAGCAACGCGCCTTCGGCCAATTCGCGGCCACTGACACCAGGTGCAGCGACCACGGCCGAGCAACGACGGTTGCCGAAGGTGATGGTGCCGGTCTTGTCCAGCAGCAACACATGCACATCCCCCGCCGCTTCTACCGCGCGGCCAGACTTGGCGATCACGTTGAGGCGCACCAGGCGGTCCATGCCGGCAATCCCGATGGCCGACAACAGGCCGCCAATGGTGGTGGGAATCAGCGTCACCAGCAGTGCGACCAGGAACACCAGCGGCAAGCTGCCATTTGCAAAGTGGGCGAACGGCTGCAGGGTCACGACCACCAGCAGAAAGATCAGGGTCAGGCCGATCAGCAGGATATCCAGCGCGACTTCGTTGGGGGTTTTCTGGCGTTTGGCGCCTTCCACCAGGGCGATCATGCGGTCCAGGGTGGACTCGCCCGGGTTGGCGGTGATGCGGATGAGCAGCCAGTCCGACACCAGCCGCGTGTTGCCGGTGACGGCCGAGCGGTCGCCGCCAGACTCGCGGATCACCGGGGCGGATTCGCCGGTAATCGCCGCTTCGTTGACCGCCGCAATCCCTTCGACGACCTCGCCGTCACCGGGGATCATTTCCCCGGCGGCAACACGTACCACATCGCCCTTGCGCAGGCTGGTGGCCGGCACCACCTTGAAGCTGCCATCGGCTTCCTGGCGTCGGGCGCTCAAGCCTTCGCTGCCAGCCTTGAGGCTGTCGGCGCGGGCCTTTCCGCGGCCTTCGGCCAGGGCTTCGGCGAAGTTGGCGAACAGCACGGTGAACCACAGCCACACGGCGATTTGCACCGCTACAAAAGTGGGCACGGTGGTGTCGGGCACGAAGCACAACACGGTGGTGAGGATGGCGGTCAGTTCGACCACCAGCATCACTGGCGAGCGTTGCAGTTGGCGTGGGTCCAGCTTGATGAACGCCTGGACCAGCGCCGGGCGCCACAGGGCCGAGATGGCGGTTTTGGCAGGCTCCTGGGGTTTGACCGGGGCCGCGTTTTTTGCAGGCATATTCATTTTCATATCCCTTAACTAGAAGCCCATGCTCAAGTGTTCAGCGATGGGGCCCAACGCCAGCGTCGGCAGGAAAGTCAGGCCGCCCACCAACAAAATGGTCACGGTCAACAAGGTCACGAACAGCGCGCCATGGGTGGGGAAGCTGTTCTGGCCAATCGGTGCGGCCTTCTTCATCGCCAGGCTGCCGGCCAGGGCCAGTACCGGGAGGATGTAGCCAAAGCGGCCGATCAACATGCCCAGGCCGAGCATCAGGTTATGGAATGGGGTATTGGCGCCGAGGCCGGCAAACGCCGAACCGTTGTTGGCACTGGCCGAGGTATAGGCGTAGAGCAACTGGCTGAAGCCATGGGGGCCAGGGTTGCTGATGGCACCTGCCGGGCCGGGCAGGCTGGCGGCGATGGCACTCAAGACCAATACGCCGACCGGCATAACCAGCAGAGTCACCACCAGCAATTGCACTTCCTTGGCCTGGAGTTTCTTGCCCAGGTATTCGGGGGTGCGGCCGATCATCAAGCCGGCGAGGAACACCGCGATCAACACGTTGAGCAACATGCCGTACATACCGGCACCCACGCCGCCGAAGATCACTTCGCCGACCATCATGTTGACCAGCGCGACCATCCCACTCAGGGGGCTGAGGCTGTCCTGCATGCCATTGACCGAACCGTTGGACGCCGCAGTGGTGGTCACCGACCACAGCACGGTACCGGTGGTGCCGAAGCGTGTTTCCTTGCCTTCCAACGGTGCGGTTTGCTCCACCGCCGGGTTGTTAAGGGTTGGATTGGGCTGGTACTCGGACCACAGCGACGTCGCGCCGCCGATCAGGAACAACGCCAGCATGCACGCGAGGATCGCCCGGCTCTGACGCAGGTCTTTGACGTAATGGCCGAAGGTAAACACCAACGCTACCGGGATCAGGATGATCGAGGCCACTTCAAACAGGTTGGCCCAGGCTGTCGGGTCTTCAAACGGATGCGCCGAGTTCACGCCGAAGAAGCCACCGCCGTTGGTGCCCAGTTGCTTGATCGCAATCTGGCTCGCGGCCGGCCCCAGGGGAATCACCTGATCCACGCCTTGCAGCGTGACCGCATCAACATAGTGGGCGAAGGTTTGCGGTACGCCCTGCCACACCAGAAACAGCGCGAGCACCAGGCACAACGGCAGCAGGCCGTAGAGGGTGGCGCGGGTCATGTCGACCCAGAAGTTGCCCAGGGTCTGGGCAGATTTGCGCCCGATCCCACGGCACAAGGCGACCAGGACGGCGAGACCGGTCGCCGCACTGACGAAGTTCTGCACCGTGAGGCCGGCCATCTGACTTAGATAACTTAGGGACGCTTCGCCGCTGTAGTTCTGCCAGTTGGTATTGGTCATGAAACTGACGGCGGTGTTGAACGCCAGGGTCCATTCCTGGCCCGGCAGTTTCTGCGGGTTCAGTGGCAGGGAGCCCTGAAATAAAAGGATCGAGAACAACAACGAGAAGCCCGCCAGGTTGAATGCGAGCAAGGCCAGCATGTATTTCTGCCAGCTCTGTTCCTGCTGCGCATTCACGCCCGAGAGGCGATAACAGGCTTTCTCGACAGGCCCCAGTACCGGGGTGAGCCAAGTGCGCTGGCCTTCCATCACCTTGTAGTAGAACCGCCCCAAAAAGGGTGCCGGCACCAGTACCACGGCAAAGAAGGCGATGATCAGCCAATAGTCATAATTGTGCATAGCCCGCTCCTAGTTCCGATCCGCGCGTAACAGCGCAACCAGCAGATAAATGAACAGCGCCACGGCCAATAGCAGTGACACTCCGTCCAGAACGCTCATGGAAATTTCCCCGTCTTGCGGCGATTGCCGCGTGTGGGGGCATTGTCCGCAGGAGCGGTGTAAAGGAACGAGAGCGAGGCGCCGGGCGGGGCGTAAAGATGGCGTAAAGAGTGGGTTTATGCGGGGTTTACAGCGGGGTTTGCCGTGGCTGGGGGGCCTCTTCGCGGGCAAGCCCGGCTCCCACATTCGACTGCGTTCTTTCAGTTAAAACTCGGTCAAGTGTGGGAGCGGGCTTGCCCGCGAAAGCGCCCGCCATGTCACCACCGCACTTATGTGGTGCAGCTCATGCCGCATTCAAACGCCCAACCGTCCCTTCGGCGACATAGGCATTGCTTTACGACATAGTTCTGAGGCTTGGCATAGCCACTGCAACACCTTGAATCATTCCAAACAGTTCAAGGAGCGCAGCACAATGAACACACAACTCAAACCCACATTGGGTACCTTGCATCTATGGGGCATTGCCGTGGGGCTGGTGATCTCCGGCGAGTATTTCGGCTGGAGCTACGGCTGGGGCGTCGCCGGTACCTTGGGCTTTCTGGTGACCTCGTTGATGGTCGCCGCGATGTACACCTGCTTCATCTTCAGCTTCACCGAACTGACCACTGCGATTCCCCACGCAGGAGGCCCCTTTGCCTACAGCCGTCGCGCCTTCGGTGAGAAAGGCGGCTTGATTGCCGGCCTGGCCACCTTGATCGAGTTCGTCTTCGCCCCGCCCGCGATTGCCCTGGCCATTGGTGCGTACCTGAACGTGCAGTTCCCGGCACTCGACCCCAAGCACGCCGCCGTCGGCGCTTATATCGTGTTCATGGGCCTGAATATCCTCGGGGTGAAACTCGCCGCCACCTTTGAGTTGGTCGTCTGCGTGCTCGCCGTCGCCGAACTGCTGGTGTTCATGGGGGTGGTCGCCCCTGCGTTCAGCTTCAGCCACTTCGCCCTCAACGGCTGGGCCGGTTCCGACACCTTCGGCGCCCCGGCAATTGCCGGGATGTTTGCCGCCATCCCCTTCGCCATCTGGTTCTTCCTCGCCATCGAAGGCGCTGCCATGGCAGCCGAAGAAGCCAAGGACCCCAAGCGCACCATTCCAAAAGCCTACATCAGCGGCATCCTCACCCTGGTGATCCTGGCCATGGGCGTGATGTTCTTCGCCGGTGGTGTGGGTGACTGGCGCACCCTCTCGAACATCAACGACCCACTGCCCCAAGCGATGAAAACCGTGGTGGGTGACAGCTCCGGCTGGTTGCACATGCTGGTATGGATTGGCCTGTTCGGCCTGGTGGCAAGCTTCCACGGCATCATCCTCGGCTACTCGCGCCAGTTCTTCGCCCTGGCCCGTGCCGGTTACCTGCCGTCTTTCCTGGCCAAACTCTCACGTTTCCAGACACCGCACCGGGCCATCGTCGCCGGCGGCGTGGTGGGCATCGCCGCTATCTACAGCGACGGCCTGATCAACCTGGGCGGCATGACCCTGACCGCCGCGATGATCACCATGGCGGTGTTCGGTGCCATCGTCATGTACATCATGAGCATGCTCAGCCTGTTCAAACTGCGTAGGACCGAGCCGTTGCTGGAGCGCACCTTCCGCGCACCGGGCTACCCCATCGTGCCCGGCATTGCGCTGGTGCTGGCGGTGGTATGCCTGGTGGCGATGGCCTGGTTCAATGCCTTGATCGGGCTGATCTTCCTGGGTTTTATGGCAGTGGGCTTCATCTACTTCCAGCTGACCGCACAAGACCGTGTCGATGCGCCGGCAGATGCGATGTTGACCGGACAATAGCGCCTATGAGGCAGAACGGGCCTACACTGAACTACTCAGAAAGCCCGTGACTCAAAGCAGTCATTACCGTGGGAAGCTTTCCCACGGACATCTGCCTCAAGGAGAGCCTTATGCCGTGGTATGCATGGTTGATTATGGTAGTCGCGATCGGGTCGATCGTCGGTGGCCTGATGATGCTGCGTGACAGCGCCAACAAAGTCGAACTCACCGACGAACAACGCAAACGCGTGGCCGAGCGAAATGCGCAGGCGGACGCCAAGGATGCGCAAGACAGATAAAACGCGTGTAACCCCGTGGCGAGGGAGCTTGCTCCCGCTGGGCTGCGAAGCAGCCCCCCCTACTCCCAATCCGCCTTGGCAATATGCAACCCATGTTGCCCCTTATAGGCAGCACGCTCCGGCTGGCTCCAGCCACTGAGCAACTCATCCTCCAGCCTATAGATCTCAACCCCTAACGGACGACACACCGTCAGCGGGTCCTGCGCCTCCGGCCCCCACATCGGCAGCGACAGATCCCCGCCAGGGCACGTCGACAATGCACACAACAAATCAATCTCGGCAAAGAACTCCAGGTAATCGCCCTTCTGCGCCGGACAGGCCTTCATAAAGTACATGTCATCGTGATTGAGCCCGGTGCACTGGAAAATATTCAACACGTCATGCACATCGAACTCCGTCAGTCCGTGGGGCAATACCGCACGGGTCAGGTTCGAGTGGCAATGGTGATTAAAGTCCTCACCGGTCAACATACGGTTCACATAGGGGTCGCACCGCGTGCCCAACAAATCATGCAAACGCCCACCGTGCTCATCAATGCAGTAGCTGGCCAGGCTGTCATCGGTGATCGTGACCAAGGGCCTTAAAAAGGGCAGGTTCGACCACAACCGATCATGGGTGCTGACATGAGCGCCTTGCAGCTGACGAGTGCGCGCAGCCCACAAACGTTCGCGCGGATCGTTGGCGTTCCAGACATTAAAGTCCCCCACCTGCGGGCCCACCGGCGTGGTCACCCGAAACACATGCCCGGCCGGCACCTTCCAAGCCCTCCCCGTGCGGATCGGCACCTCGAACTGCTCGATCAACGTGCGCTGGGTTTTCTGATCACGAATACGCTCATAGAACGCCCTATCCACCTGCAATGCTGAGCCTTTGCTGACCTGGTACGCGGCCGGGTAGTCTTTGTACATGGGGCAATCCTCTATCAAGGGTGATCAAACAGGGCGAGGGAAAGGTGTTCTGAATCGTCCAGGTACAGGCTCATCGCCTCGCTGGCGGCCTGGGTTTGGTTGCGGGTTAGTAATGTGTATATCTCATGGTCACGCTCCAGCCAGGGCGACTGGAAACGCTGCTCGTCAGGCGCGGCGCAGAACACCAGACGCAACTGAGCAATCACCTGAGCGAAAAACTCGTCGAACAATGGGCTGCCCATCAAGGCGACGATCTGCTGGTGGAACATAAGACTGTGGGTGGCCACGACTCGCCAATCTTCGCGCTCCCGGGCCAAGTGGGTGGCGTCAATGGCGCTTTGCATACGCGTCGATTGGACGTCCGTCAGCGGCCCGCTCTGGGCAATCGCCTGCAACTCCAGGGTGCGGCGGACGACAAAGAGGTCACGCACTTCCGCCCGCACCAAGCGCCGAACCATCACGCCCTTGTTGCGGACATAGCGAGTAAGGCCCTCCTGGCCCAGACGATGCAGCGCCTCGCGAATCGTATTGCGGGATGCGTTGTAGGCTTTGACCAGGTCCACCTCGATCAGCGGCATGCCTGGTAACAGCCGGCCGCCTATGATGTCGGCGCGGAGTTCCAGGGCGATTTGGTCGGCTAAAGATAAAGTGAGTGGCATTGTTACCTCGAGATTGTTGAACAATCACTGAATTAGAGGTAACCACGTTTCGTGCCAATGCCGCCGGCGAGGGGAATTCGCAAGGCCGTATAAGGAAAGGCCGATCATCAACCGGCCCTTCGCGCTGTTTTCAGATACTCAGTTAATGACCAACCTGTCGCGATTTTTCTCCAGCAGTGCCTTGCCGATGCCTTTTACCTCGAGCAGCTCATCCACCGCAGTGAACGGGCCGTTGCTTTCGCGATAGGCGATGATTGCCTTCGCCTTGGAAGCGCCGATACCGAAGAGATCGCGACGCAGGGTTTCGGCGTCGGCGGCGTTGAGGTTGACCTTGGTGGATTGCTCGGTCTTGGTCATTTGGGTGGAGATCGGGGTTGGGGGCTCTGGCTTGATGGACGGCGCAGCGGTGGTGGCGACGGAGAGGCTGGTAAGGAAGGCGAAGATGTGGGATGAGATGTAGAGGTTTTGCATTGGTGACGCTCCATGATATCGGTGAGGGAAAGCAGCTTTTCCGAAGCTGCTTTTCTAACTTAGGCGAATGTTGGAGCATGTCAAAAGCCCGTGAGTAACAGAGTATGAATGACGCCTAATAGATGATTTTCACAACGGTTCATGGCCCAATGATAAAGTTGCACCTGATTGTGAGACTCTGACCAAGGACTGCACGGTGAAAAAGCAATATTTAAACCTGATCGGATTGGCACTTTTCATCCTGTCGATGGTATCGGTTTTCTCGTTTTATCCCGGTGCGATGACATGGGACAGCATGGAGCAGCTCAGACAAGCGAGAGCCGGAGAATACAGCGATTGGCAACCGCCCACGATGGCTTACGTATGGAGTTGGTTATTGCCCTTTACAGATGGTCCGGGAGGGATGTTCCTATTGCAGTGCAGTCTGCTATGGGCAACCGCGCTGATTTTATATAAAGCTTGCATTAGAGAGGAATACTCCTATGGCATGCTTTTCTTGCTGATTCCTATTGCCCCATGGATCATGAACTTCGAATTTACCCTCTGGAAAGATGTGGCCATGGCTTACTCCTGGGGCTTGGCTACTGCAATCTGCTTATATTATAGAGATTGTCAAAAATTCCCCAAGGCTGCTGCGCTGCTTGTCTCAGTATTATTTTTGTACGGCGCGCTAGTGCGAACCAACTCTTTAAGCGCCGGGATCTTTCTGCTGCCATTCTTGATCAACTCAATTTTAAAAATCCATACCATCAAGAGCACAATATTTTTTATATTCATCAGTGGCGCGATAATTGGTCTGGCGCATTTATGCGTTACCCCCTTGATTGGGGCGAAAAAAGCCAATTCAGTTAGTTATGTGATGTTCGATGATATCGTTGCACTCAAGGTCAGAGGCGTCGAAGTGCCTGTAAGCTTTTTGAGTCCAGACGACATGAATGCCATCAAACAGTGTGAGTACCTGAATGTTCATGAAGTGGGCGCCGCCTTTTGTCTGAGCAATGAAAAATTCACCGATATCACCCAAGCGCATTACCAGGAACTCAAAGAAGCGTGGACCCGGTATGTACCGCGGAATATTCTGACGTATGGAGAATTCCGATTGAATGCTTTTTTGAATTTCATACGCTCGCCCTCCCTCCCTCCTTATTACCCTACTGAATTTCGTGTCATGAATCAGCCGTATGAGCCCAATGCAGGAACCAGATCGGTCTCGTCGATAGAAAAACTTACCGCTGGTTACGTTACAACCTCGATAGAAATACTTCCCGAGCTCTTCAAACCTTATAGCTGGCTTATCATATCCATACTATTGATTGGCGCATTTCAACTCAGCCGACAGTGCAGGGCACATTCACTCTGGCTTTTACCCATGTCGGGGCTTTCCTACACGACAAGCTATCTACTCATCACACCAGCCAGCGATCTGCGGTACGCCTACTGGATGATTTTTATAGCCACTCTTTCAATCGTTCTATTCATAAATATCCACTTTAAAAAACCGGCCACATCCAGTTGAGTCGAAAGCTGAACTTCCCCTCGGCCCACGATATTTCTTGCAACAGAGCTAAGGAGCGCTGCCGGTATAGCCTGCGGCAGCCCCGATTCGAGAACGAGTGCTCATCCAAGCCAAAAGCTCTCTTCACGTACCCATCGTGAAGGCTTCAGCACGAGCACGGATCCGGTAGGGTCGGTGAAGGCTAGCGACTCATAGCGTCAAACCACATCGAGGTCGACATACCTCGTGATCGAACGGCCTGCACGTAGGACAGATACCATCCTCATATGATTTAATACGTCACTACTTAGACCGAATTCAGCGTTCGGTAGTGTTTCCAGGACAAATGCAGATAACTCTGCCTGAACCAAAAAACCAAAAAAATGGACAGTTAGTGATGCAAAATTATCAGACTCACGGAATTGGCATTGTTAATATTGGTAAAAACTGCTCGATAGGCAATAACGTAAAATTCATCTTCAAGACCAACAGAACGCTAACCCTGGGCGACTATGTCACCTTGGGCGATGGTGTAAAAGTCATCATTGAAGACGGTGATGTATCGATTGATGATTGGACCACCCTACACTCGGACTGCCTTGTATTAAGTACAAAGGGTGTATCGATAGGACAACACTGCTGGTTTGGCCAAAACTGTGTGATTGATGGCACAGGCGGCCTGACGATCGGCAATGGCGTTAGAGTCGGCATGTATTCGCAAATTTGGACGCACATAGCCGCAGGTGAACAGATTGAAGGCTGTCTCTTCTACTCCGCCGACCCGGTAGTCATCCAGGACAATGTCTGGTTAGTGGGCTCATGCACTGTCGGCTCTGGTGTCACGATTGGTAAGAGGGCCGTGTGTCTCAGCGGCTCGAACATTATCAAGTCAGTGCCAGAAAATGTCACGGTTGCCGGCGCCCCCGCCAAAGTCAAAGAGCATATCAATGCTTACACGCACAAGTCGCTGGATGAGAAATTTGAAATGCTTCGCGGTTGGATCAAGGACTTCTGCGATGAATCCAACCATGCTTTCGCGTTCAAAAACGAAGACAACGAAAAGCTGACAATTCATTCAACCAGCGACTTGAACGACCAGATAATTATGTTCAAGTACACTGAAAGCTACAGCGCTGCGGCTAATCAAGAATTCAAATCCAAAGCGTGCATCGAAACCAAAACCTACACCAAAGGATTTACGCTATCCGAAGAAAGGGTGATGCGTTACCTGTCCGGCAACAAAGCACGTTTTCTAAGGGATTAACTAAAGCCGGCGTGCTTATCACCGTCCAGTGATAAGCACCGGCTTCACCCCGACACAGACCACCGAGCCAGCCACATAAACGTTACATTCCGATTCGTCCTCATCAGGCGAACTGCCCACATGAAAAAACCATGGCATATCGGCCTGCTAACGCGGATTGTAATTGCCAAAACATGACTTAAACAATATCGTCAAGACAGACAGATTCCCCCTCACACTGCTAATTTTTGTCGGTACTTCACCCTTAGGGTATCGCCGCACGGTAGGCAACTCAGCACAACGATATCCCAACCTTGGGGCCCGACATGACAGGTAAGCGAGTAATTCATACGTGATAAAGACATCACGGAACACAGCCAACCTGGAATCCAATAGCATTTTCCGGCTATACGCCCGAAAGCCCTGAGTCGTGTCAGTCCACTTGAACCCCGAGAACATGCTCAACATCGGAGCATGGATAAAGCGGATGGCAAAGTCTCTTGATTTGGGGGTATTTTCAGCCACGCCCCCTGCAACGAATCGCGAAGCTTGTACAAAATCAACGCCCTGCTCCAGCGCTGCTATAAAGCGCGGAATGGCTTCTGGATCATCTTTATCATTACCATCGATGGTAACGATGCCCTCATAACCCTGATCGAGCGCAAAGGAGTAGGCGCAACGAAGCTGTGCACTAAGTTTTCCTGCTGCTGTCTTGACCAATAGCCCCCGCACGCCAAGCGGCTTCAACTCGTGCAACTTCAGGGAACCGTCCGTGGTGCCGCCATCGACAATGATGATGTCAGCAATATTCTCGACGTGAAGTACGGACATCCTCGCGAGTAAATTTTTAATTCGTTCACCTTCGTTAATGACAGGGATTACGACGCACCAGGAGTGTTGGCGTCCAAGCCAGAGTGGGGTGTCATGCGCTGGCACTTCCCATGTTGCGCGAACGGCAGCAATATCCGAAAGGATCATTTGGGTTTCCATCAAGTCACGCGAGCTGTGATCAGCCCGACGCCGGCGATTATCAGTACGATTCCGACCGCTGTGGTCCAGTGGAAGGATTCACGAAAAAAAACAACCGAAAACACAGCAACGGTCGCAATCGCTCCAGCCGTCAGGACCGGGTGGGCAACATTCATCGGGAGCCGCGCCAATGCCGCTGCGTAAAGAACAAAGGCCCCACCATACAAACCGAGCCCTAGCCAAAATGGCCAATTACTCAACGCGCTCATGGGGTCGCTGGGGGACGGAAACTTACGTGGTGGAGTCATGGCCATCTTCACCAATACGCTTGCTGACGCATTGCAGAGAATACCAAGAATGAGAATGAGCCATTTCATATTCATACACTGACCCCACGGTAACGAAGAGTGGCTACCTGGATAGCGCGTTTAATCGACTCTAAATGTGGCTCATTCCCAGTTGCTACCATTTCGATGGACACGAGATGAGCCGGCAGGTAGCGCCCCAGTGCAGCGGCCATTGCCACATGGTCAGTACTGCCATCGCCCAAGGGTAAAAGATTCGGCTCGCTGGCATGCACATGCCCAATCAATTGAGCACAATCTGCCAGGACTTCCAGCGGATCTTCCTGGTTAATCGCGAGTGCGCCTGTGTCAAATTGCATACGAATAGAAGGATGCGCAACAGCACGAACCACTCTGGCAGTCTCAACACTGGTGGTCATAAAGTTCGCGCCGTAACACGCAGGGTTGGGTTCCAGGCAGAGTGTCACGCCGCACGCCTGAGCGAGATCGCCCAACTCACGAAAAAAGGGAATCGCAATGTCCAGCGCCTCTTGATCATTCAGCCCACTGCGATCCCGATTCTTCGGTGAGCCAAAAACTATTCGCGTCCCGCCCAAGCCTGCACCGATTCGACATATTGCGGCCAAGTGTGTAAGCAGATCCGCCCGGCTCCGAGCACTACCAAAGATATTCAGCCCCTTCGTACCAAACAACAGCGCCTGCATACCGGTGATTTCGACTCCTCGCTCAGCCCACCAAGCTTTGACTTGAGCGATATCTTCCCCTGTCGCTTTGGTAAGTTCAGGAAAATACTTTCCAGGGGCAATATCTATCGCATCCACCGAGAACTGCTGAAGCAAGGCAGCGACGGCCTCATCCTCGCAAATGTCCCACGCAATGTTGGATATAGCCAACCTCATGCCTTCAACCCTGTTTCAGGTTTAATCGTGCGGGACTCAGACTGCGCGTATGCCCTGACCGCCAGGATTGTTTCGCGAACACTATTTTGATAGAAGCCAGCAGAATCGAATACGTGAGCGTATTTGGTACGCAAGTCATACGACGCAGGCGAATGGCTCAAGGTATTGGTAAAAGGCAGACCAAAACCTTGCAGCGAGATCTGCTCCACACTGACGGGTGCCGCCGTCAGGTGGACCAACTTGAGCTTGGCATCAAGCGCTGTTTGGATGTCATGCCAGAGGTTAACCATGGGATAAAATTGGAAAACGCCACGGCTGTCAATTGTGTGAAGGTTGTTGTCATTCAAAAAATCAAAAATCACGTTCTTACGTAGCCCCGGGCCTACGAGTCCCGGCAAACGCACAACAAGACAATTCGAAAAATATTTCTCAACAAATATTTCCAATTTCCGGCGATGCAAACCGTAAGCGTGCAAACCTGATTCATCTACAGAGGCATCCTCATCGACCCCTATAGGGTGCTTGAAAACATCTACCGTACTAATCAAAATAAAGGTCTTGCATTTTATGGTTTTAAGATGACCAATCAATGTCTCAATTTTCTTGAGGTCATCTTCAGGTTCCCGGTTAGCGAGCCATTTTTGCGCGGAGGCAGCCGCACACACGACGGTATCGAATGACTGATGATCGATGTCACCGATATTCGTTGAGCGGTACAACGACGCGAAGGCAGTTTGCTTGAGGAGTGTGCCCCCTACATACCCAGAATATCCAATTAGCGCGCTACGCATCCGTACCTCCAGACATCGACGTGGTTTGATCGCTGCCGGTGAAGAAACTCTCAGCATCCAGCTTTTCAAGCACGTCATAAATATTGTCGATTTTACCACCCAGCACTGAGTAGGCGCCTGGCAAACCGGTGTGTTTCTCAAATAGAATCGGCCTTCCGTCGTCGCCTTCATTCTTCAGCAAAACGGTTTTAACCTCAAATAATGAGTCAACATGTTTGGCTTTTAACACTTCAGGGATATAGCGACCTACGTCCCTGAGCATCTTATCAACGCGCGTGGCACGATCATATTGGCCAAGTTTCTGATAAGGATCTAGCCCTTGCAGATCATTCCAATGAAGGTGCGGTGTATAGCGCACATGAGACAATGTATGGAGCCCACGTGCGGGAAACGGCATCATAGAAAAGAACGGACCGTCCATGACTGTAACACCCACATTTTCAAGTGCGGGCGGCATCTGGAGCAGGGCCATTTCTGTAATCTCTTGTTTTAGGCCTAAACCGACGCCTGGAAAGTCTCCGCCAAATTGGTTTAGCCCGCTATAGGTACAGTTGAATACATAGCGGCAGGAAAAGGCTTGCTGCTCTCCCTGCGCCAGGTCGACTACCACCTCCAGTGGTGCCAGCCGCCCCTTTGAAATAGCCACGACGCGGGTTTGATAGTGAACCTGCACACCACTCTCTTTAAGTTCTCGCGAAGCCCAAATGGAAAGTTGCGAGGTGTCAAATGCGCACTCATTGACCCAATATACTTGCTCAATCAATCGAGGTTCAAACAACGCACGTAAAGAAGGCTCAGCCGGTTTGATCCCTGCACCGATCTCTCGGCAAAACCGTTCAAACTGTTTAGCCGTAACTTTGGAGTTGCGTCGGGCAATAGCATAGAGCTTGGTGAAGTCTTGCTTTATGGCGAGCGGCCAATCCCGAACAAATTTCGGCAAGTTCACTCGACTGCGATAGGCAGTGGTAAAACTGCGCGGGTAATGGTAGCCGTTATGGACGCGTGCCTGGTTATTATAAGACGCACGCATCAATAACGCCGATTCGCGCTCAATTAGTAAAATACGCTTGAATCCCCGTTGTCTGGCCAGATAAATAGCGATAGCAGCGCCGTAGAACCCACCCCCGATGACTACCGCATCGTGGCATATTTCGCCTTTGTTAAGCCCCGACATCAGGCACGGTCACTGGTCGGAATTTCCTTATCCGCCGACTCTGATGCCCACTCTTCAACATTCAACTTTTCACAACGGGTCATCCGCGCACTGGTGAACTCTTGCGCAACATGATAAAGCGGCCCCTCGTTCGACAGGCTTGCCATGTTTAGAATGTATTCACCCAACACCAACAACACCAGAGAGATGAGAAAGAACATGCCAGATTGTTGCAATGAGAGACTGATCCAACCTGGAGCAACATCAGTTTTTAAAATGCCCACGGCAATGACGTAGATGCAGTACAGCAGGTTTGCAACGGCCCCAAACAGCGAGAGAGACGTGACCAATCGCATTGGAGCGCGCGTAGTCGAAATCAGCAAGCGCATGCCGCGATCAATGCTTTCACCCAGGCGTTTACGCTGTGAGGTTTGCGGGGGAGAACTGTAATTCAAATAAGCTTTGGCAAAACCACCCGTTGCGGGTAAGTGCCTATAGGTCATTACAGGCTGCGGATGCTGAAGAATGAAATTGATTACTCGTTTGCTCAAAATGCGATACTGCGGCGCCTCTCTGGCCAGATGCACGCCATTGAACCGATTGTAAAGGCTATGGAAAACAGAATTAGCCGCACGGTACATTGGCCCCTGCGCCGGCTTCATCGCGTTATTCGCAAATACAACATCAGCGCCGCTAAGCGCCTGATCAAGCATAGTCGGGATAAAAGCTACATCATCGGCTAACGGGTCAACTACAACGACGAAATCTCCCAGTGCGTTTTCCAGGCCAACCCAAAATGCGGTGTCCGTATCCACTTCCTTGGTTAGCGCATATACCTGCAGATTCGCGAGTCCATTTTCAGCCGTGAGTCCTTTCAATATCGACACGCTGTCATCGTCGGAGGCGTTATCCACCACAATCAATTCATAGTCCGCGACAGTATCAGCAATGATAAGCGCTGCATCAGCGAGAATTCTCTCGACACTGGCCGACTGATTTCGTGCCACGAACACGACAGACAAAAAACAGGGGAAATAATCCATGCTTGCTCTCAAAAGCTAATGCCGAAGCCGAGATCTAAAGGGACGACTAATCCGCCCTCCACCAGCGTGTCCGAGATGGCCGCATACCATGGCCATCGCTTTCGGCCTGGGCGCATCACCTCAGCTCACTTGAGCTTCATTCTACGCTGCTGGTGAACCCAATCGACGATATCGCCATCCGGCGCATAACCGCTTACGGTCTCGCGTAGCAATTGGCGTACCTTAGCGTAGTCATGCACTTCTATCGCGGAAAGCAGATCTCTGAGGACCCCTTTCAGTAGATCCCATTCGAGATAGTCTTCAGAAGCACTCATAATCATTGGATGCTGGGTGGGGGCAACGTTATCGCCAATCAACAGCTCTTCATAGAGTTTCTCGCCTGGCCGAAGCCCACTGAACTCAATAGAAATATCACCATGCGGGTTTTTCTCGGAACGAACACTAAGCCCAGAAAGATTGATCATCTTTTCAGCCAACTCCACGATTTTGACCGGTTCGCCCATATCCAGAACGAACACGTCGCCGCCCAAGCCCATCGATCCTGCCTGAATGACAAGTTGCGCAGCTTCGGGAATGGTCATGAAGTATCGAGTAATTTTCGGATGCGTCACTGTCAGGGGGCCACCTGACTTGATCTGTTTGTGAAAAAGCGGAATGACTGAGCCTGAAGAACCCAATACATTGCCGAAACGTACCATCGTGAAGCGCGTTTTGTTAGGCATGCCTACAGCCGCTAAATCACCGTGCAATTGCGGATTATCTTCACGACTAAGCGCCTGGAGTATCAGCTCGGCCAACCGCTTTGTACTGCCCATCACGTTAGTAGGACGCACCGCTTTGTCCGTTGAAATGAGTACGAAGTTTTGGACTTCCGCCTTGAGTGCCGCCTGCGCCGCACTCAGAGTACCCATCACATTGTTGAGTATGCCTTCAGCGATATTGTGCTCGACCATCGGCACATGTTTATAGGCCGCAGCGTGATAGACGGTATTTACGTTCCAAGACTTCATGAGGTTGAACAGCTGACCTTCGTTGCGCACCGACCCTAAAATCGGAAGCAACAATACAGACAGCGACTCACGGGAGACCCGCTGCTCCAGCTCGGAAACAATACTGTATAAGTTGAACTCGCTGTGTTCAAACAACAACAGTGTAGACGGACGCAGCGCCAGTATCTGCCGGCACAACTCAGACCCTATCGAGCCGCCCGCGCCGGTCACGAGCACTACTTGACCTTTGATACAATGTTCGAGCAATTCCCCTTGGGCAGGAACCGCGTCACGTCCCAGCAAGTCGGCAATATCCACCTCTTGGATATCATCGACCTTAACCCGTCCGCTGGCGAGATCCATAAATCCCGGAACACTACGAACATGCAACGGAAAGCCCTCCAGAAACCCCAGGATTTCCCGGCGACGGGCTCTGTTAGATGACGGGATAGCCAAAAGAATTTCTTGGGCACCCGTTGCGTCAATCATCCTCTGGATGTGTTTGGACTTATAAACCTGCAAGCCGGAAATAACACGATCGGAAATGCTGACATCGTCGTCAATAAAGGCGACAGGCCGCATCACACGCCCCATCCGCAATGCCGCAACCAACTGATTACCCGCGGCGCCTGCGCCATAAATTGCAACCCGTGGCAGGCCATTGTCGCGACTGGTAAATGGCACATGCTGAGCAGCAGAGAACCAGTCGCCCAGGAAGAACTGCCGCATGGCGAGTCTCAACCCTCCGACCATGATCAGGCTCAACCACCAGTAATTGAAGATAATAGAACGAGGCACGACGTTTTGGTGGTTGCTGTACCAGTACACAACGACACCCAATATCAGCGCTGACAGGCTCACGGCTTTGACAATAGCTATCAGCGCATCATTGCCAAAGTAACGCATAACCGCTCTGTACATGCCAAACCGTACATAGAGCGGTATAGCGACAATCGGCGCACACAGGAAAAGCCAGGTATGGGCAACCAAGGGGTTAACAAAATCCTCTACACCCAATCGTACAATGAACGACAGCCAGAGCGCAGTCCATACAAGTAATACATCTACGGAAACTTGAATAAGCCGTTTTTGCCGCCGTGGCAGATCAACTAAAAATGCACGAACCCTATCCATACCTACCTCTGAAGCACCGCATTGTTCAAAAAAACAGTCGCTTGATCTTTCAAATACGCTCCATCCTATCGACAGAGCAACAAATGTTATTCGCTGGCTTCCAACGCACCCGCCCTGAACCTCCAGGCTAACAATATCAACGGCGTATACGCGATGATCAACGCGACAATGCCATCAAGCTGTTTAGTCGCGACCAAGCAAGCTAAAGGCAATAACCACAGAATGTTAATGAGGGCAACAGCTACAGTTACAGGAATATGCGATCTAAACTCGCGTGAGGCGAATTGATAGGCATGGCTGCGATGCGCCTCATATAGTTTGTCACCGCGCAGGGTACGCCGACACAGTGTGAAAGTGGCATCAACAATAAACACGCCCAGAAGAATCAACCACCCCCAGAAAAGGTCAAACGACATCCAAGCTCCCTGTATCGCCAAGACACCCAAGGATATGCCAAGGAAGCCGCTGCCAGCATCGCCCATGAAAATTCGTGCTTTGGGAAAGTTCCAATACAAGAAGCCAGCCACCGCAAAACCAAGAAGCAATGGCACCCAGGCGATGATGGGCGTCGCGCAGAGCCAGTAGAGCAAGGCTGCGCCGAAGCAGGTGGTGATGGCCTCAACACTTGCCAGGCCATCAATTCCATCCATGAAATTGTAAAGGTTGAGCATCCATACCAGGTAAAACGCAGCCAGTATGTGGGCGAACCAACCTAAATCCACCACATAGCCAAAAGCCTCAACAGGAGGTAGGCCGTGACTCCATATCAGCACCCAGACAGCAGCGGTGAAATGGCTCAATAATCGCCAGCGGGCTGGAATATGCCCATGGTCATCGAGGAAACCGACGATCGCAACCAGCAGGCCGGCGCCGAATAGCGCCATGAATGCGTCAAAAGAAAGTACATCCCCGATCCAGAGGACGGGAAGGAACGCGAGAAAGCTCAAGACGATCGCTACCCCCCCTCCCCGCGGAGTTGGGACAACATGAGAGCTACGACCATTCGGAAGATCAATGAGATTGTTGTTAAGAGCGTAGCGGCGCAGCGCTCCTGTGAGCACCAACGCCAAAATCAAAATGGCAGGAAACAACCAAAATAATGTCATTCAAATTTACTCTCGAGATAAGCGTTGGCCGTTTTTTTGAGGGACGCATCGAGAGTGACAGGAGGCAACCAACCCAATAGCTGATGATTTTTCGAAATGTCCACTTGCAGTGAACCGAAGAGTCGGGTTGCTACCCCTTTCTTGCCAACAAGCGTGGCCAAAAACATCAATAATTTTACTGGAAACGGGACCAACACCGCCTTAGTTCCAACCGAATGCGCGACCTTGCGTAAAAGCTCTGTGGTGGACACGTCATTGCCATCACTCACCAAAAAAATCTGGTTGGCTGCGGCAGGATGCACCATACAGGTTTTGATCAAGTCGACCAAATTGTCCAAAGCAACAAGGCTGCGTTTATTATTGACCGAACCCAGCGGCAACGGAATGGAAACTCCCTTCGCCAGGAACGCCATCATATTGCGGAAATTCGCCTTCACACCTGGCCCGTAAACGAGAACCGGTCTGATGATCACAATGTCCATGCCGGTACTCTTGGAAAGGGCCAACAAACCATTTTCGGCTTCCAGCTTGGAAATGCCGTACGGGTCTACCGGGCATGGAGAGTCATTTGCCGTAAAAGGCCTGCCGGGGAGCGTGAACTCGCCGTTTACCTTGATTGAGCTGATAAATACGAAGCGCCGCACCCCGGAAGCCGCAGCTTGGCGCGCCAGGTTCAACGTACCGTCCACGTTGACCTTACGAAACTCTGCCAAAGGATCTGCGCTGTTATCGTTCATCACATGCACGCGAGCAGCGGCATGAACAACTACATCAACATCCTGGGCGAGAGATTCCCAGCGGGCATCACCACCCAGATCGCCCATGGTGATGTACTCGACATCAGGGTGCTCGGCCACACCGATATTGCGAGCGCAGGCGCGTACCTGATAGCTTGCGCTACCAACCAGAGAGTCCAAAAGCGCCCGCCCCACAAAGCCGGAAACGCCCGTCAGGAGCACGACTTTCTTAGTGCCTTCCATAATCCACCAGACCTATAATACAAAAAGTTCAAACGAGATAAGTCATCAAACGCTGATTAACAACGCCAGCGTCAAATTTCTCCTGCGCCATCGCATGGCTTGCCAACCCCATTTGGACTATATCGTCTGGGTGTCTGATGAAATGGATCATCTTGTCAGAGAGTTCTTCCGCAGACCAAGGTGCAACCAAGTAACCGTTGACCCCGTCCACCACAGTGTCCCTACAACCGGGCACATTCGTAGTCAGGATCGCACGGCCAATTGCCATTGCTTCCTGAGTGCTCCGGGGGACGCCTTCACGATAATAAGACGGGAGAACAAAGACACTGGCACCGGAGACCCAGCCAACAACATCAGACACGTGCCCCGGATGCTCAATCACGCCTTCCATCTTCAGTCGCTCTAAATCGTGCGCCTTTAGTCCACCTGGATTCGACTCGTCAATCCCCCCAAGCATCACGAATCGCGCCTCGGGAAATTGTTCTTTCACAATCCGCGCCGACTCGATAAATATATGCACACCCTTTTCCGCCAAGAGTCGCCCGACAAATATGAAGCTCACGGGAGACACGGGAGGTCGGGAATAGGGGTAGTCACTCAATTTCAAGCCGATTCCGCCGAGCACTGAAATCTTATTGACCTTCAGACGATACTTATCAACCAAGTCAATCTGGTCATCTTTGTTCAAGAGGATCAATTGCTCAAGAAACGGAAACGCCATTCGATAAAGTGAAACTTGAACCCACTTTAACAGCTTGCGTTTAAACCCCATCCCCTCAGGGAGCTCCGTAAATACGTAGCCGAGGCCTTCCAACATTCCAACCCTGCGTTTGACACCTGCCAACACAGCCGCGAAAGTACCGAATATCACAGGCTTTGCAAAATATGAAAAAACCATGTCTGGCGCGATGGAGCGAAGAATTCTGGATAATTTCAGCGTCGAGGCAAGGTCATTTAACGGGTTTAATCCTGCCCTGCTAATGTGATAATCCATTGGAATGCCGCCCAACGCCCTGACGCCCTCGCGACTTGCACTGTCGTAGTCCAGAGCGAATGCGTAAACAACGTGGCCTTGCTCCGTCATCGCACGGATTAGATCAGCACGAAAGCCCAACACACAGGCAGCAGTAGTTCCTATCAAAGCAATTTTCATTTGGACTGATATCCATCCGGGTTGCTCTGTAACCATCTCCAAGTATCCCGCATCATATCCTCAAGGTCTAATTCCGCACGCCACCCTAGTTCTCTCAACGCCTTCGAGGGGTCAGACCAACATTCGGCAATATCTCCCGGCCTGCGCTCACAGATTTTCTGGGGGACTTCCACTCCTGACACTTTTTCAAATGCAGCGATCACTTGCAAGACAGAATAGCCCACGCCGGTGCCTAAGTTCCAAGCATGTAACCCAGTCTTCTCTGCTATATACCGCAATGCGCTAATGTGGCCGTTCGCCAAATCAGCAACATGAATGTAATCGCGCACGCCCGTTCCATCACACGTTGGATAATCATTACCGTAGATGGACAAATAGGGCAGCTTACCGGTTACTACTTTACTGATATACGGCAGTAAATTATTAGGCGTGCCATTCGGGTTTTCCCCAATCAGCCCGCTGGGATGAGCCCCCACCGGGTTGAAGTACCGAAGTGTCGCTATCGCCCATCGATCATCGGCGCGAACCAGGTCTTCGAGTACCTGCTCAACGATAAGCTTGGAACGACCATAGGGGCTTTTGGGCGCACCAACGGGATATTGCTCAGAGATAGGCATGACTTCTGGCTCGCCATACACTGTTGCCGACGAACTGAACACAAGCCTGAACACGCCCGCTGCCGCCATGGCAGAAAATAGTGAAAGGCTGCCCGCAACATTGGTTTGGTAGTATGCAAGGGGGTCTTTAACGCTATCCCCAACAGCTTTCAACCCAGCAAAATGGATTACGGCATCGAATTTATGCTCGCGAAAAAGCGTCGCGAGGAGTGCCTCGTCCAGAATGTCGCCGAGGACAAATAATGGCTCGCGTCCAGCTATCTGGGCAATCCGAACCAAGGAGACCTCGGAGCTATTAGCCAGGTTGTCAAGCACGACAACGTCCCAACCGACGCCCAGTAACTCGACCACCGTATGAGATGCTATGTAGCCAGCACCTCCAGTTACTAATATCTTCACAACTTCGTCTCCAACGGCCCTTCACGACCGCATGAATATAAAATGATCGAGAGCCAGATACACGCTCTGCTGCTGTTCACTAGATGCAGAATGAGGCTGCCTCTCTAATCTCCATTGGGAAAGCCGATAAAATGATAAGGCATGAACGGAGAGGGCCCAATACCCTCCTCGGCTACAAAATTCCTGTAGCCACTCGCCGCGCTCAAAACGCCCGCCATAATGAAGGCGAGTTTGATTGTTGTGTCAAATTTCAAGGCCAGACGGCTATAGGTCAAGAGAATCGCAACGGGAAAGGCGAAGGATATCAAATCCAAAAATCGCAAACCGGCATACGACACCGCTGACACCAACCAAAAAGAAATGGTGAAACCAGCGCCTAACACTATGAGTTTGGTTTTTTCCGCATTTGGAAGTTTTGAAAAGAACAACGCTGCCACGAACAGCAATAATACCCCGACCTTACTCAGGCCCGACAGCGGATTTGGAGACTCTGAATCCTGATAAGACAGCAATTTGGCGAGAAAGTAGTCACCATTCAAACTCAGTAAAAACAACAATGCACATACTACAAACGGGACAACCAAGACATTACTTGTCTTCAGCCAACGAGACCACGATGCCCAGATAAACAGCAACGACACCAGAGACGAGTAGTGAAACAACAGGGCAGATACCGCCAGCACCATTCCAGATTTATACCTAAGCTGACGCACGTTCTGCGTGGCCAGCAACAGCAACATTGCCGCCAGTCCAATTCGTAACCCGTTCATGCTGTACTGATAAACAAAGGTCGGCAAAATATAGGCGATGAGCAAAAAACGTTCGTTCTTGTCGGCACGACCCAAGTATAGAAACAACATCGCAAAAATCAGAAAGCTGAGCACCCTCACTGCGATGACGCCTGAGTCTGAAACAGACAATAACGCTTTACCCAATAATACGAAACCCGGCTCCATGCCACCCCAGACATAGTCTGCCGAAAAGCCTTCAACGATCAACTCGTAGTTGGCCGTGTCTGTGCCTACGGCACCGCGCATGACCGAAAACACCATAAATACAATCAAAGATATTGCGATAAACAGGCGCGTCCTGTTACCCGCCAACCCGGTCAGGAAAAACATGAGATACAGTATGCCCCAGCCAATTAGATATATCATCCCAGGCTTGATCCCAACTTAATCTTAAGCACTCTGCGTATATAACGCATGACCGACCACCCTTTTAGGAGACACCGACGGACAGATCCAATTCGACCCTCACGAAAAAGATGGTCATAGACATCCAGCTCCCCCTTTTCCATTGCCCACATATTACTGCTCAGTCCGGCATGCCCATAAATGGGCTTGTGGCAAAACGTCAAGGGCAACTCAAATGAATAGCCGCGAGCGCCACTACCCAGCAACTCGCACCACAGCAGGTAGTCCTCGCAGAACCTCTTATCCGTTGAAAAACGAAAAGCCACATCTTTCTTGATCATGACCGAGGGCGTTGAAAATCTATTGGATTTCAATAAAGCCGGGAAGGTAACTTGATAGAATCCTGCCTGCGAAGCGTTATAAACTTGATGCGGCATCGACTCCGAACTCAGCGTCTCACAGATCTGTCCGGTTAGCGTCACCTCTGGATTTTCCAGCATCCAGCCATACTGAAGCTCGATTTTCTGTGGGTGCCAACTATCATCGGAGTCTAGAAACGCAATATAGGGCTGCGACGCCATTTCCCATGCCGTGTTGCGAGCCGCTGCGGGTCCTGCGTTTTTTTCCAACGCGCAAACCCGCACCCAGTCCTCCGGGTACTCTGTGACCAATGACTGAAGAAAGTCTAGAGTGCCGTCCGGACTTGCGTCGTCGACCAGCAATACCTCGGCCGGTCTCAGCGTCTGGGCAAACACTGAATCAAGCGCACGCCGAATTGTTCCCTTGCAGCGATAACAAGGAATCACAACGCTCACGTTAGCAGACGTGGCGCTACGGGCGCCCTTTTCACACAGCATGTTCTGGCTCACACCTTCGTAATTATGAAGTAACAGAAGTTCACGAATTTGACTCAGGAAAATTGATCTTCGAGCCGCGCGCATCTAAGACTTCACGTAGTTTTTCGCTGCCGATCAACGTGTTGTTGAGCTGATCAAAAACCTCGACATTCTTCTCGACGTATCGTGCACGAACCCGGTTAATTATCCTTGACAAGCCCCATACAAATTCTGAACACACTGAAAATACTAACTGTGCAGTAATCTTCAGAATACCAAATTCTGCGCAAGCTGCCTTCAGGGAAGCCAATGTATATTTATACGAGCCTGGAAAGTAAACGAAACACTTCAATAACAACCTGCCAAAATTCGGATTCAGGCTCTTACCGCCTTGGGACTGAACTCTCTCGACGGCCTTAAGCAAAGAATACGACCACACCGTGGGAACCGAATAAAATTCGGGTATTCGGGCATCCCACACCAAGTTTTTGAACGGCGCAATATGAGCATTATCTCTTAACGCTCCGTAGTGCCCGCCCGTTACGCTCTTGCCTGAAGTACTTTGACCCGAGGCGCCTGGTACGATGACCGGATAATCGACCAGCACGCACGAGGTGGACTCAGTGGCGATCAGCAATGAACTGTAGATATCAGGACTGACGCCGCCAAACAGCGCGCCGTACTTCCCCTCAATCCTCTTGGCCAATGTGTTTGAAATCATACCTGCATACGCTCGCGGCATACCAAATACGCCACCGCCAAAATTATCCAGAGCGTAATTGACCGACGCTTTGACGTCGTGTCGAACCACATCACCTGTGAACGGGCTCATGTGCAGCGTGCCAAAATAAGAATCGCCACGGGTTGAATGTTTGAAATCATCCCAGTAGTACAACGCAGGAAAATTGAATTTCAGCGCATCAACATCGTGTTTTTTAGCCCAATGGGCAACATCAATTATTTCCTTCGCGACGAAATCATCATCGCCGATGAAAACTAAATAATCACCATCTGCCGACTGCAACCCAAGGTTGAAGTTATCGACCACACTGATGCCCTCAGTCGAACGAACCAACTTCAAGCGTGTTTCTGGATATAGACCTTTAAAGGCTTCTGATATTTCGTCAACCGGGCTTGAGTCACAAACCACTACTTGAATTTCTTCCGACAAATCCAATATAGATCGGATTGACGGAATCGCGTAGCGCGCCCGATTATGCGTAGGGATAATGACACTCAGAATGCTCATACTATTGACCAAGACTGTGCTGAATATAGGACAATGTCATGAGCAACTTCTTAATATCTTCGCCTTTCAGCAATTCTGTATTGTGCGACGTATAGTCGTCGATTGCGTTTGCCTCTGGCTGACCTTCAATAATAAATTTATCATAGTTCAGGTCGCGGTTATCCGCCGGAATTCGATAGTAACGTCCCATGTCTTTGGCTTTGGCCATTTCTTCTCGAGACACCAAAGACTCATAGAGTTTTTCGCCGTGTCGAGTACCAATAATATTAACCGGCACGTGGCTATCAAAAAGCTCCTTCAACGCGTTCGTCAGATCACCGATGGTACTGGCCGGCGCCTTCTGCACGAAGATATCACCCTGCTCGCCATGTTCGAACGCATGCAATACCAAGTCCACGGAGTCTTCAAGACTCATGAGGAACCGGGTCATGTTCGGGTCAGTCACCGTGAGAGGGACACCCGCTTTGATTTTATCCACGAACAACGGAATGACCGAGCCACGGGAGGCCATTACATTACCGTAACGGGTTGCGCACAACACTGGGCCGCCGTCGCGGACTGTCCGCGACTTTGCGATCAATACCTTCTCGCCCATCGCCTTGGAAATACCCATAGCGTTGATAGGGTAGACCGCTTTATCTGTACTCAGCAGAACAACGCGTTGTACTTTGTTATCAATCGCCGCATTGAGTACGTTCTCTGTACCGATGATATTGGTCAATACAGCTTCCATCGGGTAAAACTCACAAGACGGCACTTGCTTCAGTGCGGCAGCATGAAATACGTAATCGACCCCGGCCATTGCGCGACTGATGCTCTCGTAATTTCTCACATCGCCAATGTGAAATTTCACCTTGGGATTGTTCAGTGCAATCCGCATGTCTTCCTGCTTCTTCTCATCGCGACTGAACACGATGATCTCCTTAACCGCAGTGTCGAGAAAACGCTTCAGGACAGTATTACCGAATGAGCCTGTGCCACCGGTGATCATCAAAACCTTATTGTCAAACATACCTTCACCAATCAAACCAAGAAGAAAAACAGCAGCGCTACCACCGCTACAAACAACAGCACTGCTGAAGACACCAATAGCGCCGAAACTCTCGCGTACCCTTTTACATCCGGCAGGGTCATCGCCCTGCCCCACGAAACCATAGTCGATGACGCATGATAGGCCGAGTACACATAACAGATTGCTTTTACGTCGCCAGCGGAGGCGGCCAATATCGTCATGACCAGCGTGGCGATCGTCAATAAGCCTGACATGGTCGCCTGAAACCTGAAGTCTTTGGCATAGATTAACAGGCTATAAGGGATAAATCCGAAAGCCCCGATCGCAACACCGGGTAAAAGTATCGCGAGATAGGCTGAAATCAGCTCGTTATTGGCACCTGGCCCCACCCAAAGCGTGATGAGAGGTTCACGGAACCACCAGAGTACAAAGGTCGGTAGTGCGGTCACTACGAAGACCGAGATGGTGAACCTGATAATTATCTTACGTGCGTCACTGCTCACTCCGCTCGCTGCTGTACGCAGCATGATCGGTTGAAAATACTGGCTGACTGGCCCTGCGAGAATCGAAATCGGGGCCATGCAAAGCAAGCTGGCGAGGTAATAGGGCGCGACACTGGCAGCAGAAGTAAAAAATGAGATGATTGGTTTGTCGAGCTGCGTCACCGCGGCACCCGCCGCAGAGAAGATTACCAGGGCACCACCAGCCTTCGTGAGGTTGAATGCTTCGGAAAAAGATGGCCAATCAGCCTTCTGGACCCCGAGTGCTGTGTCCGACAGATCTTTTATCAAGATCAGTCGAGACACCCACCAATGAATAATCGTAGTTACCAGTTGGGTGTATATGAACACATCCAGAGTCGCTGAAAACACGTACATTGCAATGACAGTCAAGGCCGCTCTCAGCGACACACCTATCACCTGCAAAGCGCTACCCGATATATATTGCCTGTTGGCGATCAGCATCGAATAGTAAAGATTTTGCAGCACCAAGAACCAAAACAGCAGGACTACCGCAGCGATCGCGCCCCAACTGATGCCCAGCTCAGCAATAAACAGCTTGACGCCCACTGCAACAAAAAACAAAAACCCATAAAATCCGGCGAGACTAAGCTCCGCACTTCTAAGTAACTTGATTAAGGGGGCTTTATCTTTGCCCGATACAGAAACCTCCCTTCCCAGCAGCGTTGACATCCCCAAGTCCATCATCACCAGAAGGGCTTGAAAGGACAGAATCACCGCGATGCTGCCAAACTGGCTCGCACCGAGCATACGGCTATAAATAGGTAAAAAAACAAAAGCTACCAATAGGCTGGACGATCGCCCAGCGTACAGCATCAGCATCCTGCTAATAACGGACATATTCATCATTTTGCACAATCGGTCATAGTACCCACAGCGCCTCTCAGCGCACCCTTCAAAGACGCTGTGACCGTCAGCAGGTCATCCTCATCGAGCCACCAACCACACGGCACACCTATTATATGATGCTGAAGGAAATCGGTATTCGGCAGATATTGCGGCGCCGCGTCAAACCCACTGTAGGTGTCGTTTCTTTGATGAATACTTGAAACCATGACTCCGGACTGCTTGAGCCGGCAAATCACTTCATCTCTATTTTCAACAAAAAACAATAACACCCAATAGGCGGATTGATCACCCTCCAATACAGGCACAGGTGTCAAACCGTCTATATCTCTGGTTAACCCCAGCAACGCTTTGGCATTAGCCTGTGTAGCTGCCTGCCGGGACTGCAAGGATGTCATTTGAGCATATCCCATCGCCGCGCACATATTATTCAGCGTCATGCTCCAGCCAATTTCTGGCACATCCGAGCTGCTATTTATCTCGCCAATAGCTGATCGAAAAGTGCCGAAGTCGATACCAAAGCGCCGTAGTTTGCGGGCTCTATTCGCCATGTCAATACTTCGGCATGCCAGCGCGCCACCTTCAGTGGTATTGATCTGTCGGTTTGGATAAAACGAATAAATGGCAAAGTCACCGTAAGCGCCAACCGGTAGCGAAGCGTGCATAGCAGACAAAGCGTTATCACAGTCTTCTATCAAGACAAGATTATGCTTCTTGCATATTTCTGCTATTTCACGGGCTGGCCCAGGATAGCCAGCAACATGATATAGAATAACAGCTCTAGTCTTTGGCGTGATCTTCGATTCGAGGTCTGCAACGTCCATGGTAACCGAGCGCGGGCTAACATCCACCCAGACAGGAACCGCTTTACTCTGTGCAATTGCTGAGTTGGTGGAGAGACAGGCAAACGCCGTGGTGAGCACCTCATCCCCATCCTTTACACCAGCCAAATACAGAGCAAGATATAAAGCCGTCGTCATATCGATGGTAGAAACTACATGGGGCAAGCCGGCAATTTTTTCCAACTCGGACTCAAACTTTTCCACCCACTCTCCGCCCGCGATTCTCCCGGAACGTAAAACTTCCACAGCAGCCTGCTCCATTTCAGGAAGCATGACCGAGTTATACAGAGGGACGTTGTTGAGCATAGTCAAATCTCTAATCAGCCGCGTTTCAATGCCGTAACAATTTTCTCACGATCCTCATCCGAGACCCACCAACCGCAAGGTACATGAATCAATTTTTTATAGAAAGCGTCCAATTGTGGCATCGGCCTCACGAACTCTTTGAATACCGAATGAAAGTGATTGGGACGGTGCAACTTCGACGCCATTACGCTCTCTTCAGCCAAGATACGCTCAACATCATCCGAATCATCCGCTAGTAGCGTATAAAGCCAGTAGGCAGACTGTGCATTGGCTTCATACTTAGCTGGCTGAAGTCCAGGGATATTCTGTAATGCCTGATCCAGGTATCGGCCGTTAGCTTGATGCCGCTTCAACAGTGGCGTTATATATTCAAGTTGCTTGAGCCCGATAACGGCCGCCACGTTATGCATGTTGTATTTGTAACCCACGCGCGTTATATCGACTTCGGTGCGAGGAACGCCCTTGGCCAATCCAAACCAACGCAAGCGACGCGCCTCTGCAATTTTCGCAGCATCCTTCACCACCAAGGCACCGCCGTCCACGGTAGTCATGTGCTTGATCGCCTGAAAGGAGAAGATCGAATAATCACCAATCGTTCCAATGGACTGATTTCCATAAGACGCGCCCAGTGCATGGGCGCAATCTTCTATCAGACAAAGCCCGTGACGATCGGCTATGGATCGCAGCTCAGTCAACCGCGCAGGATATCCGGCATAATGGACAACACAAATAGCTTTTGTATTCTCTGTAATCAGGGCTTCCACAGCTGAGGGGTCAAGATTACCTGTCAGACTGTCAACGTCTGCGAAAATTGGCTTGGCACCCATTTGTAGAATCGTCGTATTCGTCGGCTCAGCCGTCATTGAGGTGGTGATGACCTCATCCCCAGGCTCGATCCCGCCAAGCAGCATAGCCAAGTGCAAGGCGGCCGTACCGCTGCTCGTGGCGACTACATTCTGGAGACCAAACAATTGCGCAAATGCCGCTTCGAATTGATAAACAAACTCGCCCTCTCCAATCATTCCGCTATAGAGCACCGCTTCCAAGGCGGGCATCAGTACCTCTTTGGGAGGCATTGCGACCTTAACAATAGGTAACATTGGAAGACTACTAGACATTCATTTAGATCCGATCAATAAGTTTAATAGGGTGCACTTTCAAGGGACGGCTTGTTAACCACTTGATCATTCGAACCGCTCCCGGCACAAGATCAACTCTGAAGCCTCTGTTAGTCAACTCCGCCACCAATGTACTCTGTGCGCAGACATTGATGACCCAAGGCTCTGCTATAACAGCCTGGATCAAACTCGCCACCTGCGAGTCCTCCCCTTGCCACTCGGCCAAGGTTACGCGATTTGCTCCGCCTAAAAGAATCAACTCAGCGCATTCGCTTTTAATCCGTTTCCCATGTAAAGCAAACGGCGGAAGACCACGTTCTCGGTCGTGCGTATCCGAGCCAGGCCAGTCGCTCGTTACGTATTCAATATTTTCAGCACACTCGCTAGGGAGATAGATCGACCCTATTGAGTCTTGCTCGTCAAAACGGAAGCCATGCCGGTCGTAGATGCCTGGTTTCTGAGTCCAGAGCACCAATGCGGATAGACCATTATGCATAGCATGGTCCATCGCAGCCGACATCAATTCAACACTCAAGCCTGCCCCCCTCCACTCCTCATGTACGCAGACTAAGCCGATCAGTCCTACCGACTCACCGGTGGGTAGCTCAATTACCCTGATAATCAGAGCGGCTATGGCAGACTCCAGGTTGGAGGGGTCTCTGATTTCAAGGCAAGTCACTTCCCGATCATTTTCCAACCAGGGAAAATGAACCTGCAAGCTAACCCCACGGCCACGAGAGGAAAAGAAAACATCCCAGAATAGCGCTCGGGCAGCCTCAGAGGCCCCAGCACGCGCGATCACATCAGACATTATGAGTGCCCGACCTTTGAGTGACGATCGGCCACTCCACAAGCGTCGCCAGCCAGATAAACTTCACAGGCAGCACATTCGACACCATTCTCGCTCCCTCAAAAACTGCTTAGAGAATTCCCCTGACCATTCTCAACGTTTAAACATCAAGAGTGATAGCAAGCGGTATCCAATTTTGAACCAACACTCAGTGTAGCGGGTGAAAAAAACAGTCAAATTTACTGATCGGGTGCCATTTGATAGAAGTTTAAACAGGAGCCGACCAAACCTGCACAGGGACGGTGCCAGGCCAGCAAGCGTAAAGCGCGCCCGAAACAGAGCAAAATGCGATGATCTCGGCCTGTCGGATTGGATACGACGCGAACGAGCGAGTTCCGAAACCAAACCAAAAAGTCGCTCTCACCCTCACAATTGCTCAGTGACTTTAATGCCTGGCATTGCTCGCCCCTCTCTACAGTGCTTACGGCACTATTTTTCTCGGCTCGCAATCGACAGTTGGGCGCCCGCAAGTGAGCTTGACGCACGCAGCCTATTCCGCGAGTTAATCCCTGAGGTTTCGAAAAGATAACGGCCCAACACTACTACCAATCCTAACAGGAGGCCAAGTGCCAGGCCTGCAAGAATGATCAGTGTCTTTTTAGGCCGAATTGGCGCCAAAGGCTCCAGTGCTCGTTTATCCACCGTCACCAGCTTGAGCCGGCTTATGTCGATACTGAGTGCGGACAGGCGGGCCTCTTCGGCCCTGAGAGACTCCACACCACCTAGAAAAATATCTTCATTATCGCGCCGGCCCAATACTTCTGCCTCGCGGTTAGCCTGCAGCAGTTGAAGCTCTTTTGCGATCTGGGCAATTCGACCATCGGTAAAATCATCAGACTTACGCTGCGCCAACGCTGAGCGCTCAGCCTCGAGAGCTTCGACACCCATGAAGTACAACGGAATCTGCTGATTATTGATTTCAGTACGCATGGTCCCAGTCGAACTGGCTCGATCCGAGTCGCCAAGCGATGAGGGCGTAGTAGGCTTGCGTATCCCAAGTGACTTGGCAATGCCGATCGCCTCCGTAAGCTGTGCGATACGATCCCCACGCAACGCCTTTAGCTGCGCACGCAAAGCCTTGAGCTCATCCTGCAATTGCGCGCGGCGCAAATTATCAGTCTCTCGCAAAGCCGCAATCTTGGCCTCTTTTCCAATTTGGTAACTGGAACGAGCAGCCTCCAACTTGCCCTTGAGCTCACTCAAGCGATTTTTAACGATTACACGCAGATCGCCAGCAATTTGGTCTCGCTCAGTGGCGATGGCGTAATCAACAAAACCGTTGATAATCGCGACACCATCAACCCCCTGCGGGTATGTCATCTCGACGCCAATAAAGGAACTGAGAGCATCTACCTTTTTTGGATCAGTGAGAATAAGACGAATGGAGTTGCGATTAAACTCTTCGAAGCTTTGCTCCAACGTTCTGCCGGGGCGCTCAAACGCCTGAAAGAGCTTTGGATTGGAACGGAAAAACCCCAACCGGGTGTCGTAGGACTCCAGAGAAGCCCCCACCCTGATGAGTGCTGCACTAGGCGGCAGTTGATAAATTTCCGAGCGATTAAGCGCGTCGAGTTCGTTGATCGCAGCAGGTCGCAGCACGCTGCTGACCTCATACTCCGGAACCACTGAATAGGCATAAAAGCCAGCCAGCAACCCAAAAACAATGGACGCGCCTAAAATTAATTTCTTATGCAGCCAGGCAGCGCGCATGAGTTGCGCAAGATCAATTTCGTCGGACGGGGGTACCGGCGGAGCGCGGAAGCTACTACTCACAACAAAAACCTGCCTTCAAAGAGAAACTGCGGGCTCGTTATGCAGACAAGATTGTGTGTGTACTTTTATTTTAGTTGGATGACCGCTAAAAACTCAGCGTCTCTGCCAAATTTTTAGCGCACAAAATGCCCGTTATCGAGAACAGATTCCATTTTGCCATCTCCCAGCCATAATACAAGTCTTGAATTCCTATAGGAACTTTCCTAAAATTCGAAAGAAAAATCGCTTTAGCCCCTCTCCCAGACACAAACATGAAAAAAATTCTAAATCAGCCCCACGCCATTCAATAAAATGGACACGCACGCCCCCTCCCTTGATTCAGCATCCCGATCAAATGCGGCGTGAAAAGCTTTGTGGAAGATATTTATCTGACAGGCGGTAAAAGCTGCAGCCTACAAAGCCGGTGAACGAGCTAGTGACAATCCACTCTAAACCCGCTCTGCCCTCATCGCCCCACCTCTTCTACCGCGGATGAAGATAGCAATCAGCGGCCCAATCAACATCCCCAAAATCAAAGCCACCACCACAAACACCGCCACCGGCATCTGCGCAGTACTCCACCCCAGGAATGACAGCGCCACACCCTGCTGGTTCTCCAGCACAAACGCCAGAACCGCCAAAGCCGCAAGCACTGCAATCAACACCGCAACAACGCGCTTAACCCCACGCATACTCTTCTCCTTCCCCGAAAACACTCAGACGCCTTCTTCCTCTTCTTCGTTCACCCGATCGCGCAATTCCTTGCCCGGTTTGAAGTGGGGAACGAATTTGCCGTCAAGGCTGACGGATTGGCCGGTTTTTGGGTTGCGGCCTACGCGCGGTGCGCGGTAGTGCAGGGAGAAGCTGCCGAAGCCGCGGATTTCGATGCGATCTCCGGTGGCCAGGCATTGGGACATTTGCTCAAGCATGGTCTTGATAGCCAGCTCCACATCCTTGGATGAGAGCAGCCCTTGATGGGTGACAATTCGTTCGATCAACTCCGACTTCGTCATATTTTTCCCTTCTTTTTCAAGCAGCTAGGAAAAGCGCTCCGAAGGTTTTAGCATGAGTTGATGAATTTGAACAGCCCATGTGTCAACTTATGTGGGGCTGAATAAACACGCTCAGCGAGCGGTCAACCCCTTACTTACAGATCACCAACATGGTCCGCGTCACCGCGCCAGCAGGGTTCCAGCCGAACAGGTAGTCGCCCTCTTCGTCCTCCGCATCACTGGAGCGGGTAATGACCTTATAGCCCTGCATCTTGCACTCACGGGCGGCGCGTTTTTCGCATTTTTCCCACTTGTTACCCAGGCCAGAGCAGTCGATCTCGATGCCGCTGACGCCACGCTTGGCGTGGGTCTTGGCGCTGGTAGAGGAGCAGCCTGCAAGCGCCAGCAAAGCGAATACTACGATAATTCTGTTCATTCAAACCCTTATTGAGTCAGCAACGCGAAATAGCCGTTTTTAAAACTATAGTCAGTTCTGACATTGGGCTGAACACCTTCGTTCGGTGCAGTTGCTTCATCAAATTTCAGGCACAAAAAAGGGCGACCGAGGTCGCCCTTTTTCTACAGCTTTACAGAACTTAGTTCTGCTTGGCCATTGCCTGGCGCAGCAGTGCCGCCATGGTGGTGTCAGCAGCAGCTTCCGGAGCAGCTTCTTTCAGGCTCTGGATAGCTTCTTTCTCTTCCACTTCGTCTTTCGACTTGATGGAGAGCTGAATCACGCGGCTCTTGCGGTCAACGCTGATGATCTTGGCTTCTACTTCCTGGCCTTCTTTCAGAACGTTGCGCGCGTCTTCAACGCGGTCACGGCTGATTTCGGAGGCTTTCAGAGTCGCTTCGATATCGTCGGCCAGAACGATGATGGCGCCTTTGGCGTCAACTTCTTTCACAGTGCCTTTAACGATGGCGCCTTTGTCGTTCTCTTGAACGTACTCGGAGAACGGATCGCTTTCCAGTTGCTTGATACCCAGGGAGATGCGCTCGCGCTCTGGGTCAACCGACAGGATAACGGTGTCCAGCTCGTCGCCCTTCTTGAAACGACGAACAGCTTCTTCGCCAACTTCGTTCCAGGAGATGTCGGACAGGTGAACCAGGCCGTCGATGCCGCCGTCCAGACCAATGAAGATACCGAAATCGGTGATCGACTTGATGGTGCCGGAGATTTTATCGCCCTTGTTGAACTGGCCAGAGAAATCTTCCCATGGGTTAGATTTGCACTGCTTGATGCCCAGGGAGATACGACGACGCTCTTCGTCGATGTCCAGAACCATAACTTCCACTTCGTCGCCGACTTGTACGACTTTCGAAGGGTGGATGTTCTTGTTGGTCCAGTCCATTTCGGAAACGTGTACCAGGCCTTCCACGCCTTCTTCCAGCTCTGCGAAGCAGCCGTAGTCGGTCAGGTTGGTAACACGCGCGGTTACGCGAGTGCTTTCTGGGTAACGAGCCTTGATAGCAACCCATGGATCTTCGCCCAGCTGCTTCAAGCCCAGGGAAACGCGGTTACGCTCACGATCGTACTTCAGAACCTTGACATCGATCTCGTCGCCAACGTTGACGATTTCGGAAGGATGCTTGATACGCTTCCAAGCCATGTCGGTAATGTGCAGCAGGCCATCGACGCCACCCAGATCGACGAATGCGCCGTAATCGGTGAGGTTCTTGACGATACCTTTGACTTGTTGGCCTTCCTGCAGGGATTCCAGCAGAGCTTCACGCTCGGCGGAGTTCTCTGCTTCCAGCACGCTGCGACGGGAAACGACAACGTTGTTGCGCTTCTGGTCGAGCTTGATGACTTTGAATTCGAGTTCTTTGCCTTCCAGGTGCGTGGTGTCGCGCACTGGACGAACGTCGACCAAAGAACCTGGCAGGAACGCACGGATGCCGTTAACGTCGACAGTGAAGCCGCCTTTAACCTTACCGTTGATAACGCCCTTGACCACTTCTTCAGCTGCGAAGGCTGCTTCGAGAACAATCCAGCATTCAGCGCGCTTGGCTTTTTCACGGGACAGCTTGGTTTCACCGAAACCGTCTTCAACCGAGTCCAGAGCAACGTGAACTTCGTCACCGACATTGATAGTCAGGTCACCAGCATCGTTGTAGAACTGTTCCAGCGGGATCAGAGCTTCAGACTTCAGACCAGCGTGAACGGTTACCCAGCGAGCTTGGTAATCGATATCAACGATAACACCGGTGATGATGGAGCCTGCCTGAAGGTTCAGGGTTTTTAGGCTTTCTTCAAAGAGTTCCGCAAAGCTTTCGCTCATTTTAATTCCTGTTGATAAGGGCGAAGAATACGCCCATCTCCACACCCCAGACGGTGTGGGTCAGTTTCAGTTAAAAGAAGCCACCGCAGGACTATGACTGGTCCCCTGCGGCCTTCTTGATCACCCGGCGATATCGCGAATGGCGATTTCACTCATGATGCGTTCCAGCACCTGCTCGATGGACAGCTCCGTGGAATCCAGCTGTATGGCGTCAGCCGCCGGTTTGAGCGGGGCTACCGCACGCTGGGTATCACGCTCATCGCGTGCACGGATCTCATCTAGCAGACTCGACAGACTAACACCATCGACTTTGCCCTTCAACTGCAAGTAACGGCGGCGTGCCCGCTCCTCGGCGCTGGCGGTCAGGAAAATCTTCAGCGGCGCCTCGGGAAACACCACCGTGCCCATGTCGCGGCCATCGGCCACCAGGCCCGGCGCCTCCTGGAATGCGCGCTGGCGCTGCAGCAGCGCCTCGCGCACGGCGGGCAGCGCAGCCACTTGGGAGGCGCCCGCGCCGATACTCTCGGTGCGAATCACATCGCTGACTTCATCACCTTCCAGAATGATGCGCTGCAACTGCCCCTCGGTCGCCGCGATGAACTGCACATCCAGATGAGCGGCTAGTTTCGTCAGCAACTCTTCGTTGGTCAGGTCCACACCATGGTTGTGCGCAGCAAACGCCAGCAGGCGGTACAGCGCGCCAGAATCCAGCAGGCACCACCCCAGGCGCTTAGCCAGAATGCCAGCGATTGTGCCTTTACCCGAGCCGCTAGGCCCGTCGATGGTAATCACCGGTGCTTTGATATTCACAATTGAGCCTCTTGGGCAACACGGATGCCGACTTGGGCACACAGTGTCAGAAAGTTCGGAAAAGACGTAGCAACATTGGCGCAGTCAAGGATACGAATAGGCGCCATCGCCCGCAGGGAAGCCACACTGAACGCCATGGCAATCCGATGATCGCCATGGGCATGCACTTCACCGCCGCCCATCGGGCCACCGTCAATGATAATCCCATCAGGCGTGGGTTCACACTTCACGCCCAGGGCCAACAGACCGTCGGCCATCACCTGGATACGGTCGGACTCCTTGAGCCGCAGCTCCTCGGCACCGCGCAAAACGGTGCGACCTTGAGCGCAGGCTGCGGCAATAAACAGCACAGGGAACTCATCAATCGCCAACGGCACCAGGGCCTCTGGAATTTCGATGCCCTTGAGCGCGGCGGCACGCACACGTAGATCCGCAACCGGCTCGCCGCCCACCTCGCGCTGATTTTCGAGGGTGATATCAGCCCCCATCAGCCGCAGGATATCGATTACCCCGGTGCGGGTCGGGTTGATACCGACATGCTCCAGCAGCAGCTCGGAGCCCTCGGCAATCGAGGCCGCCACCAGGAAAAACGCCGAAGACGAAATATCCCCCGGCACTTCAATACGCGTAGCGGTCAACCCATGCCCCGACGCCAGCGACGCCGTCGCGCCCTGCACCGCCACCGGGTAACCAAAGCCGCGCAGCATGCGCTCGGTATGGTCGCGGGTCGGTGCTGGCTCGGTCACCGAGGTTTTACCCTCCGCGTACAACCCCGCCAACAACAGGCAGGATTTCACCTGGGCACTGGCCATGGGCAGTACATAGTTCAAGCCTTTGAGCGACTGCCCACCACGAATGCTCAGTGGCGGACGCCCGTCCGGCCCGGTTTCGATGATCGCGCCCATTTCCCGCAGCGGCTTGGCTACGCGGTTCATCGGGCGCTTGGACAGCGAGGCATCGCCGGTCAGCACGCTGTCAAAGCTCTGCGCCGCCAATACACCGGCCAACAGGCGCATCGATGTGCCGGAATTACCCACATAGATCGGCCCCGGCGCAGCCTTCAGGCCATGCAGGCCGACACCATGAATGGTCACGCGCCCATGGTGCGGGCCCTCGATCACCACGCCCATGTCGCGAAAGGCCTGCAAGGTCGCCAGGGCATCTTCACCCTCAAGGAAGCCCTCCACCTCGGTCACACCTTCGGCCAACGACCCCAGCATGATCGAGCGATGAGAGATCGACTTGTCACCCGGCACGCGGATGCGCCCGCTCAAGCGGCCACCCGGGCTGGCGATGAAGGTCAAGTCATCGGTGCTCACTGCGGTTTCCATGTAGGCCCGGCGCGCGAGGATCTTGCTGAAATGTTCACGCGCCACCCGCGCACGGGTGAACACGCCCAGCAGTTGATGGCCGTCTCCCGCATCCACCGCGTCGCGCAAGGCGTCGAGGTCACTGCGGAAGGTGTCCAGAGTGCGCAACACCGCTTCGCGATTGGCGAGGAAGATGTCGTGCCACATCACCGGATCGCTGCCGGCAATCCGCGTGAAATCGCGGAAGCCGCCGGCGGCGTAGCGGAAAATCTCGAGGTTCTCGTTGCGCTTGGCCAACGAATCCACCAAGCCAAATGCCAGCAGATGCGGCAAGTGACTGGTCGCTGCCAACACTTCGTCGTGACGCTCGACCTGCATATGCTCTACATCCGCGCCCAGCTCGCGCCAGAGACGATCCACCACTGCCAACGCCGTGGGATCGGTTTGCGCAAGCGGCGTCAGGATGACCTTATGCCGACGGAACAGCTGCGCATTGGATGCCTCCACCCCGCTCTGCTCGGACCCAGCGATTGGATGGCCCGGCACAAAGCGCGGCGGCATCCCACCAAACGCCAATCGTGCCGCACGCACCACGTTGCCTTTGGCGCTGCCCACATCGGTAAGAATCGCTTGCCCGAGGTCCATACCAGCCAGTACCGCCAGCAATTTCTCCATGGCAAGGATCGGCACGGCGAGCTGGATCACATCCGCGCCCTGGCACGCAACGGCCAGGTCCGCTTCACAGCGGTCCACCACGCCCAACTCCACCGCCAACGTGCGCGACTGCGGGTCGAGGTCCACGCCCACCACTTCGCCACACAGCCCGCTTTCACGCAGGCCCTTGGCGAAGGAGCCACCGATCAACCCCAGGCCGACCACCACCAGGCGACCGATCATAGGCACAGCAGGTTGCAATGCAGTGACATCAACCACGGGCCAGAACCTTGGCCAACGCCTCAAGGAAGCGGCTGTTCTCAGCCGGCAGACCGATGGTGATACGCAGATGGTTCGGCATGCCGTAGTTGGCCACCGGGCGCACGATCACGCCCTCGCGCAGCAAGCCCTGGAACACCGGCGCAGCCACCTGGCCGAGGTCGACGCAGATGAAGTTGCCCTTGGACGGAATCCAGCCCAGGCCCAGCTCACGAAAACCTTCCTGCAATTGCAGCATGCCGCTTTCGTTGAGGCGACGGCCTTCTTCCAGGTATTCGGTATCCTGCACCGCCGCACAGGCGGCCGCCAGGGCCAGGCTGTTAACGTTGAACGGCTGGCGCACGCGGTTCAGCACATCGGCTACCACGGGGGTGGACAAGCCATAACCGACCCGCAACGACGCCAGGCCATAAGCCTTGGAGAACGTACGCGACACCAGCAGGTTCGGGTAGGCCGCGAGGAAATCCAGGCCATCGGGCAGGTCGCTGCCTTCGGCGTACTCGATGTAGGCTTCGTCCAGCACGACCAGCACATGCCCCGGCACGTCCTGCAGGAATTCGTTCAGTGCCTGCTCGTCAAACCAGGTGCCGGTCGGGTTGTTCGGGTTGGCGATAAACACCACGCGAGTCTGGGCATCGATGGCCGCCAGCATCGCCGGCAAGTCATGGCCCCAGTCCTTGGCAGGAATCACGCGAGCATCCGCCCCCACCGCCTGAGTCACGATCGGGTAGACCGCAAACGCGTGCTCGCTGAACACCGCATTCAAGCCTGGCGCCAGGTAAGCACGGGCGACCAGCTCAAGGATGTCGTTGGAGCCATTGCCCAGGGTCACCTGGTTCAGCTCGACCCGGCATTTGTCCGCCAGCAAAGACTTGAGCGCAAAACCGTTGCCATCGGGATAACGGGTCAGTTCGGCCAGCTCTTCACGAATCGCCGCCAACACTTTGGGGCTCGGGCCCCGCGGGTTTTCGTTACTCGCCAGCTTGACGATTTTGGACGGGTCCAGATTCAACTCGCGGGCCAGTTCGTCCACAGGCTTGCCTGGAACGTAAGGCGAGAGTTGTTGCACGCCCGGCTGCGCCAGGGCGAGGAAGTTGCCACTCATGTCAAAGCCTCACAAAACCGCTTTCGGGTAAGAGCCCAGCACCTTGAGTGCCACGGCTTCCTGACTGATTTTCTCCAGCACGCCCTTGACCAGAGGGTCGCGGTGATGGCCCATGAAGTCGATAAAGAATACGTAGGTCCACTTACCGCTGCGCGAAGGACGAGTCTCGATGCGCGTCAGGTCAATCCCGTTGTCGTGGAATGGCACCAGCAGCTCATGCAGCGCCCCGGGCTTGTTGCTCATGGAGACGATGATCGAGGTCTTGTCGTCGCCGGTCGGCGGCACTTCCTGGCTGCCGATCATCAAAAAGCGCGTGGAGTTATCCGGGCGATCTTCGATCTTTTCGGCCAGGCGCGTCAGGCCGTACAGGCCGGCAGCCATATCGCCGGCAATCGCCGCCGAGTTCCACTCACCCTTGACCCGCTTGGCCGCCTCGGCGTTGCTGGACACCGCAACGCGCTCTACATTCGGGTAATGGGCGTCCAACCACTTGCGGCACTGGGCCAGGGACTGGGCGTGGGAATAGATACGGCTGATGCTGTCGGTCTTGGTGTTTTCACCCACCAGCAGGTGGTGATGGATACGCAACTCCACCTCACCACAGATGACCATGTCGTGTTCGAGGAAGCTGTCCAGCGTGTGGTTGACCGCGCCTTCGGTGGAGTTTTCCACTGGCACCACGCCAAAATTCACCGCACCGGCCGCGACTTCACGGAAGACTTCGTCGATGGCCGCCATCGGCTTGCTGATTACCGCATGGCCGAAGTGCTTCATGGCTGCCGCCTGGGTGAAGGTGCCTTCAGGGCCGAGGTAAGCCACTTTCAGCGGCTGCTCCAGCGCCAGGCACGAAGACATGATTTCACGGAACAACCGCGCCATCTCTTCGTTGCCCAACGGGCCCTTGTTGCGTTCCATCACACGCTTGAGCACCTGGGCTTCACGCTCGGGCCGGTAGAACACCGGCACTTCGCCTTCCGCCAGGGACGCCATTTTCACCCGGGCCACTTCCTGGGCGCAGCGCGCGCGCTCACTGATCAGTTCCAGGACCTTCTCGTCCAGACTGTCAATGCGTACGCGCAGGGCCTTGAGTTCTTGCTCAGACATTAGCCGTGTTCCTTCTCGAACTCTGCCATGTAGGCAACCAGCGCATTGATGGCGTGGATGTCAACGGCGTTATAAATGGAGGCGCGCATGCCACCCACCGAGCGGTGGCCCTTGAGGTTCAGCAGGCCGCGCGCGTCGGCGCCGGCCAGGAACGGCTTGTCCAGGCGGTCGTCGGCCAGGCGGAACGGCACGTTCATCCACGAGCGGTCGCTGAGGTTGATCGGGTTGCTGTACAGGCCGCTGGCGTCGATAAAGTCGTACAGGACGCGCTTCTTCTCTTCGTTGAGCTTGCCCATGGCCGCCACGCCGCCCTGCTCCTTGAGCCATTCGAACACCAGGCCCGACAGGTACCAGGCAAACGCCGGCGGGGTGTTGTACATCGAGCCGTTATCGGCCGCGACCTTGTAGTTGAGCATGGTCGGGCACACCGAGCGGGCGCGACCCAGCAGGTCTTCGCGGATGATATTGACCAGGATGCCGCTCGGGCCGATGTTCTTCTGCGCGCCGGCGTAGATCATGCCGTACTTGGACACGTCGATCGGGCGCGAGAGGATGTCCGAAGACATGTCGCACACCAGCGGAACGTCACCTACTTGCGGCACCCAATCAAATTCCAGGCCGCCGATGGTTTCGTTCGCGACGTAGTGAACGTAGGCCGCGTCCTTGGTCAGCTTCCACTCGTTCTGACCGGGAATGGCGAAGTAGTCGTAGGGCTTGGCGGTGCCCGCCACGTTGACATGGCCGTAGCGCGAGGCCTCCTCAATGGCCTTCTGCCCCCAGATACCGGTGTCGATATAGTCGGCAGTGCCGCCTTCGGGCAGCAGGTTCAGCGGTAACTGGGCGAACTGCTGGCTCGCACCACCCTGCAAGAACAGCACTTTGTAATTGGATGGGATGTCCAGCAGGTCGCGCAGGTCCTGCTCGGCCTTGTTGGCGATAGACACGAACTCATCGCTGCGATGGCTCATTTCCATCACGGAGAGGCCTTTTCCATGCCAGTCGAGGAGTTCACCCTGCGCACGCTGCAGGACTGCTTCAGGAAGCGCCGCGGGACCGGCACAGAAGTTATAGGCTCTCTTGCTCACATCCAATCTCACTCTGATCTGGTGGGGCTGCAATCATGTCAGCAACGCCCTCGTTCTGGAGCGGACATCTGTGGGAGCTGGCTTGCCTGCGATAGCTGCGCCGCGGTGTCACTTAATGACCGAGGCGCCTGTATCGCAGGCAAGCCAGCTCCCACATGGACCGCGTCCAGGCAAAGGGCGCTGTATTTCATACGGGACAAACAACAAGGGGGCGAATCTTCATCCGCCCCCTGTGTGTCCGCTTATTCCTGCGGTTCTTCTTCGTCTGCGGCAGCGTCGAGGGTTGGCTCGTCAACGTTGTCATCGCCAGCTGCGATCACCTCGCCTTCAAATTCCTCACCTTCGAGTTCTTCACCTTCGACTTCCGAAGGCTCCTGCACACGCTCCAGGCCGACCAGTTTTTCGTCCTTGGCCAGCTTGATCAGGGTCACGCCCTGGGTATTACGGCCCAGGCTCGACACTTCCGCCACACGGGTACGCACCAGGGTGCCCTGGTCGGAAATCAGCATGATCTCCTCGCCATCGAGCACCTGCACCGCGCCGACCAGACGGCCGTTGCGGTCGTTGCTGACCATGGCGATCACGCCCTGGCCGCCACGCTTGTACTCCGGGAACTCACTGATGGCGGTACGCTTGCCATAACCACGCTCGGAAGCGGTGAGGATCTGGCTGCCTTCTTCCGGGATCAGCATGGAAATCAGCTTCTGCCCTTCCGGCAGGCGCATGCCGCGTACACCCCGGGCGGTACGGCCCATGGCACGCACGTCGGATTCCTTGAAACGTGTGACCTTGCCGCCGTCGGAGAACAGCATGACTTCGCGCTCGCCATCAGTGATGGCTGCGGAAATCAGCACGTCGCCTTCATCCAGCTCCAGGGCGATCAGGCCCACGCTGCGTTGACGGCTGAAGGATTCCAACGGGGTCTTCTTCACGGTACCTTTGGCGGTGGCCATGAAGATGAAGTGGCCTTCGGTGTATTCCTCGACCGGCAGCATGGTGGTGATGTATTCATCACTGTCCAGCGGCAGCAGGTTGACCAACGGACGGCCACGGGCAGCGCGGGAGGCTTCCGGGATTTCGTAAGTCTTGAGCCAGTACACCTTGCCCTTGCTGGAGAACAGCAGCAGCGTGGTGTGGCTGTTGGCGACCAGCAGGTGAGCGATGTAGTCCTCATCCTTCACGCCGGTAGCCGATTTACCTTTACCGCCACGACGCTGGGCCTGATAAGCAGCCAGCGGCTGGGTCTTGGCATAGCCGCCGTGGGAGATGGTCACCACGCGCTCTTCTTCCGGGATCATGTCACCCAGGGTCAGGTCCAGGCGCGCATCGAGGATTTCGGTGCGGCGCACGTCGCCGTATTCGGCGCGGATCACTTCCAGTTCTTCGCGGATCACTTCCATCAGGCGCACGGCGCTGCTGAGGATGCGGATCAACTCGCCGATCTGGTTGAGGATCTCCTGATACTCGGCCAGCAGCTTCTCGTGCTCCAGGCCAGTCAGGCGGTGCAGGCGCAGTTCCAGGATGGCCTGGGCCTGTTCTGGCGACAGGAAGTACTTGCCTTCACGCAGACCGTATTGCGGGTCCAGGGTCTCGGGGCGGCACGAGTCGGCGCCAGCGCGCTCAACCATCGCGACCACGGCGCTGGATTCCCAAGGTGTGCTGATCAGCGCTTCCTTGGCTTCCGACGGGGTTGGCGAGGCCTTGATCAGGGCGATCACCGGGTCGATGTTCGACAACGCAACCGCCTGGCCTTCCAGGATATGGCCGCGCTCGCGGGCCTTGCGCAGTTCGAACACGGTACGGCGGGTCACTACTTCGCGACGGTGACGCACGAAGGCTTCCAGCAGGTCCTTGAGGTTCAGGATGCGCGGGCGGCCGTCGATCAGGGCAACCACGTTGATACCAAACACGCTTTGCAGCTGGGTCTGGGCGTAGAGGTTGTTGAGGATCACCTCGGGCACTTCGCCGCGGCGCAGCTCGATGACCACGCGCATACCGTCCTTGTCGGACTCGTCGCGCAGCTCGGTGATGCCTTCCAGCTTCTTCTCTTTAACCAGCTCGGCGATCTTCTCGATCAGGCGTGCCTTGTTCAGCTGGTAAGGGAGTTCGGTGATGACGATCTGCTGGCGGCCACCGACCTTGTCGATGTCTTCGATCATCGAGCGGGCACGCATGTAAATGCGCCCGCGGCCAGTGCGGTAGGCTTCGATGATGCCGGCGCGACCGTTGATGATCGCGGCGGTCGGGAAGTCCGGGCCCGGGATGTATTGCATCAGCTCATCGACGGTCAGCTCAGGGTTGTCGATAAGGGCCAGGCAACCGTCGATGACTTCACCGAGGTTGTGCGGCGGGATGTTGGTGGCCATGCCCACGGCGATACCGCTGGAACCGTTGACCAGCAGGTTGGGAATCTTGGTGGGCATGACAGCCGGGATCATTTCGGTGCCGTCGTAGTTCGGCACCCAGTCCACGGTTTCTTTATGCAGGTCGGCCAGCAGCTCGTGCGCCAGCTTGGTCATGCGCACTTCGGTGTATCGCATGGCCGCGGCGTTGTCGCCGTCCACCGAACCGAAGTTGCCCTGGCCGTCTACCAGCAGGTAGCGCAGGGAAAACGGCTGCGCCATCCGAACGATGGTGTCGTACACCGCAGTGTCGCCGTGAGGGTGATACTTACCGATCACGTCACCGACAACACGGGCAGATTTCTTGTACGGCTTGTTCCAGTCGTTACCCAGCTCGCTCATCGCGAACAGCACACGCCGGTGCACGGGCTTCAAGCCATCGCGCGCATCAGGCAGTGCCCGACCGACAATTACGCTCATCGCGTAGTCGAGGTAGGACTGTTTCAGCTCGTCTTCGATATTGACCGGGAGGATTTCTTTGGCCAGTTCGCCCATGAGAAGCCTGATTCCTTTTTCGGGTGAAACCTCGTCACATCCATTCGGGACGAACGAAGCTCGCCGCTGCCGGCACGGTGCCTGACAACGACTTACGACAAATCAACGAGTTATGACACGGATCTGCACGTTATAGGCAACCCCTCGGGGCAGCCCTGGAAACCGCCGGATGTTATCACAATCGCCGCCACGCACCTATCCCCCTGATGCGCATGGAGGCTAGTAATTTGACGGATGACAGGCTTGAAGGGGACGAGAGGGGCTCAGAGGCGCGATGGTGGTATTTTTTGAGGATGGATCCAGCAGTTTTATTGACCTTAACGGCCAATCGCAGGCAAGCCAGCTCCCACCTTTGATTTGTGAATACAGTTAAAGGTGGGAGCTGGCTTGCCTGCGATGGCGCCCCCACAGGCACCCACACACTCAATGCAGCCGCTTACGGCACATCAACTTGGCCAGTTTGGCAGTGTCTGGCCGCTCGACAATGCCTTTTTCGGTGACGATCACGTCAATCAGGTCCGCAGGCGTCACATCAAATACAGGGTTAAGCGCCGCGATATCCAACCGCTGCCCATCAACCTCAAGCAACTCACCCATATCGCGCTGCTGCAGCGCAACATCCTCCCCCGTAGCCATCATCAAATCGAGGGTCGAACTTGACGCCACCACCATAAAGCGCACGCCATGGTGCATGGCACAGACGGCCAGTTGATAAGTGCCGATCTTGCTGACCACATCGCCATTGGCCGCAACACAGTCAGCACCCACCACCACCCAGGTCACGCCTTTGGTCTTGAGGATATGCGCGCCCGCGGAGTCGGCATTCACCGCCACCGGGATGCCCTGGCTCGCCAACTCCCACGCCGTCAGACGCGAGCCTTGCAGCCATGGACGGGTTTCATTGACATAGACCTGCTCGACCAACCCCTCCAGATACGCCGCGTGAATCACCCCGAGGGCTGTGCCAACGCCGCCGGAAGCCAACGCGCCGGCATTGCCATGGGTAAGGATCGCCTGGGCATTGCCCTGATGCTTGCGAATCCGCTCCATACCCAACTGGGCCATGACCACATTGGCTTCCCGATCACTCTCATGGATCGCGACGGCTTCGGCCTCCAACACCACCAGCGGGTCGGCGTCCTGCTTGAGGCGATCCAGGCGGTCGCGCATGCGCTGCAAGGCCCAGAACAAATTCGATGCGGTCGGCCGAGTGTGGGCCAGCAAGGCGTAGTCTTCTTCCCACGCGGCCTGCCAGTCACCGCCCTCGGCGATGCGCTCGCGGGCGGCGAGCACCAAGCCATAGGCAGCGCAGATGCCGATGGCCGGTGCGCCCCGCACCACCATGGTGCGAATGGCGTCAGCCACCGCTTCAACGGTACCGCAGGCCACCCAGTGCTCCCGGGACGGCAAAACACGCTGGTCGAGCAGGTGCAGCGCGCCATCACGCCATTCGATGGCCTTCACGTTCTCTGCAGCCAACAGTCGGTCGCGCATCCCTTACCCCGCACTCATGAACAAAAGCCGCCGATTATAGCGATCCGCCAGCCGGGACGCTCGGGTATACTTCGCCCTTCTTTTATAGCTGCCTGGGAAGAAGCCTGCGATGACCTCCACTGCCGCCCCGCTCGACTTGTTGCTGCTGCCGACCTGGCTGGTACCCGTCGAGCCCGCTGGGGTGGTGCTCAAGGAGCACGGCCTGGGTATCCGCGATGGCTGCATTGCCTTTATCGGGCCACGGGACGCGGCGTTGAAGCTGGCGGCGCAAGAGGTGCGTGAACTGCCCGGCATGCTGCTCAGCCCCGGCCTGGTCAATGCACACGGCCATGCAGCCATGAGCCTGTTCCGCGGCCTGGCCGACGATTTGCCACTGATGACCTGGCTGGAAAAGCACATCTGGCCCGCCGAAGCCAAGTGGGTCGATGAAGCGTTCGTGCGTGACGGTACCAACCTGGCCATTGCCGAGCAGATCAAGGGCGGCATCACCTGCTTCTCGGACATGTATTTCTACCCCAAGGTCGCCAGTGACTGCGTGCACAACAGCGGTATGCGTGCGCAGATCGCACTGCCGATCCTCGACTTCCCGATCCCCGGCGCCAGCAGTGCCGACGAGGCGATTCGCCAGGGTATCGAGCTGTTCGGCGACCTCAAGCACCACCCGCGCATCAAAATCACCTTCGGCCCCCACGCGCCCTACACCGTGTGCGATGCCAACCTGGAAAAGATCCGGGTGATCGCCGAAGAGCTGGACGCCGTGATCCATATGCACGTTCACGAAACTGCCTTTGAAGTGCAGCAAGCCGTCGAGCAGACCGGCGAGCGGCCATTGGCGCGCCTGGCTCGCCTTGGCCTGCTGGGCCCGCGCTTTCAGGCCGTGCACATGACCCAAATCAGCGAAGACGACCTGGCTTTACTGGTAGAAAGTAACACCAGCGTCATTCACTGCCCGGAATCGAACCTGAAACTGGCCAGCGGCTTTTGCCCGGTGGAGCGCTTGTGGCAGGCTGGCGTCAACGTGGCCATCGGCACCGACGGCGCTGCCAGCAACAATGACCTGGATTTGCTCGGCGAAACCCGCACGGCGGCGATGCTGGCCAAGGCCGTGGCCGGCTCGGCCACTGCGCTGGATGCCCACCGCGCCCTGCGCATGGCCACACTCAACGGCGCCAGGGCGATGGGCCTGGACAGCCAGATTGGCTCCCTGGAAGTCGGCAAGGCGGCAGACATCGTCGCTTTTGATCTTTCCGGGCTGGCGCAACAACCGATCTACGATCCGGTCTCACAGCTTATATATGCCACCGGGCGCGATTGCGTGAAACACCTTTGGGTTGCCGGCAAGCCATTGCTCGACGACCGGCAATTGACCCGCATGGATGAACAACAGTTGACCGCCACGGCCATTGCCTGGGGCCAACGCATCAGCGGGCACAGCGAATAACGACGCGGCTGAAGCCTTGGGTTCAGCCGCGACACACTGACTTATCAGATTCAGAGGATTCACCATGAGCAACGTCGATCACGCCGAAATCGCCAAGTTTGAAGCCCTGGCTCACCGCTGGTGGGACCGCGAGAGCGAATTCAAACCCCTGCACGATATCAACCCACTGCGGGTCAACTGGATTGACGAGCGCGTCAACCTGGCCGGCAAGAAGGTGCTGGACGTCGGTTGCGGCGGCGGCATCCTCAGCGAAGCCATGGCCCAGCGCGGCGCCACCGTCATGGGCATCGACATGGGTGAAGCGCCGCTGGCCGTGGCCCAGTTGCACCAGCTCGAATCCGGGGTGAGCGTGGAGTACCGCCAGATCACCGCCGAAGCCCTGGCCGAGGAAATGCCCGAGCAGTTCGACGTGGTCACCTGCCTGGAAATGCTCGAACACGTGCCGGACCCGTCCTCGGTGATCCGCGCCTGTTTCCGTATGGTCAAGCCCGGCGGCCAGGTGTTCTTCTCCACCATCAACCGCAACCCCAAGGCTTACCTGTTCGCGATCATTGGCGCCGAATACATCATGAAGCTGCTGCCGCGTGGCACCCATGATTTCAAGAAATTCATCCGCCCTTCCGAGCTGGGTGCGTGGAGCCGCCAGGCCGGGCTGACCGTCAAGGACATCATCGGCCTGACCTACAACCCGCTGACCAAGCACTACAAGCTGGCCAACGACGTTGACGTCAACTACATGATCCAGACCCTGCGCGAGGAGTAAGCCTGTGAAGTTGCGAGCGGTTCTCTTCGACATGGACGGTACCCTGCTGGATACCGCGCCGGACTTTATCGCCATCTGCCAGGCCATGCGCGCCGACCGCGGCCTGGAACCGATCAACCCGCAGCACATCCGCGATGAAATCTCCGGCGGTGCCCGGGCGATGGTTGCCGTGACCTTCTCGATGGATCCTGAATCCCCAGGCTTTGAAGAGCTGCGCCAGGAATTCCTGGAGCGCTACCTCAAGGACTGCGCGGTGCACAGCAAACTGTTCGACGGCATGGCCGAACTGCTGGAAGACATCGAGAAAGCCAAGCTGATCTGGGGCGTGGTCACCAACAAGCCGGTGCGCTTTGCCGAACCGATCATGCAGCGCCTGGGCCTGGCCGAACGCTCGGCCGTGCTGATCTGCCCGGACCATGTGAAAAACAGCAAGCCGGACCCGGAGCCGATGATCCTGGCGTGCAAAATGCTCGACCTGGACCCGGCCAGCGTGCTGTTCGTGGGCGATGACCTGCGCGACATCGAATCCGGCCGCGACGCGGGTACGCGCACGGCGGCGGTCACCTATGGCTATATCCACCCGGATGACAACCCCCGCCACTGGGGCGCGGATGTGGTGGTGGATCACCCGCTGGAATTGCGCAAGGTGCTGGATAACGCGCTGTGCAGTTGCTGATTGTTCGAAGATCTCAACAACGCTGAGATCAATGTGGGAGCTGGCTTGCCTGCGATAGCGGCCTGCCAGCCAGCACATCTGGCGGCAGTTAGTCCGCCATCGCAGGCAAGCCAGCTCCCACAGGAAATGGATTCCACTTCAAGTGGTGTATCACCTTGAATTTTGTCGAGGCTATTTATGTTTGATTACTCTGCACCGCCAGAACTGCTCAAAGGCCGGACCATCCTGGTAACCGGCGCCGGTCGCGGGATTGGCGCGGCAGCGGCGAAGACCTATGCCGCCCATGGCGCCACCGTGCTGTTGCTGGGCAAGACCGAAGCCAACCTGGCCCAGGTGTATGACGAGATCGAAGCCGCGGGCCACCCACAGCCGGTGGTAATCCCGTTCAACCTGGAGACCGCCCTGCCCCATCAATACGATGAGCTGGCAGCGATGATCGAAAAGGCATTCGGCCACCTCGACGGCCTGTTGCACAACGCCTCGATCATCGGCCCGCGCACGCCCATCGAGCAGTTGTCCGGCGAGAATTTCATGCGGGTGATGCACGTCAACGTCAACGCGATGTTCATGCTGACCAGCACTTTGCTGCCGCTGCTCAAACTGTCCCAGGACGCGTCGGTGGTGTTCACCTCCAGCAGTGTCGGGCGCAAGGGCCGTGCTTATTGGGGTGCCTATGGCGTGTCCAAGTTCGCCACCGAGGGGCTGATGCAAACCCTGGCCGATGAGCTGGAAGATGTGGCCGCAGTGCGCGCCAACAGCATCAACCCGGGCGGCACCCGCACCAGCATGCGCGCCCAGGCGTACCCAGGGGAAAACCCGATGGAAAGGCCGGCGCCGGAAGAGATCATGCCGGTGTACCTGTACCTGATGGGACCCGACAGTGCCGGCATCAATGGCCAGGCCTTCGATGCGCAATAAGCCCTGACACACCGCAAAACAAAGGTGGGAGCTGGCTTGCCTGCGATAGCGGTGGTGAATATTCCATCGCCATCGCAGGCAAGCCAGCTCCCACATTGCGTTGTGGTGTAGTTAAAAACTCAGTTTTTGACCACTTCCTCAAGGGTGAAGCGCCCCAACGGGTTCTGCAGGAAGTTGCTTATGTTCTTGCGTGAGATGTTGATGTACGGGCTGTAGTACAGGTCAATCCAGTTCACATCCTGCTTGGCCAGTTTCTGCAACTCCACATACATTTGCTCACGCTTGGCCGGGTCTGCCTCGATCCGCGCGGCCGCCACCAATGCCTTGACCTGGTCGTTCTTGTAGCGGGTCATGTAGTTCTGGTTGGTGTCGTGGCCCAGTACGAAGGTGGTTTTCTGGTCGGGGTCGAGGATGTCGTTGGTCCAGTACATCACCGAAATATCGTATTCACCGTCCACCAGCATCTGCCAGCTTTGGGTGGGGTCGACTTTCTGCAGGTTGGCGGTCACGCCGACCTTGGCTAGCTGGTCCTTGATGATCACCGCGATCTGCTCGTCGGCCTCGTTGCCGGCGTTGACCACGTAGTTGAGCTTCAAATCCTGGGCACCCGCAGCGGCCAGCAGCTTCTTGGCTTCGGCCGGGTCGTACGGGCGTTGCAGGTTGTTGGCGTAGTGGTACAGCGAGCCCTTTGGAATGTAGGAATAAGCCACGGTGCCTTGACCGTAAGTGACGGCTTTGACCAGCGATTGCTTGTCGATGGCCATGTCCAGGGCCTGGCGCACTTGCGGCTTGGCCAACAAGCCGTGCTCGTGGTTGATCAACAGGTGATCTTCACGGGTGGACGGGTCGGCGTGGATCACCACGTTCTGGTCTTTCTTCAGCTCTTCCACGCGGGAGAACGGTACAAAGATCGCCGTGTCGAGTTCGTTGTTCTGCACCATGCGCATGCGCGTGTTGTCATCGGTCACCGACACCCATTCCACGCCGTCCAGGCTCACGCTGCCGGCCTGCCAGAAATTCGGGTTTTTCTTCAGGATCACGCGGTCGCCCTTGCGCCACTCGTCCACGGTAAACGCGCCGGACGTCACCGGGTTTTCCGAGTAGGCGTCTTCGCCCATCTTGGTCATGGCTTTTTCCGACAGGATCGACACCGTCGGCGACGCCAGTTGCGAGAGGAAGGCCACAGCCGGGGTTTTCAGGGTGACCACCAGGGTCTTGGCATCGCTGGCCGTGGCGGTGTTGATCAGGCTGAACGGGTCGCTCCACAACGAGGCCTTGTTGTCGCGGATGCGCAGCAGGCTGAACGCGGCGTCGGCGGCAGTGATCGGCGAGCCGTCAGAGAACTTCGCCTCGCGCAGCTTGAAGGTGTAGGTCAGGCCATCCTTGGAAATGTCCCAGCTTTCGGCGAGGCCCGGTTCCATCTTGGTGCCCAGGTTATCCACGCGCACCAGGGTGTCGTAGACGTTGGCAAATACCCAGGTGTCGCGGTTTTGCGCGCTTTTGATCGGGTCGAAAGTGGTGCTGTCTTCACGGCAGCCGATGGTGAGCACACCGGCGGCATGGGCCAGGCCGGCGGTCAGCGACCAGGCCGTGAGGGTAGCGGCGGCGAGCAATTTCAAGTGGCGCGAGTGCATATCACAACTCCTTGTTAATGAATGGCAGAGGGTCAAAGCAAAGGGTCTTCAAGCACGCAACTGTACCGATGCTCGTGCTGGAAATGGGTGGGGGGCAATACCGAGGAACACATGGCTTGCGCATACCGGCAACGCGGGTGAAAGGCACAGCCTGTCGGCAGATTCAGCGGGCTCGGCGGTTCGCCGGGCAATGGCTGCGCAGGCAATGGCCGGTGCGGATCGATCTCCGGGATGGCCTGGATCAGCGCCGCCGTGTACGGGTGACGGGGCGCGGTGAACACCGCTTCCACCGGGCCCTCTTCGACGATCTTGCCCAGGTACATCACCGCCACGCGGTCGCATAGGCGCCTTACGATGGCCAGGTCATGGGCGATAAACAGGATCGCCAGGTTCATACGCTGTTGCAGTTCCAGCAGCAGGTTGATGATCTGGCCCTGGATAGACACATCCAGCGCGGCCACACATTCATCGGCAATGATCAGGCGCGGCTCCACTGCCAGCGCCCGGGCGATACCCACGCGCTGGCACTGACCACCACTGAGCGAGCCGGGCTTGCGTGAAGCCAGCTCAGGACGCAAGCCGACCAGTTCGAGCAACTCATTCACACGATCAGGAATCTGCTGCGCCGCCACCTTACGCTGCACACGCAGTACCTCGGCGATGGTTTCGCCAATGCTGTGCCGTGGATTGAGCGCGGCGTAGGGGTCCTGGAAAATCATCGCGGTCTCATGCCGCAGCCGGGCGATGTCGATGGCACTGCCATGGGCCATGTCGATACCGTCGAACAACACCTGCCCTGCGCTGATCGGGTTGAGGTGCAGAATGGCCCGGCCCAGGGTGCTCTTGCCACTGCCGGACTCGCCCACCAAACCCAGGGTTTCACCGGCGGCGAGGTTCAGCGACACCCCGTTCACCGCCCTCACCCACTGGCGGTTGAGGCCAAACAGGCCGCTGCCGGACGCGGCAAAGCGTACTTCCAGATCCTTGACCTGTAACAGGCTCATGGGCGCGCTCCCAACGGGTAGTGACAGGCCACGCGTGCGCCCTGGGGCAGCAACTCGGTGCACAAGGCGCCGGCCTGCGGGCAGCGCGGGTGGAAGCGGCAGCCGTCGGGCAGTGCGTCGAGTAACGGCGGCTGGCCAGCAATGGTGCGCAACAACGCATGCCCGCTGCTGTGGGCCGGCTGGCAGTCGATCAGGCCTGCGGTATACGGATGTTGCGGTTGGGCCAGCAGTTCGTATTTGCTGCCGTGCTCGCACAGGCGCCCGGCATACATCACGGCGATGGCATCGCAGGTTTGCGCCACCACGCCCAGGTCATGGGTGATCATGATGATCGACAGGCCACGCTGGTCGCGCAGGTCGAGCAACAGCCGCAGGATTTGCGCCTGCACCGTCACATCCAGGGCCGTGGTCGGTTCGTCGGCGATCAACACCTTCGGGTTGCAGCCCAGGGCCACGGCGATCATGGCGCGCTGGCGCATGCCACCGGAAAACTCATGGGGGTAGTTGTCGACCCGCGCCTGCGGGTCGGGAATCCCGACCTGACGCAATACCTCGATCGCCTGCAAGCGCGCGTCTTTTTTCGACGCGCCTTGGTGCAGGCGGATGCCCTCGGCGATCTGCTCACCGATGCGCATCAACGGGTCGAGGTGGCTGCTGGGGTTCTGGAAGACCATGCCCAACTGCCCGCCGCGCACGGCACGCATGCCGGCATCATCCAGTGCCAACAGGTCCTGGCCGGCCAACTGCACAGCGCCGCCCTGCACGCGCAGATTGGGCGATGGCAACAGACGCATCAGGCCGCGACAGGCCATGGTCTTGCCGGAACCGCTCTCGCCCACCAGGCCAAGGATTTCACCTTCGGCCAGGTCGAAGGACACCCGATCCACCAAGGTGACCTCACGCCCGGCGTTGTTGGCGATCACACTGAGGTCGCGCACCTGCAACAGGCTCATGAGCGCTCTCCCAATACCTGCGCAACACCATCGGCCAACAGGCTGAAGCCCATGGCCAAGGTCACGATGGCCAGGCCCGGAAAGGTGCAGATCCACCAGGCGGTGGTGATAAAGGCTTGCCCCTCGGCCACCATCGTCCCCCATTCGGCGGTCGGTGGTTGCACCCCCAGGCCCAGGTAACTGACGGCGGCGCCGTTGAGCAGCACCAGCACCGCGTCGGACATGGAAAACACAATGGAGCCAAACAGCGCATTAGGCAGCAAATGCCGGAACAGAATGCGCCCATGGCCAAAGCCCAGGCTCTTGGCGGCCAGGGCGAACTCGCTTTCCTTGAGCACCAGGATCTGCGAGCGAATCAGGCGCGCGTACGACACCCAGCCCACCAGCGCCATGGCGATATAAAAACTCTGCAAGCCCGGCCCGAGGATGGCCATGATCGCCAGCATCAGCACCAGGAACGGGAACGCCAGCACCACATCGATCACACGCATGCAGACACTGTCGAAACGCCCGCCGATATAACCCGAGACCGCACCGATAAAGGTGCCAATGATGAACGGGAAGATCACCCCGATAACCGCCAACTGCAGGTCGATGCGCGCACCCCAGATCACCCTCGACAGGATGTCCCTGCCGTAATTGTCCGTACCCAACGGATGGGCAAGGCTGGGGGCCAGCAAACTCATGCTGGTGTCCTGCGCGATAGGGTCATAGGGCGCGACCCACGGCGCAAACAGCGCCAGGGCCAACCACGCGAACAGGATCAACAAACCCCATGCGGCGGTCAGCCGGCCATTGCGAAAACCAAAGCGCAGGCGCAAGCGCCACGGGGCAATCAATGGGCGGCTGCTCATTGCATCTTTACCCGTGGGTCGAGGGCCACCGTCACCAGGTCGGCCAGGAAGTTGACCACCACCGTGGCACAGGCCAGCACCATCGCCACACCCTGCACCACCATGTAGTCACGGGTGAAAATGCCGCGCACCAGCAACTGGCCGATGCCTGGAATCGCGAACAGGCTTTCGATGACCACCGTGCCGCTGATCAGCCAACCGATGTTGACCGCCAGCAGGTTGACCGCCGGCACCAGAGCGTTGGGCAGTACATGCCGGCGAAACACCGCGCCTTCCGCCAGCCCGCGTGCACGTGCGGCGGTGACGTGATCCGCCTGCAACTCCATCAACATGCTCGCCCGCAGGTTGCGCACCAGCACCGCCGACAGCGCCAGGGCGATGGTCAGGCATGGCAAAAGCATGTGGTGCGCCTTATCCAGCCAAGTGCGCCCGTAACCGGACACCGGGAACAAGCCCCATTTCACGCTGAGCAGCAGGATCAGCATCAACCCCAGCCAGAACGCCGGCATGCCCAGGCCGACCGTGGTGAACACGCGGATCAGCTTGTCCGCCCAACGGCCTTGCTGGCGCGCCGCAATCGTTGCCAGTGGCACCGCTATCAACAAAGCGAGCACCACGCTGCCCAGCACCAGCACCAGCGTCGGCTCGATGCGGGTGACGATCAGTTTGAGGGCGTCGACCTTGTACAGCAGCGATTGGCCGAGGTCGCCCTTGAGCAGGTTTTTCAGGAAGTAAAAGTATTGCAGCCACAAGGGCTGGTCGAGGCCGAACTGGGCGCGGATCTTCAGCAGCGCATCCGGCGTGCTGCGCGCACCCAGCAAGGCACGCGCCGGGTCGCCAGGAATCGAGCGCACCAACACGAAGGTGATCAGGCTGATGCCCAGCAGCACCGGCAGCAATTGCAGGGGCCGGGACAACACAAAACGGTAGCGCGCCAGGTTCATGCGTCAGCCTCGGTGGCGAGCGAGAAAGTCCAGCAGCACCGGGAAGTACGCCTGTGGCTCCTCGTAAAAAGGCATATGACTGCTGTTGGGGAACACATGCAACTCGGCGTGGGGGGCTGCAAGTTTCATGCGCATCGCACAGGCGGGGGTGAGTTCATCATGCTGGCCGGTGGTGATCAGGATCGGCATCGTGAACTCGGCCATTTCCTTGAGGCGGTTCCAGTCCTTGAGGTTACCGATATAGAGGAACTCGTTGGGACCTTGCATGGTTTCGTACGGCCCCATGTTCCAGTCGCCCAGGGAGCGCTTGACCGGCTCTGGCCATTCGTCGAGCCGGCACACGTGGCGGTAGTTGAGCAAGGTGATGGCGGCCTGGTACTGCGGGTGGTCGAGGGTGCCCATGGCTTCGTGGCGTTGCATCATGGCCACGGTTTCGCTGCCCAGGGCGCCGCGCAGACGCTCCAGTTCCTGGGACAGGTGGGGAATGTCGCCGACGGTGTTTTCCAGGATCAGGCTTTTGAGCGCACCGGGATAATGCACGGCATATTCGATCCCCAGCCAACCGCCCCAGGAATGCCCGAGCAGATGCACGCGGCCCAGGCCCAGCGCCTGGCGCACGGTCTCGACTTCTTCGACATAACGGCGGATTTCCCACAGTGAGGCATCGGTCGGTCTGGCTGATGCGCCCGTGCCAAGCTGGTCGAATGCAACCACTCGCAGGTTATGTGCTTTGAGCCAGCCATGGGCGTCGCGCAGATAGTCACACGGCAGGCCCGGCCCGCCGTTGAGACACAGCAGCACCTCATCGCCTTCGCCAAAGCTGTAGACCACGAGGTTATGGCCGTCGACTTGCACGTTGTACTGCTGGTCGGGGGCAATTTCACGCCACATGCATACATTCCTTGTGTTGTATCGGCCTGGCGGGTAGCGGCCGTTTATCAGGTCAACACTACCGAGGATGCCGTGCGTCCATAACCTAGTATTTCTTATAGGTTTGGCCTGGCAGTCCTTCGCCGGGGCGTGGCATTCTACTTGCAGCAAGTCGAGATTCAAATGAATTCGGGAGCAGAACGGATGCTGGCCAAGCTGACCGCCTTCAATAATCGCCTCATACCGGGCAGGAGCCTGGATGAACAGATGGACAATACGTTTATCCTTGCCCAACAACTGGGCTTCGATGCCCTGGTGTATGACTACACCCCGGTGCCCATCGACCTCAACGGCGCACTGATCACGCCCTCGCTGTTGCAACTGCGCAACACACCGAGCGATTGGCACGCCTTATGGTGCAGCGAAGGGTTTTACCAGATCGACCCGGTGCAACACCTGGCGCTGAGCACAGTGTCGCCGTTTGTCTGGTCCTATGAGGCCAAGACTGAGACGGCCCTGCAAAAGATCATCGACCCCTGCCACGCCCCCGTTTCTTCTTATCTGCATGAGCGTCAGCTGACCTGCGGCGTCAGCGTGCCGATTCATCTGCCCCGGGGCGGCTTCGCCTCGCTGACCGGGTTGCGCACCGGCAAGGCGCGCACGGTATTGAAGGACGCCCAACATACGCTGGCCGATTTCAGCCTGATTACCCATGCCCTCCAGGAAGCGGCGTACCCGCTGTTCAGCAAGGAGGTGCGGGCTTATCCGCACATACGCCTGACCAAGCGCGAGCGCGAATGCCTGAAATGGGCGGCTGAAGGCCTGACCGCCGCCGAAATCGCCTCGCAATTGAGCCGCTCCCTGGCGGTGGTCACTCTGCACCTGGCCTCGGCCATGCACAAACTGGGCGCCAAGAACCGTGTTCAGGCCGTGGTTCGCGCCACCCACTACCGCTTGCTGGAAGGTTGAGCTTTCGGCAAAAACCTATCTGTTTTGCTAGTTACCTAAACTTTTTGTTCAGACTATCGTAACCCTGATCCTTTTTTTCAGAGCAGGGTACGAAATGGAATTCATCGAAAAAGTTCGCGAAGGCTACGCGCCCTTTGGCGCCTATCAGACCTGGTATCGCGTCACCGGCGACCTGACCACAGGCCGTACGCCCTTGGTGATCATCCATGGCGGCCCGGGCTGCACCCACGATTACGTCGACGCCTTCAAGGACGTCGCCGCCAGCGGCCACGCGGTCATCCACTACGACCAGTTGGGCAACGGCCGGTCCACGCACTTGCCGGAGAAAGACCCGTCGTTCTGGACCATCGGCCTGTTCCTCGACGAGTTGAACAACCTGCTGGACCACCTGCAAATCAGTGAGAACTACGCGATCCTCGGTCAATCCTGGGGCGGCATGCTTGGCAGCGAACACGCGATCTTGCAACCCAAGGGCCTGCGCGCGTTTATCCCTGCCAACTCCCCCACCTGCATGCGCACCTGGGTCAGCGAAGCCAACCGCCTGCGCAAGCTGTTGCCTGAAGGCGTGCATGAAACCCTGCTAAAGCACGAGCAGGCCGGCACCTACCAAGACCCGCAATACCTGGCGACCTCACGGATTTTCTATGACCAGCATGTGTGCCGGGTCAACCCGTGGCCCGAAGAAGTGGCACGCACCTTCGCCCAGGTGGATGCCGACCCGACGGTGTACCACGCCATGAGCGGCCCGACCGAATTCCACGTGATTGGCAGCTTGAAGGACTGGAATGTGATCGGCCGCCTGTCAGCCATCAAGGTGCCAACCCTGGTGATTTCCGGTCGACATGACGAAGCCACACCGTTGGTGGTCAAGCCATTCCTGGATGAGATATCGGACGTGCGCTGGGCACTGTTTGAAGACTCCAGTCACATGCCCCATGTGGAAGAGCGCCAGGCGTGCATGGGGACGGTGGTGAAGTTTCTGGATGAGGCGTGTTCGTTGCCGCACAAAGCCCTCAAGGCCGGCTGAAATCCGCCCTCTGTAGGAGCGAGCTTGCTCGCGAAAAACTATCAGACGCCGTGTTTATTCAGAAAGCACGCGTCATCGTTGACGTTTTTCGCGAGCAAGCTCGCTCCTACCTGTTTAAACCTCAGTGGTTTCGGGTTTTGCGGCTTTCTTTGAGGTATCTGCTACCAGGGGAATTTCCTTGCCCTCGGCATCAAACAACTTCCCACCCCGGTAGTAATCCCCATCGCGCAACGCAGCCACGTCGCGAAAGCACAAGCTGCGCTCAGTCCCCGCCACAAACACTGACTGCTGGTCCGAGTTGCCGGCGGTGAAGTGGTTGAACGCCAGGTTCAGCAATATCGCCATGATTGCCGACGAGCTGATGCCCGAGTGGAAGATGGTCGCGAACCAGCTTGGGAACTGATCGTAGAAGCTCGGCGCGGCGATGGGAATCATGCCGAAGCCGATAGACGTGGCGACAATGATCAGGTTCATGTTGTTGCGGTAATCCACCTTGGACAGCGTGCGAATCCCGCTGGCCGCCACCGTGCCGAACAATACAATCCCGGCGCCGCCCAACACGGAGGTGGGCACGGCCGCGATCACCCGCCCCATGAACGGCAACAGGCCGAGCACCACCAGGAACACCCCGCCAGTGGCCACCACAAACCGACTCTTGACCCCTGTCACCGCCACCAGGCCGACGTTCTGGGCGAATGCGCTCTGGGTAAACGAACCGAAGATCGGCGCAAACATGCTCGACAACATGTCGGCACGCAGGCCGTTGCCCAGGCGCTTGGAGTCCACCTTGGTGTCGATGATCTCACCCACCGCCAGGATGTCCGCCGACGTTTCCACCAGCGTCACCATCACCACGATGCACATGGAAATGATCGCCGCCACATGGAAGGTGGGCATGCCGAAGTGAAAGGGTGTGGGGAAACCGAACATCGGCCCCTGCATGACGCCAGAGAAGTCCGCCATGCCGAGCAGCACCGCGATCACGGTGCCGATCACCATGGCCAGCAGGATCGACAAGCGAGAGATCGTTGCGCTGCCGATCTTGCTCAGCAGCAGCACCAGCACCAGGGTCAGCGCGGCCAGGCCGATGTTGGACATGCTGCCAAAATCTGCCGCCCGGCTGTTGCCACCCATGGCCCAGCGCGCCGCTACAGGCATCAGGGTCAGGCCGATGGTGGTAATCACAATGCCCGTCACCAGCGGCGGAAAAAACTTGGTGATCCTTGAGAACACCGGGGTAATCAACAAACCGATAAAGGACGCGGCCATCACCGCCCCGAGAATCGCTGGCACACCACCGGCACCGTCGCTGCCGACAATCGCCACCATGGTCGCCACACCCGCGAACGACACGCCCTGCACCAGCGGCAACTGACAGCCGAAGAACGGCAGGCCCAGGGTTTGCAAAAGCGTGGCCAGGCCACCGGCAAACAGCGATGCAGCGATCAGCAGACCGATATCCGCCGGCGACAACCCGGCTGCCTGGCCGACGATCAACGGCACGGCGACGATGCCGCCATACATGGTGAGCACATGCTGCAGGCCGTAAGCCATGTTGGCGGCGACGCCCAGATTTTCATCTTCGGGCCGCTGCGGTGACGCCTTCGGGATAGTCATGGTGAGGGGTTCTCTGTTTTTGTTGTGCGCTCACTGTATGCAATGTTCAGACTGTATGTCCATAGAGTTGTATACAATCAATCGAACAAGATACCCTCCAACGGCGTTACAAAAACAATCCGGCCGTCACGAGCCAGAACGCCAAAGGACAAAAATAATGAAAAAGGCACTACAGGGCGCCACCGTCGCATTGACCCTTCTCGGCGGCGGGGAGGCTGTTGCGGTGGAATGGATGAACAACAGCGTCGGGTTCCGCTACGGGCAGCACTTCACCAACCCGAACAACCCCGACGACTTCAGCAAGCGCATCTACAGTTTTACCCACGCCAGCGGCTACCGTTACGGCAGCAATTTCCTCAACCTCGACGTATTCCTGTCCGACAGCAGCGACCCGCGCAAAGGCACCGACCACGGTGGCAGCGAGGTGTACGCCGTGTACCGGCATCAGCTGTATGCCTCACGCGTGTTCGACTTGCCGCCGGGCACGGGGCTGATCAAGGATTACGCGCTGACCCTGGGCTTCGACGCCAACCGCAACAACAACTTCGCTTCCGCCAAGAAGCGCGCCTTGGTGATTGGCCCTACGTTGAAGTTCAACACTGTCGGCGTGCTGGACCTGAGCCTGATGTACTACAAGGAAAAGAACCACACCGGCATTCCCGGCGCGCAAGAGTCGAACCACACCTTCGACGCTACCTACATGCTCAACCTGACCTGGATGCGACCGTTCGAGGTGGGCAACCATGCGGCAAAATTCCAGGGGTTTATCAATTACGTCGGGGAGAAAGGCGAGGACTACCATGGCCGCGATACGGCAGCGGAGGCCTTGATGCGTACAGCGCTGATGGTGGCGGTGCGACCAGGTAAAAGCGTGAAGCCGAACCTGTACCTGGGGGTGGGGTATGAGTACTGGCATAACAAGTTCGGGGTGGACGGCGGCCGTGGCAGCCGCACCTCAACACCGACGCTGAACATGGAAGTGACGTTCTGACTGAAGAAGCAGGCTTTTTGTAGGAGCGAGCTTGCTCGCGAAAAACTCACCGACGCCGCGTTCATTCAGAAAGCCCGCGTTATCGTTGACGTTTTTCGCGAGCAAGCTCGCTCCTACCAGTTTGATCGTATTGTCAGCTCAGGCGTTGGCCAGTTCGGAAGAGTTGCCCTTCGGCCGTGCCAGCCAATAGCCCAACACCGCCAGTGGCGCCGTCGCCAGCATCACAATCACCGTGATCAACAGTGGTTGCTCGATCATCGACGACACCAACAGGCTGGCCACGAAGCACAAGCCCAATTGCAGGGTATTTTGCAGGGCCGCCGCCTTGCCGGAATTTTCCGCAAAGGGCATCAGCGCATTCGCCACCACAATCGGGTAGCTGGCGCCGTTGCACAGCGCCATCAGGCAGAACGGGATCAACAAGGTGGTCAGGGTCGGCACACTCAAGGTGGCCACCAGGTACAACGCCACCATGCTCAAGCAATAGGCGACCAGCAACCATGGCAGCAGGGTTTTACCCGGCAGGCGCTGCAAGGCGCTGCGGCAACTGTAGCCGCCAACGAGAAACGCCAGGGTCGGCAGCACGTAGCTGAGGCCAATGTCATTCGGGCTGTAACCCATGCCACCGAGGATGAACGGCGAGGCGGTCAGCCAAGCGAAGAAGCTGGCCGAACAGGCGGCGAAGATCATCACATTGCCGGTAAACACCCGAGAAGTGAGCAATTGCCCAAACCCCAGGCGCACCGGGCTGCCCTTGTGCTCCGAACGCTTGGGCACATTGCGCAGGAACAAGGTCGGCAACAACAGCAACAACGACACCACCAGCAACACGCCGAAGATCGCCTGCCAGCCAAAGTGATTCAGCACCATGGCGCCCAACAGCGGTGCCAGGGCCGGCGATAGCGACATCAACGGCATGATGCTGGCGAAGACGCGGTGAGCCTTGTCGGCCGGGTAGCGATCAATCACCAAGGCCTGCCAACTGACGGCGGCGGCACACACGCCAATCGCCTGCATAAAGCGCAGGGCCAGCAGTTGCGGCGCGCTCTGAACCCAGAACATGCCCAGGCAACCGAGCACAAACAGGCTCAGGCCCGCGATCAGAATCGGCTTGCGCCCCAGGCGGTCCGAGAGCGGCCCCCACAGCAACTGCCCCAGCGCAAAGCCGGCAAGGAAAATACTCAAGCTGGCGCCCACCGCGCCAGCACCAATGTTCAACTGCTCGCCCATGGCGCCAAACGCCGGCAAGTACATGTCCATGGCGAGATAACCGAGCATGCTCAGCCCCGCCAGATACCAGGTAAAACCAAAAGAATTTTTCATCGAAGCCTTGTAGATACTGCCATCAAACTATTTGCTGACTGGCGCCCATTATGAAGCTGACAATATCTGTGTGAAGCGATAATAATTGGACACTCTTATCAATAATTTTGAAGGCAGTACCTATGTGGTCGGAATATTCCCTGGATGTGGTGGACGCCGTCGCCCGTCACAGCAGCTTCAGCGCCGCCGCCCAGGAACTGCACCGTGTACCGTCGGCCATCAGCTACACCGTGCGTCAGCTCGAAGAATGGTTGGCCGTGCCGCTATTTGTGCGTCGGCATCGCGACGTGGAACTGACCCCTGCCGGCCGCCTGTTTATCGACGAAGCCCGCGGCGTGATGAAAAAAATGCTCGGCACCCGGCGCCTGTGCCAACAGGTGGCCAATGGTTGGAGCGGCCAGTTGAAGGTGGCCGTGGACTCCATCGTCAAACCCCAGCGCTGCCGGCAATTGGTGCTCGACTTCTATCGGCAGTTTCCCGAAGTGGAATTGCTGCTCGAATACGAGGTGTACAACGGCGTGTGGGATGCGTTGGCCGATGAACGCACCGACATCGTGATCGGCGCCACCAGCGCGGTGCCGGTGGCCAGCCACTTCAGCTTCCGCGACATGGGCCTGTTGAACTGGCTGTGCGTGGTCAGCGCCCGGCACCCGCTGGCGGCGGTGGAAGGTTTGCTCAGTGATGACCAACTGCGCCCCTTTGCCTCGCTGTGCATGACCGACACCTCCCGCAACCTGCCCAAGCGCGACACCTGGACCCTGGATAACCAGCGCCGCCTGGTGGTGCCCAACTGGGCGTCGGCCCTGGATTGCCTGCGCGATGGCCTGTGTGTAGGGATGGCGCCGGCCCATCAGGTGTTGCCATGGATCGAGCGCGGGGAGTTGGTGGCGCTGCAATTGAGCCGGCCATTTCCGGCCAGCCCGTCGTGTGTGGCGTGGGCGCAGAACAAACTGTCGCCGGCCATGGCGTGGTTGTTGGAGTACTTGGGGGACACCGAAACGATGAACCAGGAATGGCTGAATGGCCCCTCTTTCTGATCACTCCCACGCTGCTGATTGCTGATCGTTCCCACGCTCTGCGTGGGAATGCTGCCCTGGACGCTCCGCGTCCGCTCTTAACGCGTGACGC
>NZ_FPJI01000005.1:75044-396016 GCF_900119355.1 Pseudomonas sp. NFPP02
GAGCATCGTCTTTCAGTCCAGTAGGCGGGTGATGGCTCGCACGATCATCTCCACTTCCTTGCGCTCCAGCGTCAGTGGCGGCAACAGGCGAATGACCTTGCCCCGCGTGACGTTGATCAACAGCCCATGCTCCTGCGCTGCCCGTTGGGCCAGGTCGCGGTAAGGGCTGGCCAGTTCAATGCCGATCATCAAGCCCTTGCCACGAATCGCCCGCACCTGCGGATGTTCCTCCAACTCCATCCGCAACCGCGCCAGTAAGTGTTCTCCCTGGCACGCAGCGTTCTCGAGCAAGCCTTGCTCCTGGATAATCTCCAGCACCGTACACCCGACGCGACACGCCAGCGGGTTGCCGCCAAAGGTGCTGCCATGGCTGCCTGGGGTGAACAGCTCAGCGACGGCAGCGCGGGCCAGGCAGGCGCCGATGGGCACGCCATTGCCCAGGCCTTTGGCCAGGGTCATCACGTCCGGCACGATGCCTTCGTGCTGGAAGGCAAACCAGGTGCCGGTGCGCCCGATGCCGGTCTGGATTTCGTCGAGCATCATCAGCCAGCCGTGGCGCGTGCAGTGATCGCGCATGGCTTTCAGGTAGCCTGGTGGCGCCACCAACACACCACTTTCACCTTGGATTGGTTCAAGCAGTACCGCCGCGATGCGTGTACCGAACTGCGCGGTGACCGCCTCCAGAGCCGCCATGTCGCCAAACCCAATCTTGATGAAATCGCCGGGCAATCGCTGGAACCCCAGGCGCACCGAAGGCCCGTCGCTGGCAGCCATGGTGCCTAGCGTGCGGCCGTGGAAGGCGTTCTCCATCACGACCACCAACGGCTGTTCGATGCCTTTTTTCCAGCCATGCAAACGCGCCAACTTCAGCGCCGTCTCGTTGGCCTCGGCGCCGGAATTGTTGAAGAACGCGCGGTCCAGCCCGGACAGCTGGGCCAGGCGCCGGGCCAATTGTTGTTGCCAGTCGATGCTGTAGAGGTTGGAGGTGTGCAGCAGCAAGCCGGCCTGTTCGCTGATGGCGGCCACTAACCTGGGGTGGGAATGGCCAACATTGGTCACCGCCACGCCGGCCACGGCGTCCAGGTATTCGCGGCCCTGTTGGTCCCACAGGCGCGTGCCCAGGCCGCGGGTGAAGCTCAGGGCCAGGGGTTGATAAGTGCTCATCAGGCAGGCGGCGGTCATGGTGGCGGCTCCAGTGCATCGTTGGGGTGGATCAAGTATGGTTAACCACCCTCGCTGGATAAACGCAGAACTGCTGCAATAACTTTAAACCAGGGCTTGATAATGGATCTGTTCCAGGCAATGTCGGTGTACGTGAAAGTCGTCGAGGCCGGCAGCATGACCGCCGCCGCGCAGGAATGCGGGATTTCGACCACCATGGTGGGCAACCATCTGCGAGCGCTGGAACAACGGCTTGGCGTCAGCTTGCTCAAACGCACCACGCGCAAACAGAACCTCACCGAATTTGGCGGGCAGTATTATCAGCGCTGCCTGGAAGTGCTGGGGCTGGTGGCCGACTCCGAGCTGCTGGCCGAGCAGGTCCACAGCGAAACCCCCAAAGGCAGCCTGCGCATCACCGCGCCCCCCGTGTTCGGCACCGAACGCCTGGTGCCGGCCTTGAGTGAGTTTTCCCAGCGCTACCCACTTATCGACCTGTACGTGGTGATGAGCAATGAGCGCATGGACCTGGTCGACAGCGGTTTTGACGTGGCGATCCGTCTCGGCGAACTGGAAAGCTCCAGCCTGATCGCCCGGCCTCTGCAGGCCTATACCCTCACCCTTTGCGCCTCCCCTGCCTACCTGGCGCGACGCGGCACACCGCACACCCCGGATGACCTGCAGCAGCATGACTGCCTGGCATTCGCCTACCCCGCGAACGACAACTGGCGCGACACCGATAAACTCTGGCGCATGACCGGCGATGAAGGTGAAGTGGAGGTGCCGGTGTCTGGCTCATTGACCATCAACAGCTCCCAAGGCTTGCGCCAGGCCGCCATCAACGGCATGGGCATCAGCATGTTGGCCGATGCCCTGGTGCAACCGGACCTGGAGAGCGGCAAGCTGGTGGCCTTGCTGACCACCTATAATCTGCCCAGCCGCCCCATGCACCTGATGTATCGCCAAGACCGCTACCGCCTGCCCAAGCTGCGGGCGTTCGTCGACTTTGTAATGGAGAAATGGGCGCGCTAGAACGCCACGCCCAACTCACGCAAACGCGCGGCGGTGCGCTCGGCCGATACGTGGTGAATGCCCTGCCAGCCCAACGCGATGGCGGCCTCGATATTGCCGGCGACGTCGTCGATAAACACCACTTCACTGGCCTGGACATCCGGCAGATGCGCACGCACCTGGGTGAGGCTGGCGTGGTAGATCGCCGGGTCAGGCTTGATCAACTTCACCTCGCCGGACACCAGAATGTCGCGAAAACGCGTCAGGAATGGATAGTTGGCCCGGGCGTAAGGGAAGGTTTCAGCCGACCAGTTGGTAAGCCCGAACAGCGGCATCTCAACCTGGTGCAACGCTTCGAGAATCGCCACGCCCTCGGGTAATTCAGCCCGTAGCATTTCGGGCCAGCGCTCGTAATAAGCCTGGATCAGGGTCGTGTGTTCGGGGTATTGGGCAACCAGGGTGCGGGTGGCTTCAGCCAGGGAGCGACCGGCATCTTGCTCGGTGTTCCAGTCCTGGGTACAGATGGTGTCGAGGAACCACTGGCGCTCAACGTCGTCGGCAATCAGCTTGCGGTACAGGTGCTGCGGGCTCCAGTCGAACAGGACACCGCCGAAATCAAAAACTACTGCACGAATCGTCATCAGATCCTCCGTTAGCATGGCTTGATAGCTGCTGGAGTCTGACAGATCTACAAGAGGGAGGCGCGCGCCGAGATGTAAGAAGTGTCTGAAAAGACAGGTGGGAGGAGGCATGGCCTCATTGAGCGAACGCAATGCTCAAAACAACGAAGATCAAATGTGGGAGCTGGCTTGCCTGCGAAAGCGGTCGTACAGCCTCAGATGCTGCGACTGACACACCGCCTTCGCGGGCAAGCCCGCTCCCACAGGGGATTTGCGTTAACTGACTGGCATCAGGGCAAGCCAGTTTCCACCTTATTGACCGCGTTTTAAGCCTGGATCAGGCCGTTGATTTTGACGGTCGGGTTCACATCCGCGTCGTAATCCACGCCGTCGACTTCAAAGCCAAACAAGCGCAGGAATTCAGCCTTGTAACCGGCAAAATCGCTGATCTCGTTGACGTTGTCGTCGGTCACCTGGTTCCACAGTGCGGCCACGGCGTCCTGAACCTTCGGTTCCAGCTCGGCCAGGTCGGCACGCAGGCGGCCATCGGCGTCGAGTTTCGGCTCGCTGCCGTACAGGCTGTCCTTGAACAGGCCGTAGACCTGCTCGATGCAGCCTTCATGGGTGCCCTGCTCTTTCATCACCTTGAACAGCAGCGACAGATACAGCGGCATGATCGGGATCGCCGAGCTGGCCTGGGTGACCACGGCCTTGAGCACCGACACACGGGCGTCGCCCTTGAGCGCAGCGAGGTTTTCGCGCAGGGTCAAAACTTTCTTGTCTAGGTCTTTCTTGGCTTCGCCGATGGAGCCGTTCCAGTAGATGTCCTGGGTCAGCTTCTCACCGAGGTAGGTGAACGCGGTGGTCTTGGCGCCTTCGGCCAATACATCGGCGTCACGCAGGGCGTCGATCCACAGCTGCCAGTCTTCGCCGCCCATGACCTTCACGGTACCGTCGATTTCTTCCTGGGTCGCAGGCTCAAGCGTGGTGTCGACCACCACGCCCTTGTCGGTGTTGATCCCGCGCAGGGTCACGGCCTTGCCGATTGGCTTGAGGGTGGAGTTGTGCACCACGCCTTGCGGGTCGGTACGGCGTGGCGCGGCCAGGCTGTAGACCACCAGGTCGATCTTGCCCAGGTCTTTCTTGATGGTCTCGATGGTCAGGCGCTTGATCTCGTCGGAGAACGCGTCGCCGTTGATGCTCTTGGCGTACAGGCCCTTTTCCACGGCAAACTTCTCGAACGCTGCGCTGTTGTACCAGCCGGCGGAGCTCAGCTTGCCTTCTTCGCCTTCTTTCTCAAAAAACACGCCCAGGGTGTCGGCGCCACAGCCAAACGCAGCACTGATGCGCGCGGCCAGGCCGTAGCCGGTGGAGGCACCGAGGACCAGTACCTTTTTAGGGCCGCCCTCGATGACGCCGTTTTTGGTTACGTAGTCGATCTGCTCTTTGACGTTCGCTTCACAGCCAACAGGGTGAGCGGTCACACAGATAAAGCCACGAACCCGCGGTTTGATGATCATAAAAATTTCTGCCTCTTCCAAGGTGCCGAAGGCCAATAGTGGCCATTCAACTTCAATCGTACCGGTCTATGACGCCTGAAAAACCGAAGCGTCACGATAGTCGCAAATCTTCTGTTCTCAAAATTCAATCCACAAAACGTCGGAGCCTGCACGGCAACGGTTACAAATTGTGCAGCAGCTTCACAATTTCACCCTATTTAAAAACGCCTGCCGGCCCCATAAACCCCTATGATGACGAGATTGTTTCAATATGTTTCGGCTTTGGAGCCTCGTTTCATGAGCAAAAATGCTGTCGGCAAGAAGCTGGTGTCCCTGGCGTGGGTACTCGGCGTTCTGCTATTGATCTATTGTTTCCCGCGCAGTTGCCTGGTGTTTCTGCTGTTGGTGGTGTGCTGCGGCGTTTATGACTTCCTGCGTAACGGCCTGTACGACCGCGACACCATCAAGAAGTATTTTATCGGCAACGGCCGTAATACCTGGGTGCTGGCACCGTTCAACACCCTGCTCGACCTGCTCAGCAGCCGCAACCGGCATGTCTACACCATGAACGACCTGCCACCGGCTTGGCGCGAAGACCTGCAACAGGTGATCGACGACGCCATGGCCCGCAAGGATGAAATCATCAGCTACCTGGACGAGCGCATGGCCGAGAAGAAACGCGGCATGTTGTTCTTCCAGTGGTACGGTCGCCCGATCGAAACCACCCTGGATATCCCGCAGCTGCGCAAGAAACTGCCGTTCGTGAAAACCATCGGCGTCTCGGTGTTCAACGAGAACCGCTCGACCTCGTTCCACTTCGGCCCCCTGCGCATGATGTTCCGTGTGCTCTACAACATGGCGCCGGCACCGCACCATGAGGGCGTGTACATCCAGGTGGGCAAGCACAAGCACTACTGGCACGACGACCCGCTGTTTATCTTCGATGACACGCTGATGCACGCCTCCTTCAACAAAAACGACGCCAAACGCTACTGCCTGTTCATTGATATTGTGCGCCCGACCCTGCTGCCCTCGGTGCTCAACGCCGTGATCGCAGGGTTTGCCGGCCTGGTCTTTACCCTGCGTCGGGTTTTCTACAAAAACTGGAAGCTGATTCAGTAAGTTCTGCGGCATGATGGTGTTGGACGGCATTTGCGCTGGGCCTTGCGCCTGAGGTAAATAACCGTCTCGTGCGACCTTAATTGGCGCTCACCATTCTCAAGCCATCGCCCCCTAGCGGGCGCGGTGGCTATGCTTTCAAGGAATCAGAATGCCCCAACGTCAAGTCATCAACGCCTCCGTCAGCCCCAAGGGCAGCCTCGAAACCCTGTCCCAACGTGAAGTGCAGCAACTGAGCGAAGCCGGTACCGGCAGCATCTACACCCTGTTCCGCCAATGCGCCCTGGCGATTCTCAATACCGGCGCGCATATCGACAACGCCAAGACCATCCTCGACGCCTACAAAGACTTTGAAGTGCGTATTCACCAGCAGGACCGCGGCGTACGCCTGGAACTACTCAACGCCCCCGCCGATGCCTTCGTCGATGGCGAAATGATTGCCAGCACCCGCGAAATGCTGTTCAGCGCCCTGCGCGACATCGTCTACACCGAGAACGAGCTGGATAGCCAGCGTATCGACCTGAGCAACTCCCAAGGCATCACCGATTACGTGTTCCACCTGCTGCGTAACGCCCGTACGCTGCGCCCGGGTGTCGAGCCGAAGATCGTGGTGTGCTGGGGCGGCCATTCGATCAACACCGAAGAATACAAATACACCAAGAAAGTCGGGCACGAACTGGGCCTGCGCAGCCTCGACGTGTGCACCGGTTGCGGCCCCGGCGTGATGAAAGGCCCGATGAAGGGCGCAACCATTTCCCACGCCAAGCAGCGCATCACCAATGGCCGTTACCTGGGCTTGACCGAACCAGGCATCATCGCTGCCGAAGCGCCGAACCCCATCGTCAACGAGCTGGTGATTTTGCCGGACATCGAAAAGCGCCTGGAAGCCTTCGTGCGTGTGGGCCACGGCATCATCATCTTCCCCGGCGGCGCAGGCACAGCCGAGGAGTTCCTGTACCTGCTCGGCATCCTCATGCACCCGGACAACCGCGACCTGCCGTTCCCGGTGGTGCTCACCGGGCCGAAACATGCCGCGCCTTACCTGGAACAATTGCACGCGTTCGTCGGCGCCACCCTGGGCGAAGCGGCGCAGAAGCATTACCAGATCATCATCGACGACCCGGCTGAAGTGGCCCGCCAGATGACCACCGGCCTCAAGGCGGTGAAGCAATTCCGCCGCGAGCGTAACGACGCGTTCCACTTCAACTGGCTGCTGAAGATCGACGAAGGCTTCCAGCGCCCGTTCGACCCCACCCACGAAAACATGGCCAGCCTGCAACTCAACCACGCGCTGCCGGCCCATGAACTGGCGGCCAACCTGCGCCGGGCGTTCTCGGGGATCGTGGCGGGTAACGTCAAAGACAAGGGTATTCGCCTGATCGAGGAGAACGGCCCGTATGAGATCCACGGCGACCCGGCGATCATGAAACCGTTGGATGAATTATTGAAGGCGTTCGTGGCCCAGCACCGCATGAAACTGCCGGGCGGAGCGGCGTATGTGCCGTGCTATCGCGTGGTGCAATAAGCCAGCGGCGGTCGGTCATAGTTTGTATTCGTTTGGGACATAGCAACGCGTGTGAGGAACGAGAGTTCGGACTAGGTTTTACTATTCTGACTCATTCACCTCAGCGAGCGACCTATGGACCAACGGATATTGTCCTCCGTCACTCCTTACCTTAAGGTAAGGAATGTCACGATGGAGACCTTCACTATGGCCACCGCCACACTCACTTCAAAAGGGCAAATCACCATCCCAGTCCAGGTCAGGACAGCCCTGGGCCTGGAAACAGGCGACCGGGTGGAATTCGTCGAAATGGAAGACGGCAAGTTTTCCATGATTGCCGCGAGCAAAACCGTCAAGGACCTCAAGGGTTTGATCCGCAAGCCTGCCCATGCCGTGTCTATCGAAGACATGAACCGCGCCATCGCGGCCCAGGGAGCAACAGCTGGATGATCGGCCTGGATACCAACGTGCTGGTGCGTTACGTGACCCAGGACGACCCGGTTCAATCAGCCAAGGCGTCCCAGCTCATCGAATCACTCACCGCCGCCTCGCCAGGCTTTGTCAGCCTGGTGACGCTTACGGAGCTGGTGTGGGTGTTGCAGTCCTGCTACCAGTCGGCCAAAAGCGAGGTGGTGATGGTGTTGGAAACCTTGTTGCACACGCGGGAACTGACCGTCGAGCACGCCGATATCATCTGGCAGGCATTGCGCAAGTTCAGCGCAGGCAAAGCCGACTTTGCCGACTGCCTGGTTGAACGCTGTGGTCATGCGGCGGGCTGCGAGTACACCGCCACCTTTGATCTGAACGCGGCCAAGGCTGCGGGGATGAAACGGCTCGGCTAGCCCGCTTTGTTTGTGTAGGAGCGAGCTTGCTCGCGAAAAAATCACAGGCACCGCGTGCAATCTGAATGCCCGCGTAACCGTTGACGTTTTTCGTGAGCAAGCTCACTCCTACAGAGAAGGAGGTTAGGTCAGCGTATCCAGCCGCCGATCTGCCAGTGGTAGCCATCATTACGCTGCACCCAGTGCGGGTGTACATAACGATAGCCCTGGCGCACCGGCTCCCAATGGCCGTGCACCGCCACATAGCGCCCGCCTTCCCAACGCCAGTAACCGCGTGACCAGATATAACCCTCGCGTACCGCCGGTTCGACTTCTATCACCTGCACCGGAGGCGGCTGCGGCGCCACCACCTCAACATACTCACGTTGCACCGGCCTGCGTTCATGTACTACACGCTCTTGTACACACCCGGACGCCGCCACCACCATGGCGGCCAATGCTGCATAACGTAACAACATACAAAACCCTCGGGCGCGAACGCCCTGCACCTGCATCAGAAAGTAATCCGCCTTTATTCCAGCCGGGCTCCTGCATGGGCTTTGATTATTTTTAACAGGAAATGTCTGTCAGATTGCTGAACCCACCGGCCTCAAGTCGAACGGGCACTGCTGGCGCTGAATCTGCATGAACAGGTGAGAGAGCTCGCGCGTTTAAACCGAGCCAAAACGTTGTAATACGGCGTCGACAAACCGCCGCAACTTAGCCGTGCGCTGCCGATTCGCGGTGTAGACCAAATGCATTGATCGACTTGGCGCGTCAAAGTCCGGCAGCACCCGCACTAACTGGCCCTCGGCCAGTGCCCTGCGCAAGAAGTCTTCAGGGCCGAGCACGATACCGAAACCATCCAGCGCCGCCGACATCAGCGCCCTGCTTTCGTTGATCTGCAAACGGCTGCTTACCTGCACCCTGTGCGGGACCGCACCTTGGTAAAACACCCATTCACGATCTGCCGGGCGTGACCAGAAGGCATAGCCCAGGCATTCGTGATGCTCAAGGTCTGCCGGCGTCATCGGTGTGCCCCGCGCCTGCAAATAGGCCGGTGCCGCACAGACAACCAGGCGATACGGCGCCAGCGGCCGGGCGGTCAGGCCAGTGGTCCCCAAGGGGCCGATACGAAAGGCCGCCTCATAGCCCTCCTCTACCAGGTCGACGAAACGATCCGTAAGGTGCAGATCGATTTGCACATCCGGGTTGTCACGCAAGAATCCGGTGATCAACGGCATCAGGCTGTAGGAGCCGAACGTCACCGGAGCGGTGATTTTCAGCTTGCCACGCGGGGTGTCGTTCATGATTTGCGCAAGGGAATCCGCCGCCTTAGTCTCCGTCAGGATGTGCTTGCAACGTTCGTAGTAAGCGCTCCCCAACTCCGTAAGGCTTTGCCTTCGCGTAGTACGGTTAAGCAAGCGCGCGCCCAAGCGTTGTTCCAAGGCGGTGACATGCTTGGCCACCATTTGCGGTGACATATTCAAGCGCTCAGCGGCACGCACGTAGGAACCGAGCTCAGCAGCCATCACAAAGGCATTCATGCTTGATAAACGATCCATCATTCCCTACCCCTAGTAACAACAGCCGCGCCACAACTGCGATTTATCACCAAATGGTTGCCAATCATCATAGCCACTTCGTACTTCCATCGGAGCAAGCACATGAAGATTGGCGTAATTGGAGCAGGTTTCATTGGGCGTGCTGTGGCACAACTGGCCTTGGCCGCCGGGCATGAGGTGATGCTGAGCAATTCCCGCGGCCCGCACACCATGAGCAGCGTGGTAAGCGGCATACTCGGTGTGCAAGTTGGCAGCGCAGACGATGCCGCACGGTTCGGCGATGTGGTGCTAGTGGCGATTCCCTTTCAACACTACCGCAGCGTGCCCGCGCAATGGCTGGAGGGTAAAACGGTGATGGATGCCAACAATTACTACCCCGACCGCGATGGGCATATCCCAGAGCTGGACCGCTTTGAAACGACTACCAGCCGCTTGCTGGCCGACCATTTGACACATTCACACGTGGTGAAAGTGTTTAACGCGATCTTCGCCCCCGACCTGACGCAAGACGCCCGCCCTCACGGTGCACCTGATCGGCGGGCGCTGCCCGTCGCGGCGGATGACGCCACCGCGAAGGCCGTCGTGACCCAACTGCTCGATGAGTTGGGGTTCGATGCCGTCGACGCTGGTGAGCTGGATGAAAGCTGGCGATTCGAGCGGGCCAAACCGGCGTACTGCGTGCGCCTGGACCAGGCTGGCTTGAAGGCTGCGCTGGCGGCGGCCGAGCGTGCGGTTGAGCTGCCCCCGGTGGAGCGACACCCGCCGCTCTCCTGAACATTTCCCCACAAAAAAGCCCGCTGACCGTCACCGGTTCAGCGGGCTTTTTCGTGGGTGAGGCTTACAGCGCCAGGTCAGAAACCGGCTTGCTTGGCTCAGCCGCAGGCTTGGCAGCCTCGGTAGCCTGTGGAGCGGCCAATTGCGGGATCGCTGGCGGTGGTGTCAGTTGCAGCACACCGGCAGTGTAGGCCCATTCCTTGGCAACCGCTTCAGGGCTGTCGTTCAGCTTGGTGCCGTAGCTTGGCACGATCTGGTGCAGTTTTTCCTGCCAGGCCGGGCTTGCTACCTTGTCCTTGAACACTTTTTGCAGCACGGTCAGCATGATCGGAGCCGCGGTGGACGCGCCTGGCGATGCACCCAACAGGCCTGCGATGGTGTTGTCGGCAGAGCTGACCACTTCGGTACCCAGCTTCAGCACGCCGCCTTGCTCTTCATCACGCTTGATGATCTGCACGCGCTGGCCGGCTTGCCACAGGCGCCAGTCGGACTGCTTGGCGTTCGGGAAGTACTCTTGCAGCGCCTTGAAACGGTCATCATCAGACAGCATCAGTTGGCCGGCGAGGTACTCGACCAGTGGGTATTCACGAATACCAACTTTGGTCATAGGCCAGATGTTGTGGGTGGTGGTGCTGGTCAGCAGGTCCAGGTACGAGCCTTCTTTCAGGAACTTGGTCGAGAAGGTGGCGAATGGGCCAAACAGAATCACACGCTTGCCATCCAGCACGCGGGTGTCCAGGTGCGGAACCGACATCGGTGGCGAACCTACCGAAGCCTTACCGTAGGCCTTGGCCAGGTGCTGCTCGGCGATGGTCGGGTTCTCGGTCACCAGGAACGAACCACCGACTGGGAAGCCTGCGTATTCCTTGCCTTCAGGAATGCCCGACTTCTGCAGCAAGTGCAGGGCACCGCCGCCGGCGCCGATGAACACGAACTTGGCGTCGGTTTCAGTCTTGGTGCCGTCTTTGAGGTTTTTGTAGCTCACACGCCACGAACCGTCGGCGTTCTTAGTGATGTCCTGCACTTCGCTCGACAGCTTCAAGTCAAACTTCGGCGTAGTTTGCAGGTGAGCGACGAACTGGCGGGTGATCTCGCCGAAGTTAACGTCGGTACCGATCGGGCTCCAGGTGGCCGCGATTTTCTGGCTCGGGTCACGCCCTTCCATCATCAACGGAACCCACTTGGCGATCTGCGCCGGGTCTTCGGAGTACTGCATGCCGGCGAACAGCGGGCTGGCCTTCAGGGCTTCGTAGCGTTTTTTCAGGAACTTGATGTTGTCATCGCCCCACACAAAGCTCATGTGCGGAGTGGAGTTGATGAACGAACGCGGGTTCTTCAACACGCCCTGCTGAACCTGCCAGGACCAGAACTGACGGGAGATCTGGAACGCTTCGTTGATCTCGACCGCTTTCGGGATCTCAACGTTGCCGTTCTTGTCTTCCGGGGTGTAATTCAGCTCAGCCAGGGCCGAGTGACCGGTACCGGCGTTGTTCCAGCCGTTGGAGCTTTCTTCGGCCACGCCATCGAGGCGCTCGACCATCTCCATGGACCAGTCCGGCTCCAGCTCATTGAGCCAGACACCCAAGGTTGCACTCATGATGCCGCCGCCGATCAGCAGCACATCGACTTTCTTTGCCTCTTCCGCGTGAACGGACGTGATCCCCATCGACAAAGCCAGCCCCAGCAGGGCAGTGTTTACTTTTTTAAACATCAGTAGCACCTATGATAAAACGCCATCCGCCCTACCGCCCCCGATCATGAGTAACCCTCGTTCACGCTACGTCAGGCAACGTACCGCGGGGTCTGCACAGTCACATAAAGGCTGCAGGGTGGGCACACAAGGCCGATGGATCGACCTCACTGTTATGTCCCTTCTGCGCTGACTTCTTATCATTATTGGCTTCAGCTACCTGGGCGACAGCCAACCGCTGGGACGTATACGGGTGTACGCACCAGGGAAAGACTAGCCCAAGACGGCGCGCAGAATATCACGCTAAACAGCGTTTATGCGCCGTTTGGCCAATTGACAGGCCTAAATCGCAGGTTTTAATGCGCCCCTGTCAAGCCTGGCAGCCGCGACCTGCGGTCACAGGCGTGGAACTCTGCCGAAAATGGCGGTTCTAGACACCTTCGTCGCGGCTTGCGTAGCATCGACGACGTCCTTCGTGCACACCCTCCACACAGAGTTACCCATGACAATCCAGCAAACACCCGGGCAGGTACTGCCCGCGCGCAGCGCCGCCAAAATGGAAGCGGCCATGGCCGTGGGCGCTTTCGCGATCGGCACCGGCGAATTCGCCATCATGGGCCTGATGCCCGACATCGCCCAGAACCTGGGCCTGAGCGAACCCCAGGTCGGCCACGCCATCAGCGCCTACGCCCTGGGCGTGATGGTCGGCGCCCCGCTGCTGGCCATCCTCGGCGCCAAGCTGCTGCGCAAACACATGCTGCTGTTGCTGATGGGCCTGTACGCCCTGGGCAACTTCGCCACCGCCTTCACCCCCACCTTCGGCTCGCTGGTGGCCTTCCGCTTTATCAGCGGCCTGCCCCACGGCGCCTACTTCGGCATCGCCGCCGTGGTCGCCTCCAGCATGGTACCCACCGACAAACGCGCCGGCGCCGTAGCCCGCGTGATGATGGGCCTGACCCTGGCCATGCTGCTCGGCAACCCCATCGCCACCTTCCTCGGCCAACACCTGGGCTGGCGCTCGGCGTTTGCACTGGTCAGCGTGATCGCCCTGCTCACCATCGCCCTGGTCTGGCAATTCGTGCCCCACCGCCACGACGAACAACGCAGCGACCCGCGCAAGGAACTGCGCGCCTTCACCAAACCCCAGGTATGGATGGCCCTGTCCATCGGCGCAATTGGCTTTGCCGGGATGTTCTGCGTATTCAGCTACCTGGCGCCGACCATGCTGGAAGTGACCAAAGTCTCGCCGCAGTGGATCCCCTTCGGCCTCGCGGCATTTGGCGTGGGCGGCATCATCGGCAACATTGCCGGTGGCAAGCTGTTTGATCGCATGCAGTTTCGGGCGGTGGGTTTGATATTGGTATGGTCGATGGCGGTGTTGTTGTTCTTCCCCTTCGCTGCGTCTTCGCTGTGGGGCGTGCTGCTGAGCATGGGGCTGGTGGGCACCATGGTCGCATTGGCGGCGCCGTTGCAGATTCGCTTGATGGACATCGCCCACGAAGCGCCGAGCTTGGCGGCAGCGTCCAACCATGCGGCGTTTAACCTGGCGAATGCGCTGGGACCGTGGTTTGGGGGGATGGCGATTACGGCAGGGTTGGGTTGGACCAGTACCGGCTACATCGGTGCTGCTACAGCGCTGGTGGGGCTGGGCCTCTACCTGATTGCCCGGCGGATGAAAGGCGGCCATTAACGCCCTACTGGATCAAACTGTGGGAGGGCTTCTTGTAGGAGCGAGCTTGCTCGCGAAAAACTCACAGACGCCGCGTTTCTTCAGGAAGCCCGCGTTATCGTTGACGTTTTTCGCGAGCAAGCTCGCTCCTACAGAAGGCGATGACGCTTAACTGACAGGTATTAGTGCTTGCCCCCCACCCCATCAATCATCATGCAACAGCCCCGAACCATACTCCCCATAACTACTCCCCAGCCCACTGCCACCAAAATTCATTTTCGCGGCTTTGTTGGGGCTATGGTCGCCAAATGCCTGGCACCCGCCTGAAAAGCACGGGTCGCTGTTGGTCACGCGCGATGAAGATGAACAAGCGCTTAACAACAACGTGCCGGTGATCATCACGACTTTGACGAGGTTCGAGATCATGGTTTCAGTTCCCTATGGGCTGGAGGCGCTGGGGTCCTCTCTCAGTAGGGGATCGTAGACCTCAACAGCGCAGGGAATTATGAAACTTTGCTGGGTGACAGCATGAGTTCAGGTTGCCGCCTTAGGGCAAGGCGGCAGGGTTGGTTGTCAGGCTTTGACTGGGGCCGTTACAGGCGCAACCTGCTCCTGGGCTCGGTCAACGAGTAGCGAACTCAACTCGATTAACTGCTGAATGCCCAGGGCGATGGCGCGTTGGGAGTCGTCGAGGTCGAACGCCAAGGTGGCGGCCATTTCGTTGGCGGATGCGAGGTTTTCGGCGGCATTGGCCAGGAGGGTTTCGGGGTCGATGGTCGGGTTTACGAGGAATAGGTTGTTGCTTGGGAGTTCAACAGGCGCAGCGTCGTCGGATGGGGGCAAGTGATGATGGATTGCTCGCTGGGCTGCGGCTTGAAGCTTGGCATCCACGGACGATGCGGTTTGATCAGTTGAAGAACTGTTTGTGTTGTTGTGCATGGGCGAAGCTCCAAATATTTTCGGGAGTTAAAACGCCTTAGCAGTTCGGACTTCCACCTCCGGCCACTGGGTTTACATACAGCAGCTTGAGAAGGTTAGCGGTGGTAGGTCTGACAGGCAAGCCGAGAAAAGTGTCGGAAGGTTCCTATGGAATATCATAGTCTGGCTTTGCCATATGTACTGCCGTAAAGATCTTCAAAAATAAAGCTCTGAACACTTCACTCCGACGCCAAGCGCTGTCATATTGGCATCAAATCCAAGGAGCCGAACATGTTGAACCAGGATACCGAATACGAAAAACTAACGAGAGAGGTATACGAAGAAATCCTTAGAACTGATGGATTCGATACAATCTTAGTAAAACACAATGTAAACCTCGCTGGAAAATCGACACAAAAGCATCAGCTAGATGTTTATTGGGAATTCAAAGTCGCAGGACTGGTTCATCGCGTTGCCGTTGAGTGTAAAAACTATACATCTACAATAACGGTTGGCAAGGTGAGAGATTTCGCAGCAGCTCTTGATGATATAGGTAATATACAAGGAATATTCATAACAAAAACCGGATATCAAAAAGGTGCAAAGGTATTCGCAGACCATAAAGGCATAGCATTGAAAATGCTTAGAGAACCTACAGCCGAAGATCTAGAATTAGCACTTGGCATTAAAACCATACATACTGCAGGCACAATGTACTATTTAGATAATGTGCGCCCAGCATTAAAATTTGATCTCAACTGGATTGAATCAAATACAACACTGAGAGAAGGTGACTCCATCGAAATATCAGGAATGACGGATAAAATCACAATAGTTGATGAATCCAGCAACATTATCGTTAAATGGTCCAAACTGCAAAATGAACTCGCAGAAAACTCAGGAAAATTTGAAGAGTTTGAAAACCGCATAAAGGTATATAACTTTACGAACCACTATATAATCTGGCCAGACTGTACACACGGCAAGTTAAAGCTAGAAAAAATCGCCTTCAAATATAATATACGCGCCATCAAAACAACATCAAGGTTCGAAGGGAAAATCGCAGCAAAGGCTGTATTGAAAGACATAAAGACAGGCGAAATACATCTTCACCAAAGAAAAGTGACAGTCGAGTCCCATACAGAGCGGGAAGACTCATCCAAAAGTACTTTGAGAGGGGGACATCTGAGTCAGACCACAATACCTCCCACAGTGGACTTAGAGAAGAAAAACGAATGAGTCACGACCTGCTGATTCAACCCAGCGCTCCACGGTGTAAGATGCACCCACAAGCTCTTAGACACTTGTCCTACACAGTTAATTCGTTTATTTACTTAAATGATTTCGCGCTATAATTCCGAGGACTTTAGATTAACTAACTGCTCACGCGGGACATTAGTAGAAAACTCACTCACAACTAAATAGTCGAAATAAAAGCTCAGGAACCCTCAAGAATTTCACGTCTTTCCCGCACCACGAAACCCTTCAAATTTTTCAAGCACAACTCAGCTTCAACAGTAGGAATAAGTTTTTTAAACTCTACGTGATACTTCTTAATCACTGCATTGCTAACGGCAACATAATTCTGTAGTTTTTCATATTCACTCTCCACAGAGCGATACAGCTCTTCAACGCGGCAAAAGGTCCTTGCAGCATCAACACCTTTTGCTATCAAACCATCTAAGTGACCAGACAATTCACTATCAAAATAAACATCTACAACCCCCAAAACCACACGAAGCTCAACTTCAACCTCTTTACACTTAAAATACCACTCCAACGATTTCTCTCTAGTTGACTCATACTCAACTCGATAGCTCTCTTTTACCCCTTCAAAAAAAGCCTCTTCCTTAGCTTCAATATAAAGAAAAATGGCCTCATTAACACCCGACGACAAGTGCGCGATATGATAATTCTCAATTTGCTCCACGTACTTATAAATAAGAGAAATTGCAGTCTTGTAGGTATCAAGCCTAAGATCAAACTCTTCCTTCAGCCACACCTCACGCTGCTGCCCCTTCCAAATTAAGTTCTTATAACCTTCCAAATCAACAAGATATTGCGTCCTCACGCGTTCAACTTGATGAGTAATACCTGCAACATCTTCTTTCGTAGCGAGATTTTCACCTTTCTTTTTGATATAACCGGGCAAATAAAACTTAAACAATAAAAACTGAAATACAACAAATACCAAGAAAACCAGCCCTAAAAACCTATTTAAAAAACCACTCAAAAACTCAATATAAATCACCACACCCCTCCAAAAAAACGCCTATTAAATTCTGTTCCTTAAAAATATACAGACAGTCCATCACCGATGGCTGTCATGACTCGGATATCCCTAAACCTTTCGGAAGACCTGTCCAACTCTGTCGCCAACTTGGCCAAAACCATCGTCAACCTGGAGCTGGGGTCCAAGCTGCCGGAGGATACCATTGAAGACCTGACGGAAGATAACAAGGGGGAATTCATTGGGGTCACCGCGTACTACCGCGACAGAGGGACCGGTAAAGGCAGTGAAAGCAGAGGTCAGAGCAAGCCTCGACGATTACGGTAGTTATATGCTATGGAGAAGACGGCGAAACGGGCAGTGGATCGAGAGTGGAACAGACTTGAGGTCAAAAATATCCAGGAAGGTTTGCCTTTAAAATAGCTAAAGTCACCTGCTCTGGACCACGAACCCAAATTTCATACGCCATCACCAACCCAGTAATTTGATTCGCAACGACTGCCTTATGGAGGTATTCGTAGCCCTGTACTCGGACGAAAAATCTAAGCATTTCATCGCTCAACGTAAAAAACTCATCGTGCTCTAAATCTAAAGCGTCTGAGGACTCAAGCAGCTTTCGATAGTAGAAGGCGATCTCGTCTTGGTCGTCCCCCCCTTGAGCACCTATCGGCAGCGTCATATCCGGCCGGCCGTTAAATCCTTCGTGTGCAACCTTGTGGCATTCGAAACACAGCGTAATTCCGTTGCCGAGTTCATATCGCGCCTGCGAAAACAAAGTCCGTCTAAAAACATGATGCGCTTGGACCCGATCGTCAGAATTACAGACGACACACTGGTGAGCATCTCTAGCTCTGACAAACCTACTCCAAAGCGCCAAACACCATCTGTCTGAGCGGTTGTTATCAATTGCTCTATATAGCCTATCTCTAAGCCTGATTAACTGTTCCTTGTCGATAACAGGAACTCCTGAACTACTCATCAGCCTCTCCTTGATTATCGTGGATTGATTGCGCCGGCCAGCTTAGTACCGCGTGGCTCCAACTCACGAAATATTCCTGTTGAAACAACACCAAAAGACAGCACAAACGGACAGATTTATTTATACCATCGCTGAGAAAAAGCTAATCACAAGACAGCAAAAAGCCGCGTCATCCGCGGCTTTTTTGCCTTAGGCCTTCAGTTCATCCGGTGTATGCGTCTTAAGCCAATCAGCCAAGGCGGCATTCATTCGCGTTTGCCAGCCTGGCCCAGAAGCCCTGAATCGCTCCAGCACGTCAGCATCAAAACGAACATTAACGTGCTCTTTAGTGGCTACCGACTTTGGCCGCCCGCGCTTGGGTTTGAGCATTTCCTTCGCCTGAGCTTTGCCAAACAATCCCACAAGCACCTCGCTGGCTGGCTTGGCCTTAGCAAAGTCTTCAGCCGACCACTCAGGGTTCGCTGTATCGACCTTCTCAGGGCTGGGTTTCTTGGTCATAATTTTTGACCTCCCGTTTGTTGGCTTTACGAAAGCTGATGACGTGGACCGCGTCCCCCCGTGGGGTGAACACTACGACATGCAGCCGATCCCCTATGTATCCCATCGCTCGATAACGACACTCACCGTAGTCGAATCGATCATCTTCCACGATCAAGGCCGTAGACCATTCAAAGTCCCGCACTAACGCAAACGGGAGTCCGCGTTCTTCAACGTTACGAGCGTCTTTGGCTGGGTCATAGGTAATATGCATGTGATTATCGTATCCACAATAAATCATCAACACAAGCTGCGCGTCGAAAGCCTACCGAGCATGCACTCGGGTTACCACCGATGATTGGCTGGCTGGGCTTGAGAACCCGCCAAGTACCTGACAAGCATCCCTGATAAACTGTGCCCCATTCGCCTCGCTGACTCAGATCCCCCATGTCCCTACAAACCGCCCCACTCTCCCGCCGCTTTTCAGTCGCCCCCATGATGGACTGGACCGACCGCCACTGCCGGTTCTTCCTACGCCTGCTCTCCAAACACGCCCTGCTCTACACCGAGATGGTCACCACCGGTGCTATCCTCCATGGCGATCACGACCGCTTCCTGCGCCACAACGAAGCCGAGCACCCGCTGGCGCTGCAGTTGGGCGGCAGTGTTCCGGCTGATCTGGCCGCCTGCGCTCGAATGGCCGAGGCCGCCGGTTACGACGAAGTGAACCTGAACGTCGGTTGCCCCAGCGACCGGGTGCAGAACAACATGATCGGCGCGATCCTCATGGCGCACCCTGCCCTGGTGGCGGACTGTGTGAAGGCCATGCGCGATGCGGTGTCGATTCCGGTGACGGTGAAGCACCGTATCGGCATCAATGGGCGGGACAGTTATGCCCAGTTGTGTGATTTCGTCGGGACGGTGAAGAACGCCGGTTGCACCAGTTTTACCGTGCATGCGCGGATTGCGATTCTGGAGGGGTTGTCGCCCAAGGAGAACCGGGACATTCCGCCGTTGCGTTATGACGTGGCGGCGCAGTTGAAGCGGGATTTTCCGGAGTTGGAGATTAATCTCAATGGTGGGATCAAGACGCTGGAGCAGTGCCAGGAGCATTTGCAGACGTTTGATGGGGTGATGCTGGGGCGGGAGGCTTATCACAATCCGTATCTGTTGGCGGAGGTGGACCAGCGGTTGTTTGGCAGTGAGGCGCCGGTGATTAGCCGGGCGGAGGCGTTGGCGCAGTTGCGGCCTTATATTGCTGAGCATTTGGCCAGTGGTGGGACGATGCATCACATTACTCGGCATGTGTTGGGGTTGGGCACGGGGTTTCCAGGAGCACGCAAGTTCAGGCAGTTGTTGTCGGTGGATATTCATAAGGCGGCGGATCCGTTGGCGTTGCTGGATCAGGCGGGGACGTTGTTGGAGGGGCGGTGATTGGTAGAGTGTCAGGTAGATGCTCATTGGGTTTACCGACGCTATCGCAGGCAAGCCAGCTCCCACATATTTAGCGGTGATTGCAAGGGCGCGGCAGGTGCTGCCGGCCCTTGCTGCACTGTTGCTTAGTTTTCCGGCACTGTTCCTTTGGGCACAGTTACCCATTGGTCGGTGTCGCGGTTATACCTTTTCCAATCTTTATCGGTCCTGACTTTTCGGTAAAGCGTGTTGAATGTGGTGCCGCCGAGTATTTGAAATTGAACTTCACCGCCTGGCGTTTTGCAGTTAACCAACCCCAGAATGGGTGAGTTCGGGTTTACTTGCAGTGCATACACGGCGTCTCCAAAGGTTCCGGTGGTGGCGTAGTCCAGTGCAAAACTCACGAACTGACTTTTCGGGGTGTCGCTGGACTGTAAGGCGAGCAGTCGCATTGTCGTGTAGGTGGCACCGATAAAACCCAGCGCGTGTAGGTCAGGCCCATCGATGGCCCAGTATTTTTCGGGTGTGCCACCGTCCCTGGGGTATTTGTCCAGGTCGTTCTGCGCTTTGGAGTAGATCACCCCGGCCTTGAGTTTCTGGACGTGCCAATTGTTGGTGTCCGCGCTCTCATACGCGCGGTATACCCAGGTGGCAGGCGCAGTCACTCTGGTATCGGTGATCTTGCCGCCGTAGGATGAGGTCAGTTCGTTTTCCTTTTCCAGGGTGCGGCTCCCCATGGGTTTACCTGCCTTGGCAGTGTCAATGATGCCACGCATTTCCTGGGTATCGTAACAACCGGCGCTGAGGGCCTGCTGTACCGGGTCATCAGAGTTTTTATCGGCCCAAGTTAGCGCTTGCCAGTCAGGTATAGCACAAGTAAAAACAGCAACAACTAAAGAGCTGGAAAATAAACTTTTCACAACTTCAAAACATTGATATTTCCTCTATCAACTGGCTTGAAACCAGTGGCGCAGGACGGGTGGAATCCAGTTGAACCTAGCTGCGATTTTGCCCTCCAATTGAGCACCACGGCCGGTGATTCAAACGGCCGTTTCCAGGTTATTGCCCTCGCAAACGACCTAACGCATTTGCGCCCTTGAGCGCCTGCCAGCGCTCGGGTAATGTCACTAGACCCACAGGACAGAGCACGCCCATGACTTCCAAGCTGGAACAACTCAAGCAATTCACCACCGTCGTAGCCGATACCGGCGATTTTTCCACCCTCGCCAAGCTCAAGCCGCAAGACGCGACCACCAACCCTTCCCTGCTGCTCAAGGCTGCGTCGATTCCTGGCTATGCCAAGCTGCTGGATGAGTGCGTGCAGGACTGCAACGGCGATGTGGGCCTGGCCAGTGACCGCTTTGCGGTGGCGGTGGGTCAAGAGATTCTCAAAGTCGTGCCGGGCCGTATTTCCACTGAGGTGGATGCGCGTCTGTCGTTCGACGAGGCCGCGATTCTCAAGCGTGCGCACCGTCTGATCGACCTGTACGACAAGGCTGGGGTTGGCCGTGACCGCGTGCTGATCAAGATCGCCTCCACCTGGGAAGGCATCCGCGCCGCGGAGAAGCTGGAAAAAGAAGGCATCCAGACCAACCTGACGCTGCTGTTCTCGTTTGCCCAGGCCGTGGCTTGTGCTGAAGCGGGTGTGTTTTTGATTTCGCCGTTCGTGGGCCGTATCTACGATTGGTACAAGAAGGCCAACGGCAACGACTACACCGGCTCCGATGACCCGGGCGTGCAGTCGGTGACGCGCATCTATAACTACTACAAGGCTAACGGCTACAAAACAGTAGTGATGGGTGCGAGCTTCCGTAACCTCAGCCAGATCGAGGAACTGGCCGGTTGTGATCGCCTGACCATCAGCCCGGACCTGTTGGAGAAGCTGGCAGCCGATGAAGGCAAGCTGGAGCGCAAATTGGCGCCAGGCCATGCCGGTGAGGCCCGTGTGCATATGACTGAAGCGCAGTTCCGTTGGGAGTCCAACGAGGACGCGATGGCGACTGAGAAGCTGGCGGAGGGGATTCGTCAGTTTGCTCGGGACCAGGAGAAACTGGAGGCGTTGTTGTCGGCCAAGCTGTAAAAGCAGATAGCAGCAAAAAGGGCGGCACCTGTGAGGGTGTCGCCCTTTTTTGTGCGTCGGTGTCACCGCCGTCCGATGTGGGAGCTGGCTTGCCTGCGATAGCGGTGGGCCAGCCAACACTTCATCGACTGACACTGCGTAATCGCAGGCAAGCCAGCTCCCACATTGGACTGTGTGTGTTTGGGCAGGGAGGCCGTCAGTGCCGCTCGAGGGCGTTGACGAGGTCGTGGAAGGCTTCGCGGTTGGACTCATTCAAGCCCATCAGGATTTTGTGCGCTTCCAGCACCTTGACCCGCACCACTTCCTCGGACTGGTCCTGGGACGGCAGGTCGGTCAGGCACTCAGGGCACGGGATGGGGCGGTCAACGATGTTGAACACCTGGTCAAAGCCCATGGATTGCAACAGACGGGTGATGTCTTCGTGGGTGGTGACCACGGTCGGCAATAGGCCGACCTTCTGCCGAGACAGAATGGACAATTTGGCCAACAGGCCCAGGGTGGTGCTATCGATGCTGCGCGTTTCGGTCAGGTCGATCACGATCGCCGAGAAGTTCAGCGCAGTGAAGATCCGCTCGATCGTCGCATCCAGGGCCGAACACAAGGTCAGGCGCACTTCACCGACAAATTTCAGGACGAAGGTCCCGTCTTGCTCGGCGAATTGGATTCTTCCGGTACTCATCAAAGATTCCTGCTCAACACCAATAGGGCGATATCATCCGGCATCTCCCCTAGCGTGGCCAATCCAAAAACCTGCCGCAGGCCATCCAGGCTGCCGCCCGCCGACTTGACCTTTTGGGGCAAGGCGGCTTCTTTCTCTTTGAGTGTAGGCTCTGGAAGAAGGTCCAGAATACCGTCAGACATCAGCGTCAGGCTGAAGGTCGGCGGCAGTTCCAGGATGTGGTCTTCGTAGGTGGCTTCGTTAAACAAGCCTACGGGCAGGCCACGCCCTTCCAGGTAGCGCACACTGTCAGGAGTGTACAAAACAGGCATCGGCAGGTGACCGCCAATGCTGTAGGTCAAAAGACCGGTTTCTTCGTCGATCACGCCGCCGACCATCGTCACGTGCTTGCCCAGCTTGCAGCTGATCAGGCCCCGGTTGATGTGGCCCAGCACCTCGGAGGGGGTGAACTCCGGCAAGGTGCCGTTGCGCTTGGACTCGAACAACAGCCGTGTGGTCATGAACTTCAACAACACGGTAACAAACGCGGAAGACGCGCCGTGGCCGGAAACGTCGGCCAGGTAGAACGCCACACGGCGCTCATCGACACGGAAATAGTCGACAAAATCACCCGACAGGTACAACGACGGGATGATCTGGTGGGCAAACTTGAACTCGTCAATCGTCCAGGGGCTCACCGGCAGCATGTTCATCTGCACCTGGCGCCCGGCGTTCTGGTCTTCCTGCAGCAGGTTCAAGCTGGCTTCGAGCTCGCGGTTGGCGGTCTCGAGCTTTTCGCGGTAGCGCTGGTTTTCCAGGAGCAGGCGTGCACGGTCCAGGGCGCGGCGCACCGAGTGCTCCAGCACGGCCAGGTCTTCCAGGGGCTTGATCAGGTAATCGGCGGCGCCCAGGCGCAAGGCTTCAACGGCATCGTTCATGACACCGGCACCGGACACGACAATCACCGGCGTTTGCGGGGCAAGGTCGGTCACCTGGCGAATCAGCTCCAGGCCGCCCATCTGGGGCATGCGCAGGTCGCAGATCACAAGGTCGGGCTTGTCGCGCTCGAATACCTGGAGACCCTGTTGGCCATTACTGGCCTGCAGGACGCTGAAGCCACTGTCTTCCAAGTAGGCCGCGAGGCTCGCGCGCACTACTTCGTCGTCATCGATAATCAGCAGCGTGGCACTGGTTTTTTGCATGTGGGCAAACGGCGCCAGAATTAGGTTGGCGTAGGCGGCTCGGCAATGGCCGGGCTCACGTACTGGATTCGCTTTCTAGCCTCTCTGTCCTACAAAGCAATGGGATTTGGCCCATGCACAACGGTAAAGCAGAGGTGCCCTTCTAAGGCGCAGACGGTACTCCCATCCGTGAGGGGTTTCAAGCTCATGCCGATGGTCGCCGGGCGTCTTTACACCTCAAATCACCGGGAGTTATAAGAACCCTCACAACCACAACGCAAAGTAAGGATGGATGCTGTGAGCGAACACGAGCGCGACTACGCCGAAAAACGCGATTTCATCCGCATGCGAATAGATGCCGATGTGTCTTTGATCCATGCCGGGCAGGAGATTGCCGGTACCTGCGTGGACCTCTCCAGTTCCGGCATGCAGGTGCAGGCACCCCGCCAGTTCACTGTGGGCGACCTGCTGACCGTGCGCATTGATTCAGAGCACGCCGCGCTCAGGGGTCTTGAGGCGGATACCCAGGTGGTGTGGGCCAAGGCGGTAGGCGATGACCAGCATCTGGGCCTCAAGATTCTGAAAATGCGCTAACGCAACATCCCGCCCCTGCGCAAAGGTGACGCGGAGCGTCACGGGATGCATTCCCACGCGGAGCGTGGGGAACGATCAGCGCGCACAAAAAAGGCGACCTTACAAAGGTCGCCTTTTTCATTTCAAAACGTCACAGCTTAAAAGTCGTCAACGACCTTGCCGTCCTTGACCTTGAACTCGCGGTTCTGCAGGTAAGCGTTACGAATGAAGGTGTACTTGTCGCCGCTGATCAGCTTCTCGCTGTCGAGCAGGCTGGCGCGCACGTCAACGACGTTGAGGCCGAAGGTGCTGTTACGCCAGCCGATGTCGTTCATGTAGCGGTACGGCTGGGTGTAGCTGTCGACATATTTGGACGGCGCATCACGCAAGGTGCTTGGGCCCAGCAACGGGATCATCACGTACGGGCCGCTGCCCACGCCCCAGTAGCCGAGGGTCTGGCCGAAGTCTTCATCGCTGCGCTGCAGCCCCATTTTGGTGCCGACGTCGATAAAGCCCAGTACGCCAAACGTGGTGTTGACCAACAAGCGGGCGGTGTCGACGCCTGCATTGTGCGGCTTGAGTTGCAGCACGTTGTTGGCCAGGTTGCCGACATCACCGATGTTGCGGAAGAAGTTGTGAACGCCGTCCTGCACAAATTGTGGGGTGACGAACTGATAGCCCTGGGCGATTGGCTTGAGGGCATAGGTGTCAACGGTGTCGTTGAAGGTGAAGATGGGGCGGTTGACGCTTTCCCACGGGTCATCTTCCGAGGCCGCTTGGGCAGCGAAAGGCGCCAACAGGATGGTGGCACACACCGATAGCTGAGCGAAGTACTGGCTCCAGCGCATAGCTTTTGCTCCTTGAATGGTCTGTCATGGGCGCTATGCCCTGAATAAGGCTGTCAGTATATGACGGAAGTGCCGATTTAGGCAGCTACCTAGAATCGTCTTAGGGAAAATGCACAAAATTCCTACAAATATCGACAGTGTCATCCCCTTGTCATGCCGCCCCGATAGCGTGGCAGCTATTTCAGGGACGTTCAGATGCCACACGCCGAGATTGCCGTCGCCGCCGCCCCCTCATTGACCGCCGTGTTATTTGGCCTGAGTGGCTGCCTGGTGGATTTTGGTTCCCTCGCGCGCACCGACTCACCTTGCGCCGACGCCGAGGCCACGCCAGGCGCGTTGAAAATCCTGCGCAGTCTCAAAGAACAAGGCGTGCCCTGCGCCTGGCTGGACGAACTGCCTCCCGCCGTGACCACGCCACTCTGCGCCGGCCTGCCTGGCTGGCTCAAGGCGGCCTCGCCCTCCTCCATTCGCTGGCCCGCGCCCCACGCTTGCTGGCAAGCCCTGATGGAGTTGAACATCGAACGCCTGGAAGGCTGCGTACTGGTCAGCGGCGAGCCGCGCCTGCTGCAATCGGGCCTGAATGCCGGTTTGTGGACCATCGGCCTGGCCTCCTGCGGTTCGCTCTGCGGCCTGTCGCCCCAGCAATGGCAGGCGCTGACCGAGCAGCAACGCGAACACAAGCGCGGCAAGGCCACGGTGGCGCTCTATGGCCTGGGTGTGCATTCGGTGATCGACCACCTCGGCGAACTCGGCACCTGCCTGGCCGACATCCGCCTGCGCCAGCTCAAGGGCGAGAAGCCCTGATCGAGATCATGCACAGTTGGCCGCAGTGGATTAATCTACAGGTCAGCCCGTAGACCTTTCACGGCGTGCCGCGGTCTATGCCAGTGCCTATCGATAAAAGGAAAGAACGTCATGCCTGATCGCGAGAAGTTACAACAGCAGGCCGATATTGTGCGTGAGCAACTGGAGAATCATCCCGAGTTGCCCGCCGAGAAACGTCAAGCATTGGAAGAGTTGATCGCCAAATTCGAAGTCCAGTTGGAAATGGAACCGGCCACCCAGACGCCCAGCATCGCTGACGATGTGAACCGGGCAGTGGAAGGTTTTGAACTGGACCATCCAGGCATTGCCGGGACGTTGCGCAATATCGTGCTGACCCTGGGCAATATCGGCATCTAACCCGAGCCCAAGCCAAACACAAAACCAAATGTGGGAGCTGGCTTACCTGCAATAGCGGTGTATCAGTCACTTGATGAATGACTGAAAGATCGCAATCGCAGGCAAGCCAGCTCCCACAGTTTTTTGTATGAAGGCTTACTGACGCGCCAGGCGCACGTTCAGGAACTGGGTGTTCTCAGTGCTGCGGTAAGGATTGATATCCAACCCACCCCGACGCACATAGCGTGCATACACGGTCAACTTCTCCGGCTTGAGCAAGCGCTGCAAGTCCAGGAAGATCCGCTCCACACACTGCTCATGAAAGTCCGAGTGCTGGCGAAAGCTGACGATATATTCCAGCAGGCTGGCGTGATCCAGCGCCGCACCACGGTATTCCACCACCACACTGCCCCAGTCAGGCTGGCTGGTCACCGGGCAGTTGGATTTGAGCAGGTGGCTGTGCACGCTCTCCTCCACCACGCGCGAATCATCGCAACGCAGCAGTTCCGGGCGCGGGTGTTCGTAGCTGCTGACGTTGATATCCAGGCCGTCAATGCACACGCCCGGCAATGCCATCACGCCTTCTGCCTCGATGTCGGCCAGGCTGCGAATGCGCACGCTCACTGGCTTGCCGGCCGCAGAGCTGAGGTCGGTGCGCAAGGTGGCTTCAAGGCTTTGCGTATCGGCAAACGCGGTCTGGTTCAGCGAGTTGAGGTACAGCTTGAACGACTTGGACTCGATGATGTTCGGCGAGTCGGCCGGAATGCTGAACTCACCGATGGCCACCACCGGCTTGCCCGAGGGCAACAACCAGGACAGTTCGAAGCAGTTCCAGAAATCCACGCCCTTGTACGGCAGGGTCTCGGCGCTCAGGCCCAGCTCGGCCCACTTGGCGGCGCGTGGAATCGGAAACAGCAACGAAGGCGTGTAGGTGCTGATGTATTCACTGGACTTGCCCAGCGGCGAATGTTCGGCTGCGGGATGCATGGCGGAAACCTGGCTAAATAAACCGCGCCAGTCTACCAGCCTTTGCTCCCGCCCTTAACAAACGCCTCACTCAACGGTCAGTTTGCCCACCATGCCCGCCTGGTAATGCCCGGGCAGGTTGCAGGCAAACTCAAGGCCTGTGGCCTGCTTGAACGTCCAGGTCAGTTCGGCCGTCTTGCCCGGCTCCACCAACACACTGTTGGGATCGTCGTGCTTCATGCCGCCCATGTCGCCGTGGCCCATGGCGCTGTGATCCATCTTGCCCATACCGGTGGCGGTGAGCATGCCACTGGCTTGCATCTGCAACATCTCTTTCTGGTGGGCGGCATGCATGGCCGCGTCTCCCAGGTTGAACTCATGCAGCAACTGGCCTTTGTTGACCAGCACAAAGCGCACGGTTTCACCGGCCTTGACGTCCAGGGACTTGGGCTCAAAGGCAATGTCCCGCAGCGTGACTTCAACGGTGCGCGTGGCTTTATCCGCCGGGGCCGGCTGGCCGAACGCGTAGGTGTGAGTCGCATCTGCCAGGGCATTGAAACTCAACGCCAGCAGGCAGCCTGCCAATAACAGAGGTGTACGCAACGCCATCTTTCACTCTCCAAAATAGGTATCCAGCTTGGGCAACACTTTAAGATGGCCTCGCTGCCAGCCAGCTGACTGCTAGATTACAACTTTGTCAGCTTGCGCCCATCCCCTGACGAGCACGGTATAAAGCCCAATGTTTTTTGTAGGAGCGAGCTTGCTCGCGAAGGGCTTAAGCACAACGCGTCAAGCCTGACAGCCCGCGTTACCGTTGGCGTTTTTCGCGAGCAAGCTCGCTCCTACATAGCCCCTATCAAGAGCCCGATATGAAACTGCTGATCGTCGAAGACCAACCCAAAACCGGTCATTACCTGCGCCAGGGCCTGGCCGAAGCGGGCTTTACCACCGAACTGGTGGCCGACGGCACCAGTGGCCAGCACTTGGCGCTGACGGGCGACTATGACTTATTGATCCTCGATGTGATGCTGCCCGGCCGCGATGGCTGGCAAATCCTGCAGGCGGTGCGCAGTGCCGGCCTGGACATCCCGGTGCTGTTCCTCACCGCTCGCGATGCCGTAGAAGACCGAGTACATGGCCTGGAGCTGGGCGCCGACGATTACCTGGTCAAGCCCTTCGCCTTTTCCGAACTGCTGGCGCGGGTGCGCACCTTGTTGCGCCGTGGCAGCAGCACGCCGCAGGAGACCACGCTGCAACTGGCCGACCTGAGCCTGGACTTGATCCGCCGCCGTGTCGAGCGCAGCGGCCAGCGCATCGACCTCACCGCCAAGGAGTTCGCCTTGCTGGAGCTGCTGCTACGCCGCCAGGGCGAAGTGCTGCCCAAGACGCTGATCGCCTCCCAGGTGTGGGACATGAATTTCGACAGCGACACCAACATCATCGAAGTCGCCATTCGCCGCCTGCGCCTGAAAGTCGACGACAATTTCCCCAATAAGCTGATCCACACCGTGCGCGGCATGGGTTACGTGTTGGAGGAACGGTTCACGTGATCAAGCGCCTGTCCCTGACCAGCCGCCTGGCGCTGCTGTTTGCCGCCTGCACGGCGGTGGTCTCGTTGATCGCCGGGGTGTTGTTCAACCGGGCCAGCGAGGCGCATTTCATGGAGCTGGACCAGCAACAGCTCGAAAGCAAACTGGTGGCCCTGCGCAGCACCTTGCAGGGTGTCGCCTCACCGGAAGACCTCGCCCGGCGAACCCCTCAACTGCGCGCCGAACTCGATCACCAGCCCGACCTCGCCTTGCGCATCACCGGGGCGGGTCAACGTTGGCTGGACGGCGCGCCGCACCTTCCCTTGCCCCAAGCGCCCGGCCTGCACAGCCTGCAATACGCAGGCACCGACTACCGCGTATTCATCGCACCCTTGACGCCCAGCCAACTCGATTCGCCACAGCTGACACTGATCCTCGACATCACCCACCACCAGCACTTTCTGCAACGCATGCAACGCTTGATCTGGCTGACCGTCGGCCTCTCTGCCCTGGCCACTGCCCTGCTCGGCGCCTGGGCTGCACGCAGTGGCTTGCGACCACTGCGGCGCATGGGCGAAGTGGCTGCCAGCGTCTCCGCCCATTCCCTGACGCAACGCTTACCCCAAGCGCAAATGCCGGTGGAACTGGCGGAGCTCGCCCAGGCCGTCAACGCCATGCTGGCCCGCCTCGATGATGCGTTCCAGCGCCTGTCCGCCTTCAGCGCAGATATTGCCCACGAACTGCGCACACCGCTGTCCAACTTGCTGACCCAGACCCAAGTCATCCTCACCCAGCCACGCCCGCTGGAGGATTACCGCGAGGCGCTGCACAGCAACCTGGAAGAGCTGCAATGGATGGCGCAACTGGTCAACGACATGCTGTACCTGGCCAAAGCTGACCACGGCTTGCTGATGCCCAGCCGAGAAGCTCTGGATTTGGGCGATGAGGTCGACGCACTGTTGGAGTTCTTTACCCTGCTGGCGGAGGACGCACAGGTGACGCTGGTGCGCGAAGGCACCGCCCAGACGATGGGCGATCGCGGTATGTTGCGTCGGGCCTTGTCGAATCTGCTGGATAACGCGCTGCGGTTTACCCCACCGGGCGGTGAAGTGCGGGTGCGGATCGAGAGTGGCGTGACACTGACGGTTGAGAACAGCGGGGAAGGCATTCCTGCGTCGTTACTGCCGAGGCTGTTTGACCGGTTCTACCGAGCCGACCCGTCGAGGCGCGCAGGCAGCAGTGAACATGCGGGGCTGGGGTTGGCGATTACCCAGTCGATTGTACGCGCGCATGGCGGGAGGATTTATTGTGAGTCGCAGGCGGGCTGGACAAGGTTTGTGATCAAGTTGCCCAATGGCGACTGCTGATCGTTCCCACGCTTTGCTGATCGTTCCCACGCTCCGCGTGGGAACGCATTCCGGGACGCTCTGCGTCCTAACAGCGGACGCGGAGCGTCCGGTGAGGCGTTCCCACGCAGAGCGTGGGAACGAGCAGGTTACGAATACCTGAGGGCATGCGCCGGCTCAATCTTCGCCGCCCGATACGCCGGGTAAATCGTCGCCAAGAAGCTCAACACAAACCCCGCCGAGCAAATCAGCAACACATCCCCACCTTGCAGCTCCGAAGGCAGGTTGCTGACAAAGTACACATCCGAGCTGAAGATATGCTGCCCGCTCACCCGCTCCAGCCAGCCCACCAGCTCACTCACGTTCAGCGCCGCAATCACCCCCAGCACGCCGCCGATCAAGGTGCCGACCACACCAATCACGGTACCCTGCACCATGAAGATCGCCATAATCTGCCGAGGTGTGGCGCCGATGGTACGCAGGATGGCGATGTCCGCGCCCTTGTCGTTCACCACCATGATCAAGGTGGCGATGATGTTGAACGCGGCCACGGCGACGATCATCAGCAGCAGCAGGCCGATCATGGTCTTTTCCATTTTCATCGCGCTGAACAGGCTGCCCTGGGTGTGGGTCCAGTCATCCGCCTTGTAAGCCGCGCCCAGGCTGGCGGCGATATCTGCCGAGACTTTGGGCGCTGCATACAGGTCCTTCACCGCCAGGCGCACGCTTTGCACCTGGTTGGGCTGCCAATGCTGGATTTCAGCGGCATCGGCCATGTGGATCAGGGCCATGGAGCCATCCAGTTCGGCGCCGACCTTGAAGATGCCCACCACATTCAGGCGCTGCATGCGCGGGGTGATACCGCCCGGGGCGCTGCTGAGCTCCGGCACGATCAGGGTCAGCTTGTCGCCCACGTTCAGGCGAAAACGCCGCGCAGTGATATCACCGACCACCACACCGAACTCGCCAGGTTTGAGGTCGTCGAGTTTGCCGCGCACGATGTGCTGGGCCACGATCGACACCTTGCCTTCCTGGGCCGGGTCGACGCCGCTGATCTCGATGGGCTGCATCGCGCCCTTATAGGAAAACATGCCATCCATCTGGGTGAAGGGCACAGCGGCGGTGACTTGCGGATTCTTCATCGCGGCCGCTGCCACCGGCTGCCAATCATCAATCGGCTTTACGCCGACGATGGTGGCGTGGGGCACCATGCCGAGGATGCGTGAGCTCATTTCACGCTGAAAGCCGTTCATCACCGAAAGCACTACGATCATCGCCAGTACGCCCAGGGCGAGGCCGATCATCGAGGTCATCGAGATAAACGAGACAAAACGGTTGCGGCGCTTGGCGCGGGTATAGCGCGTGCCGATAAAAATCGATAACGGTCTGAACATTCGCGGGCACCGTTGGAAAAATGAAAAAGCCCGGCCTCAAAAAACCGGGCTTGCAACAGGTCAGATAGCGACCAGATGACCTTCCTGCAAATGCAGTACGCGGTCCATCTGCCGGGCCATGCTCATGTCATGGGTCACCACCAGGAACGCGGTGCGCATCTGGGTGCTCAACTCCAGCATCAAGTCCTTGATGCCCTGGGCGGTGTGGGAGTCGAGGTTGCCGGTCGGCTCGTCGAGCATCACCAGGCCCGGGTTGTTCACCAGGGCACGGGCAATCGCCACGCGCTGGCGCTCACCACCGGACAACTCCGCCGGCTTGTGCTCCAGGCGATGACCCAGGCCGACGCGCTCGAGCAAGGCCGTGGCACGCTGACGCGCTTCAGGAATCGCGGTCTTGCCGATCAACAGCGGCATGCACACGTTTTCCAGGGCGGTGAATTCCGGCAGCAAGTGGTGGAACTGGTACACAAAGCCCAACGAGCGATTGCGCAGTTGGCCGCGGGCCTTTTCATTCAACGCCGACAGTTCTTCACCGGCCAGCCATACGCTGCCCTGGGACGGCGTATCGAGGCCGCCCAGCAGGTTGAGCAAGGTACTCTTGCCGGAACCGGAACTGCCGACGATCGCCACACGCTCGCCAGGGTGCAGTTCAAGCTGCAGGTTGGACAGCACCACCACCGACTCCGGGCCTTCCTCGTAGGATTTGCCCAGGTTGCGGCAGCTCAGGATTGCTTTTTCACTCATGCCCGATTCACTCATAACGTAATGCCTGTGCTGGCTGGGTACGTGCCGCGCGCCAGGCTGGATACAGGGTGGCAAGGAAGCTCAGGACCAACGCAGCGCCGCCCACCATCAGCACGTCCTGGGGTTGCACCTGGGACGGCAAGTAATCGATGAAGTAGACGTCGGCGTTGAGAAACTTGTGGCCGATCACCTTTTCAAGCAGGGCGATGGCGGCGCTGACGTTCAGCGCGGCCAGAATGCCCACCGCCGTGCCGATCAAGGTGCCGACCACGCCGATCACGGTGCCCTGCACCATGAAGATCGCCATGATCTGCCCCGGCGTGGCGCCCAACGTACGCAGGATGGCGATGTCGCCCTTCTTGTCGTTCACCACCATCACCAGCGTGGAGATGATGTTGAAGGCCGCCACGGCGACGATCAGCAACAACAACAGGCCGATCATGGCTTTTTCCATGCGGATGGCCTGATACAGGTTGCCGTGGGTGCGGGTCCAGTCGCGAGCGTAGTACTCGGTTTCACCCAGGTGCTGGGCAATTTCCCAGGCGCCGCGCGGCGCATCGAACAGGTCGTTGAATTTCAGGCGCAGGCCCTGCACCTGGTCGGGCTGCCAGCGATGCAGGCGGGCCAGGTCGGTGAGATTGGTCAGGCCGATGTAACCGTCGATCTCGCCAGCGCCGACGTGGAAGGTGCCCACCACGGTAAAGCGCTTCATGCGCGGGAACATGCCGGCCGGGGTCACGGTGACTTCCGGGGCGACGAAGGTCAGCTTGTCGCCAACCTCTACGCCCAGCTTGGCCGCGGCCTTGTCACCGATGACGATGCCAAAGCTGCCCGGCGACAGCTCGTCGAGCTTACCTTGCAGCATGAACTTGTCGATGATCGAGACGTTGCGCTCCTGGGCCGGGTCGATGCCGTTGAGCAGGATCTTCTGCACTTTGCCGTCATTGGTCAGCAACCCCTGCATCTGGGTAAACGGCGCTACCGCCACCACCTTGGGGTTCTGCTGGACCTTGGCGGCCAGGCTTTGCCAGTCGTTGATGGGCGCATCGCCCTCGATGGTCGCGTGGGGCACCATGCCCAGCACGCGGGTGCGCATCTCATGATCGAAGCCATTCATCACCGACAGCACCACGATCATCACGACCACGCCCAGGGCGAGACCGATCATCGAGGTCAAGGAAATGAACGACACAAAATGATTGCGACGCTTTGCACGGGTATAACGCGTGCCGATAAATACGAAGAGAGGTCTGAACATGTCGGGGCTTGTTCGGAGGAAAAGAAGACGTCCCGGTGGCGGGGTCTGGTCAGCAGCTTTACACTCAGACCATTACCGTTACCTGGGGTTCGCCATGTCGACATTAGATGAAGAAGAGCGCCGCGAATACTACCGTATCGACGACATGATCGCACTTCAAATCAAACCCCTGTCGGGCCCCGACGCGGCGAGCAAGGAAGTGTTGCTGGATGATTCACCGCTGTTCAATCTGCTCAGCGAGCTGCACTTGAGCGAATTCGAAGCCCAGCACCTGCTGCGCCAGATCAGCGAGAAAGACCGCAGCCTGGCGGCCTTCCTCAAAGTGCAGAACAAACGCCTGGATCTGCTCAGCCAGGTCATGGCTCGCGGTTTGCTGAACGAGGTGGGTGCGCCGCAACCGGTGATCCTCTCCGAGGGCGGCATCGACTTCCAGCACCCGACACCGCTGGCCGCCGACACTCACCTGGCGGTCAAGCTGGTGCTGATGCCCCAGGCGCTCGGCCTGTTGCTGCGCGCGCGGGTGACCCATTGCGACCCCAAGGGCGACGGCTTTGATGTGGGCACGGAGTTCGAGTCCATGACCGACGCCCAACGCCAACTGCTGGCGCGCTATATCCTGCAGAAACAGGCCCAGGAACGCCGCCTGGCGCGAGAACAAAGCGAAGACCTCTGAATGCGTATTCACGACGCCAGCCATCCTGGCGCAAAGGAGCAACTGTGACCCTGATTTACGGCCACCGCGGTGCCAAAGGCGAAGCACCGGAAAATACCCTGACCAGTTTTCAGGAATGTCTCAAACACGGCGTACGTCGTTGCGAACTGGACTTGCACCTGTCCATGGACGGCGAGTTGATGGTCATCCACGACCCGACCCTCAAGCGCACCACCGACCGGCGCGGCAAGGTCGTCGAGTACTCGGCGGCTGATTTGGTCAAGATGGACGCGCGCAAAGGCGGCCCAGGCTGGGTAAGCCCCTGCCCGATTCCACGCCTGGAGGAGTTGTTCGAACAGTGCGACTTCGATCACTGGCAACTGGAAGTCAAAAGCGCCTCGCGCACCCGTGCCGCAACCACTGTGCTGGCGATTCGCGAAATGGCTGTGCGCTTTGGCTTGATGGACAAGGTCACGGTCACGTCAAGCTCGCGGGAAGTGCTCAAGGCCGCCGTGGAACTCACCCCGGACCTGTCACGCGGACTGGTCGCCGAATATGCCTGGCTCGACCCGCTGAAGGTCGCGCAGAACTACGGCTGTGAGTATTTGGCATTGAACTGGACGCTGTGCACCCCCGAGCGGCTGGAAAAAGCCCAGCGCCAGGGCTTGCATGTGTCCGTGTGGACAGTCAACGAACCTGCGCTGATGCGCAGGCTCGCCGACTTCGGCGTAGATAGCCTGATTACAGACTTTCCCGGTTTGGCCACTGCCACTCTCGGGAATTACTGAAATCGGTCTCCCCGGCCGGCTCAGGCCACCGGCCGGAGCCGCTCAAAAAAGCCGGTTGAGGCCGTCGTAGGCCGCTACCCGATAGGCTTCGGCCATGGTCGGGTAGTTGAAGGTGGTGTTGACGAAATACTTGAGGGTATTTTGCTCACCTGGCTGGTTCATGATCGCCTGGCCGATGTGCACGATCTCCGAGGCCTGGTAGCCGAAGCAATGCACGCCGAGTACTTCCAGGGTTTCGCGGTGGAACAGGATTTTCAGCATGCCTTGCGGCTCACCGGCAATCTGCGCACGCGCCATGCTCTTGAAGAACGCCTTGCCCACTTCGTAAGGCACCTTGGCCTTGGTCAGTTCGTGCTCGTTCTTGCCGATCGAGCTGATCTCGGGAATCGTGTAGATCCCGGTCGGCACGTCGTTCACGTAGCGCCAGCTGCCATTGTCGACAATGCTGCCAGCGGCCGAGCGGCCCTGGTCATGGGCGGCACTGGCCAGGCTTGGCCAGCCGATCACGTCACCGGCGCCGTAGATGTTCGGCACGCAGGTGCGGTAGTTCTCATCCACTTCGATCTGGCCACGGCTGTTGACCTTGACCCCGATGTTTTCCATGCCCAGCTTGTCGGTGTTGCCGGTACGGCCGTTGCACCACAGCAAGGCGTCGGCCTTGATCTTCTTGCCGGACTTGAGGTGCAGGATCACCCCGTTGTCCAGGCCTTCGACCCGCTCGTACTCTTCGTTGTGGCGCACGGTGATGTTGTTGTTGCTGAAGTGGTAGCTCAACGCCTGGGAGATTTCCGAGTCGAGGAAGCTGAGCAACTGGTCGCGGTTGTCCACCAGTTCTACCAGTACACCCAGGCCACTGAAGATCGAGGCGTATTCACAGCCGATCACGCCGGCGCCGTAGATGATCAGTTTGCGCGGGGTATGGCCCAGGCTCAGGATGGTATCGCTATCGTAGATACGCGGGTGGTGGAAATCGATGTCCGCCGGGCGATACGGGCGCGAACCGGTGGCGATGATGATGTGCTTGGCCACCAGCTTCTCGACCACGCCATTGGCGCAGACCACTTCGACGGTTTGCTCGTCGGCAAAACTGCCGGTGCCGAAGAACAGGTCGACACGGTTACGGGCGTAGTAGCCGGTACGCGAGGCGACTTGCTTGGAGATGACTTTTTCAGCGCTTTTCAGTACGTCCGGGAACGAGAACCAGCGCGGCTCACCAATGGCCCGGAACATCGGGTTGGTATTGAACTGCATGATCTGCCGTACCGAGTGACGCAACGCCTTGGACGGGATGGTACCCAGGTGGGTGCAGTTACCGCCGACCTGGCGACGGCTATCAACCATCGCCACCTTGCGCCCTGCTTTGGCAGCGTTCATCGCCGCACCTTCTCCAGCTGGGCCGGAACCCAGTACCACCACGTCGTAGTTGTAGACAGCCATGCGTACTCCTCAGAACAGGCCAGGCGTACGATTGGACGCCGGGCTAAATCATGCCGCGGCCAGCGAGCATGAAGGACAATTTGGCTCAAGTGTGTGAACCGGGGCACAGTCTATAGAAGGCCGAGCGCCGCGAACATTAACCCTTGGTCGCGTCGTAGGCCAGTGTTGCCATACTACAGGACGCACATCAGCGCCGAATTCAGGATGAGCCATTATGCGACAACTATTTTTCTGTTTGATGCTGATGGTGTCGCTCACGGCGCACGCCAACGACGCACAGCGGCTCAAGCAGGCAAGCTTCCCCGCACAGGTCGAGGGGCTGGCCCTGAAAAACCAGGCGGTGTTCAACTATCTCTGGGCGGAGGTGTATGCCGCCGCGCTGTATGCACCCGCTGACCTGCCGGCAAAGCAGGCCTGGGACCAGCAGAAGGCTGTGCGCCTGGCGCTGTATTACTTTCGCGACATTGACCGCGATGATGTGATCAAGGCGGCCACCGTCACCTTGGAGCGCCAGCAAGCCAATGCCGGGTTGAACCCAGAGATAGCCAAGCTGCACGCGCGCTTTCGGGATATTCGCAGCGGTGATCGCTACGCCCTGGATTTTCGTCCGGGGCGCGGGTTGAATCTGGAGATTAATGGGCAGGTGGTGTTCAGCAGCCCGGACGCTGAATTAGCGAAGGCCTACCTGGGTATCTGGCTGGCGGCCAATGGGCTGTCGGACAGTTTGCGCAACACGCTACTCAAGTGATCGCGGTGTTGACCTTTCCATCGTCATCGCGGGCAAGCCCGCTCCCACAGGTAAATGCATTTCAACTGTGCGAGCTGGCTTGCCTGCGATAAGGCCCTCCCAGACACCACAAAACCCACAGGCATAAAAAAGCCCCGAACCAGTCGGGGCTTTTTCATTCAGCGCAAAGGCTTAGCGCGGAAACGCAGGCGGGTTGACCCCAGCCATGTCTTCCATCACGCGAACCACTTGGCAGCTGTAGCCGAACTCGTTGTCATACCACACGTACAGCACAACACGGTTGTCCTGGGTGATGGTCGCTTCGGCGTCCACCACACCAGCGTGGCGCGAGCCAACGAAGTCGGTGGAGACCACTTCCTGGGAATTGACGAAGTCGATCTGCTTATGCAGGTCGGAGTGCAGCGCCATGTAGCGCAGGTACTCGTTCATCTCTTCGCGGGTGGCGGCTTTCTCAAGGTTGAGGTTGAGAATGGCCATCGACACGTTCGGCGTCGGTACGCGGATCGCGTTACCGGTCAGCTTGCCGGCCAGCTCAGGCAGAGCCTTGGCAGCGGCCGTGGCAGCACCGGTCTCGGTGATCACCATGTTCAACGCGGCGCTACGGCCACGGCGATCGCCTTTGTGGAAGTTGTCGATCAGGTTCTGGTCGTTGGTGTACGAGTGAACGGTTTCAACGTGGCCGTTAACGATGCCGAACTTGTCATTCACAGCCTTGAGCACCGGCACGATGGCGTTGGTGGTGCAGGAAGCGGCAGACACGATCTTGTCGTCAGCGGTGATTTCAGCGTGGTTGATGCCGTGCACGATGTTCTTGAGCTTGCCCTTGCCAGGCGCGGTCAGCACAACGCGGTCGACACCCGGGCAAGCCAGGTGCTGGCCCAGGCCCTCGGCATCACGCCATACGCCGGTGTTGTCCACCAGCAGGGCGTTCTGGATGCCGTACTGGGTGTAATCCACCTCAGTCGGGTTCTTCGCGTAGATCACCTGGATCAGGTTACCGTTGGCGGTGATGGTGTTGTTTTCTTCGTCAATGGTGATGGTGCCGTTGAACGAGCCGTGTACCGAATCGCGACGCAGCAGGCTGGCGCGCTTGGTCAGGTCGTTTTCGGCGCCTTTGCGCACCACGATGGCGCGCAGACGCAGGCCGTCGCCGCCACCGGTTTTCTCGATCAGGATGCGCGCCAGCAGGCGGCCGATACGGCCAAAGCCGTACAACACCACATCGGTGCCTTTGCGGGCGGCAGCGTTTTGCTGGCCAACCACATCGGCCATTTCTTCACGTACGAACTGCTCGGCAGTGCGGCCGGCGCCTTCTTTACGGAATTTGTAGGCCAACTTGCCCAGGTCTACCGAAGCCGCGCCGAGCTTGAGCTCGCTCATGGCTTTGAGCAGTGGGAATGTTTCGTGGACGGAGAGTTCGCTGTCGTCGGCGGAGCGATGGCGCGCAAAGCGGTGCGCTTTGAGAATCGCGATGACAGACTGGTTGATCAGGCTGCGGCCATAGATCGAGCTCACCACATTGTTATTGCGGTACAGCTGACCGATAAGCGGAATCATCGCTTCAGCGAGTGCTTCACGGTCGATCCATTCACCAAGACACTGGTCGGGCTTCTGAGTCACGGGAACCTTCCACATGTAGGGGCAGAAAAAAGGGGCTACATTATGTCGCCCGACTGAGCGTTGAGCAATGCGCGAAGGGCAACAAAAAGCCCTTGCAAAAAAATACCACCGCGCTACAGCCCAGGAAACACGCGGGTTCCAGAAGGCCACTAGTTTGGCGAGTAGGCCGACTTGTCCGTAACTCTCCTAAACATTCGCGCTTTTTGGCACTACATATTGAGTCAAAACCCGCCATTGTTTGTCTTAGCCACTACATTTCCTGCAAACCGTAATAGGCACAGTCAGCAACTGACAGGCGGCACCTGGGGCCGTTACAATTACTGACTTTGTCGCAACGCTTGGAGCTCAACCTTCCGTGCCCGTTCTGCGTCTACCGCTACTCCCTGCCGCGGCAGGTAAACAGCACTGGGGCAACCTGCCCGGTGCCGCCCTGAGCCTGGCCATTGCCGAGGCTGCCAGCGCAGCCAAGCGCTTTACCCTGCTGCTCACCGCCGACAGCCAAAGTGCCGAACGGTTGGAGCAGGAGCTGAGCTTCTTCGCCCCGGATTTGCCGGTGCTGCATTTTCCCGACTGGGAAACCCTGCCCTACGACCTGTTCTCGCCGCACCAGGACATCATCTCCCAGCGCATCGCCAGCCTGTACCGCTTGCCCGAACTGGCCCACGGCGTGCTGGTGGTGCCGATCACCACCGCCCTGCACCGCCTGGCACCGACCAAGTTCCTGCTCGGCAGCAGCCTGGTGCTGGACGTGGGCCAGAAGCTCGACGTCGAGCAGATGCGCACGCGCCTGGAAGCCAGCGGCTACCGCTGTGTCGACACGGTGTACGAGCACGGTGAGTTCGCGGTGCGCGGCGCCTTGATCGACCTGTTCCCGATGGGCAGCAAGTTGCCGTACCGCATCGACCTGTTCGATGACGAGATCGAGACGCTGCGCACCTTTGACCCGGAGAACCAGCGTTCCATCGACAAGGTCGACTCGATCAAGCTGCTGCCGGCGCGGGAATTCCCGTTGCAAAAAGACGCGGTAACACGCTTCAAGGCGCGCTTTCGTGAGCGCTTCGATGTGGACTTCCGTCGCTGCCCGATCTTCCAGGACTTGAGCAGCGGGATTACACCTGCCGGTATCGAGTACTACCTGCCGTTGTTCTTCGACGAAACCTCCACCCTCTTCGACTACCTGCCGCAGGACACCCAGGTGTTCTCGCTGCCGGGTATCGAACAGGCGGCGGAAAACTTCTGGAACGATGTGCGCAACCGCTACGAAGAACGTCGCGTCGATCCATCCCGGCCTTTATTGCCGCCCGCTGAACTGTTCCTGCCAGTTGAAGACTGCTTCGCGCGCCTGAAAAACTGGCCGCGTGTAGTAGCCAGCCAGCAGGACGTGGACGCCGGCAGTGGCCGCGAGCGTTTCCCGGCGAGCGCGTTGCCCGATTTGGCGATCCAGGCCAAAGCCACGCAACCGCTGGAGGCGCTGTCGAACTTCCTCGGCGACTTCCCGGGCCGCGTGCTGTTTACCGCCGAATCCGCCGGGCGTCGCGAAGTGCTGCTGGAGCTGTTGGAACGCCTGAAGCTGCGGCCGAAAACCGTCGACAGCTGGCCGGATTTTGTCGCCAGCAAAGAGCGCCTGGCAATCACCATCGCGCCGCTGGACGAAGGGCTGCAGCTGGATGACCCGGCGCTGGCCTTGATCGCCGAAAGCCCGCTGTTCGGCCAGCGCGTGATGCAGCGCAGGCGCCGGGAAAAACGCGCCGATGCCAACAACGACGCGGTGATCAAGAACCTCACCGAGCTGCGCGAAGGCGCGCCGGTGGTGCATATCGACCACGGTGTAGGCCGCTACCTGGGCTTGCAGACCCTGGAGATCGACAACCAGGCCGCCGAATTCCTCACCATGGAATACGCCGAGGGCGCCAAGCTCTACGTGCCGGTGGCCAACCTGCACCTGATCGCCCGCTACACCGGCAGCGACGACGCCTTGGCGCCGTTGCACCGCCTGGGCTCCGAGACCTGGCAGAAAGCCAAGCGCAAGGCCGCCGAACAGGTGCGCGACGTGGCCGCCGAACTGCTCGACATCTATGCCCGCCGTGCTGCCCGCGAAGGTTATGCCTTCGCTGACCCCAAAGCCGATTACGCCACCTTCAGTGCGGGCTTCGCCTTCGAAGAAACCCCGGACCAGCAAACCACCATCGAAGCGGTGCGCGCCGACATGCTCGCGCCCAAGCCGATGGACCGCCTGGTGTGTGGCGACGTGGGCTTCGGCAAGACCGAAGTGGCCATGCGTGCAGCCTTTATTGCGGTACACGGCGGTCGCCAGGTGGCGATCCTGGTGCCAACCACCCTGCTTGCCCAGCAGCACTACAACAGCTTCCGCGACCGCTTTGCCGACTGGCCGGTGACCGTGGAGGTGATGAGCCGCTTCAAGTCCGCCAAGGAAGTGAATGCCGCCGTCGCCGATCTGGCCGAGGGCAAAATCGACATCGTCATCGGTACTCACAAGCTGCTGTCGGACGATGTGAAGATCAAGAACCTGGGCCTGGTGATCATCGACGAAGAACACCGCTTTGGTGTGCGCCAGAAAGAACAGCTCAAGGCCCTGCGCAGTGAAGTCGATATCCTCACCCTCACCGCCACGCCAATTCCGCGCACGCTGAACATGGCGGTGTCGGGCATGCGCGACCTGTCGATCATCGCCACGCCACCGGCGCGTCGCCTGTCGGTGCGCACCTTCGTGATGGAGCAGAACAAGAGCACGGTCAAGGAAGCCCTGCTGCGCGAACTGCTGCGCGGCGGCCAGGTGTATTACCTGCACAACGATGTAAAAACCATCGAGAAATGCGCCGCCGACCTCGCCGAGCTGGTGCCGGAAGCCCGTATCGCCATTGGCCATGGGCAGATGCGCGAGCGCGAACTCGAACAGGTGATGAGCGACTTCTACCACAAGCGCTTCAACGTGCTGATCGCCTCGACCATCATCGAGACCGGCATCGACGTGCCGAGCGCCAACACCATCATCATCGAGCGTGCCGACAAGTTCGGCCTGGCGCAGCTGCACCAATTGCGCGGTCGCGTCGGGCGCAGTCACCACCAGGCCTATGCCTACCTGCTCACACCGCCGCGCCAGCAGATCACTTCCGATGCGGAAAAACGCCTGGAAGCGATCGCCAATACCCAGGACCTCGGGGCCGGCTTTGTATTGGCCACCAATGACCTGGAAATCCGGGGTGCCGGTGAATTGCTCGGCGACGGCCAGAGCGGGCAGATCCAGGCGGTGGGTTTCACGCTGTATATGGAGATGCTCGAACGCGCGGTAAAAGCCATTCGCAAAGGCGAACAACCGAACCTCGACCAACCCTTGGGCGGCGGCCCGGAAATCAACCTGCGCTTGCCGGCGCTGATTCCCGAAGACTACCTGCCGGATGTGCATGCACGGTTGATCCTGTACAAGCGCATTGCCTCGGCGGCCGACGAAGAAGGCCTCAAGGACTTGCAGGTAGAGATGATCGACCGTTTTGGCCTGCTGCCGGAACCGACCAAGAACCTGGTGCGCCTGACCCTGCTCAAGTTGCAGGCCGAGCAGTTGGGTATCAAGAAAGTCGACGCAGGGCCGCAAGGCGGACGTATCGAATTCGAAGCGCAGACGCCGGTCGACCCGTTGGTGCTGATCAAGCTGATCCAGGGCCAGCCCAACCGCTACAAGTTCGAAGGGGCTACGCTGTTCAAGTTCATGGTGCCGATGGAACGTGCCGAAGAACGCTTCAACACCTTGGAGGCGCTGTTTGAACGCCTCATTCCGAAATCCGTTTAAGGACGCCCCCATGCGCGTGTTCCGCATTTTGAGCCTGTTGTTGGTGGTACTCGCACCTTCGGCCTTTGCCGACAGCCTGTATCAGGTGGAAATGATCCTGGTGCGCCAGAATGCAGAGCCGGTGATCAGTAGCCGCGCCGCGCCGGAAAACTGGGATGCCGGAGCGCCGCGCCTGGGTGAGCGGATGAGCCCGCCGCGCCTGGGCAATATCGTCGACAAGCTGCGCGCCGACGCCAACTACACGGTATTGGCCCACAAGGCCTGGGAACAGAACCTTGGCGAGCAAGCGGTGAAGGTGGCGATCACCGACGGCCAGGAGCAATTCGGCCAGTTCCCTATCGAAGGGGTGTTGAGCCTGCAACTGGGGCGCTTTACCGATATCGACGCGGACTTCTGGATCAACCAGTTCGATGGCAACGGCAGCGTGATCGCCAGCGAACACTTGAGCCAGAAAGACGTGCGCACCAAGAACAACCAGCTCAACTACCTGGACGGCGGCCACCTGGCGCTGCTGATCAAGATCACCTCGCTGACCGCCAAGCCACCCAGCGCACCACCGCCCGACCTTCAGGACTGATTGCGCGCCATGCCCCTGACGTCGTCGTTGACCAAACCCCTGGCCCCTTCGTGGGCCAATCGCTTCAAAGAGCAAAGCCTCGAGCGCGGGCGGCGCTACGCCCTGGAGAACCGCGTGCGCATCGTCGAGTGCGGCGACAGCACCATCACCGCCAGTTGCGAAGGCTCGGGTGGCAACGTTTACCGCCAGACCATCTCACTGCGCGAATCGGCCAAGGGCCTGCTGATCCTGGTGGACAGCCGCTGCACGTGCCCGGTGCACACCAACTGCAAACACATCGCGGCGGTGCTGCTCAAGGTCCAGGAAACCCTGGCCTACCCGGCAGCGGCCCAGGATGCGCAACTGCTGGAAAAACTCCAGGCCGTGCTCGATAACCGCGTTGTCCTGCCGCAGGTGGTGATGGACGACGTGCAACCGGTGCCACGCCTGTGGCTGGCCAGCGTGGAATTCAGCGCGTTCGAGCCGCGCAACGGCAAGATGCAGCGCTATATCCAGCACCGTGCGGCGCTGTCGTTCAACTACCTGGGCAACTATGTCAGCGGGCAAAAAAATGCCGACATCATTGTGCGCCAGGAGACGCAGAGCTTGCGAATCAAGCGCCAACCAGAGCAAGAACAGGCCTATCGCGAACACCTGCGCCTGCTTGGCTTCAAGATCGCCACGCGCCAGAGCAAGGCCCTGCCGGAAAGCGCCGGCGAGCTGTTCGAGATGGTCAATGACAGTGCCTGGCTGAACTTCACCCTCAATGTGTCGCCCACTTTGCGTGCCGAGGGTTGGGAGCTGCAGATCGATGAAGACTTCGGCTTTGACCTCAGCCCCGTCGATGACTGGTATGCCACGGTCGATGAAGGGCCGGAACGCGATTGGTTCGACCTGGAGCTGGGCATCATCGTCAACGGCGAACGCTTGAGCCTGCTGCCGATCCTGCTGAACCTGATGCGCTCTCATACCGAGATCCTCAACCCGGAGAAACTCGCGCGGCGCCGCGATGAAGAGCTGATCCTGGTGAACATCCCCGGCCTGCCCAACGGCCACGGCCCGCTGCAAGTGGCGCTGCCCTACGGCCGCTTGAAGCCGGTACTGGCGACCCTCGGCGAGTTCTACCTGCAGGAAGCCGGCACCACCGCGCTGCGCTTGGCCAAGGCCGACGCCATACGCCTCAACCCGCTGGAAGACCTGCCTCTGCAATGGGAAGGCGGCGAGAAGATCCGCAACTTCGCCCAGCGTCTGCGCGATATCAAGGATTTCACCTGCGTGGCGCCCGAAGGTCTGAATGCGACCTTGCGCCCCTACCAGCTGGAAGGTCTGAGCTGGATGCAGTCGCTGCGCCAACTGGAGGTGGGTGGGATACTCGCGGATGACATGGGCCTGGGCAAAACCTTGCAGACCCTGGCGCACATCCTCACCGAAAAAAACGCAGGGCGCCTTGATCGGCCGTGCATGGTCGTGATGCCTACCAGCCTGATTCCGAATTGGCTTGATGAGGCGGCGCACTTCACCCCGCAGTTGAGAGTGCAGGCACTTTATGGCGCAGGACGTAAGAAACATTTCGCCAACCTGAATGACTACGACCTGTTGCTGACCACCTACGCCCTGCTGCCCAAGGACATTGAACAGCTCGCCGCCCTGCCCTTGCACGTCTTGATCCTGGATGAAGCGCAGTACATCAAAAACCCGTCCAGCAAGGCGGCCCAGGCCGCACGCGAGCTGAATGCCCGCCAGCGCCTGTGCCTGAGCGGCACGCCTTTGGAAAACCACTTGGGCGAGCTGTGGTCGCTGTTCCACTTCCTGTTGCCAGGTTGGCTGGGCGACGTGAAGAGCTTCAACCGTGATTACCGCGTGCCGATTGAAAAACGTGCCAGCGAGGTGCGATTGCAGCACCTCAACGGTCGGATCAAACCCTTCCTGCTACGCCGCACCAAGGAACAAGTGGCAACCGAACTGCCACCCAAGACCGAAATCATCCACTGGGTCGACCTCAACGAGGCCCAGCGCGACGTGTACGAAACCATGCGCCTGGCCATGGATAAAAAGGTCCGCGACGAGATCACCCGCAAGGGCGTGGCCCGCAGCCAGATCATCATCCTCGAAGCCCTGCTCAAACTGCGCCAGGTGTGCTGCGACTTGCGCCTGGTCAACGACGCCACCCTGCCCGCCCGTGGTAGCAGCTCGGGCAAGCTCGACAGCCTGATGGACATGCTCGACGAGCTGTTTGCCGAAGGCCGCCGGATCCTGCTGTTCTCACAGTTCACCTCGATGCTGAGCCTGATCGAGGCCGAACTGAAAAAGCGCGGCATTGCCTACGCCCTGCTGACCGGCCAGACCCGGGATCGACGTACACCGGTGAAGGATTTCCAGAGCGGTAAGTTGCAGATCTTTTTGATCAGCCTGAAGGCCGGCGGCGTCGGCTTGAACCTGACCGAAGCCGACACGGTTATCCACTATGACCCCTGGTGGAACCCGGCCACGGAAAACCAGGCCACCGACCGTGCGTACCGCATCGGGCAGGAAAAGCCGGTGTTCGTGTACAAGATGATTGCCCGGGGCACGGTGGAGGAGAAAATCCAGCACTTGCAGAAGGAGAAGTCCGATCTGGCTGCGGGCGTGCTGGATGGGCGAACCACGGGGGATTGGCAGTTGGGCAATGACGAGATTGAAGCGTTGTTCGCGCCGTTGCCCAACAAGCAAGAGAAGCGCTGACTGTTAGGCCGCCTTCGCGAGCAAGCCAGCTCCCACACCTGAATGTATTCACAAATCAAAATGTGGGAGCTGGCTTGCCTGCGATGGCCGCGCTTCGGTTTTCAGTCGATCAACTGCGCATCACGCAACGCAGTAAGCGCTGTCAGCCAACGCGGATCCTGTTTGTAATCAGTCGACGCAACCGCCTGCCCACGCATACGCGCAATCCGCGCCGATGGCGTGACCTTCATCCGCTGTGCTGCACTGAGCGCCAGCTCGGCCGCCGCACGGTCATTGCACACCAAGCCCATGTCACAACCGGCGGTCAGCGCCGCTTCGATACGACTGGCCGCATCGCCGACCACATGGGCCCCGGCCATGGACAGGTCATCACTGAAGATCACCCCGTCGAACTGCAACTCACCGCGCAGGATGTCCTGCAACCAGCGACGCGAAAAACCAGCAGGCTGGGCATCGACCTGCGGGTAGATGACGTGCGCCGGCATCACGGCGGCCAATTGCTTGCTCAGGCGTGCGAAAGGCACCAGGTCGTTGGCGCGAATCTGTTCCAGGCTGCGCTCGTCATTGGGAATGGCGACGTGGGAATCGGCCTCGGCCCAACCATGGCCAGGGAAGTGCTTGCCGGTGGCGGCCATGCCGGCGCTGTTCATGCCACGGATAAATGCGCCCGCGAGCACGGCAGCGCGCTCGGGGTCACCTTCGAAAGCACGGGTACCGACCACGGCGCTGCGTTGGTAGTCGAGGTCCAGCACGGGGGCAAAACTCAGGTCCAGGCCCACCGCCAGCACCTCGGTGGCCATGATCCAGCCGCACTGCTCAGCCAGGTATTCAGCGTTGGGGTTATCCGCCAGCGCACGCATGGCCGGCAGGCGCACGAAGCCTTGGCGCAGACGCTGTACGCGGCCGCCTTCCTGGTCCACGGCCAGCAGCAGGTCCGGGCGCACTGCGCGAATGGCTGCGCTCAATTCGCGAACCTGACGCGGGTGCTCGATATTGCGCGCAAAAATGATCAGACCGCCCACTTCCGGTTGGCGCAACAGATGACGATCCTCGGCCGTGAGCCAGGTACCGGCGACGTCGACCATCAAAGAACCTTGCAGGGCAGCAGTCATAAACCTTCCTTAAATAACGCACACAACCCGTGGTCCCTGCCAGGCAGGGCAAGGACGACGGGTTGCGAATAAATAGCTGAAATCGGCATGGCGGCTAGCTTAGCGGATGCAAGCGACCGCGCCCACCCGCAGCGATCAAACCTTGGCGGCGACCGGTACGGTTTTACTGCGCGGGCGCAACTGGGCGGTGGCCATGGCCGGGTCGGTGACGCCGGTTTCGGCGCGCATGCCAGCGGCAAGGAACGGCACCATCAGGCGCATGACTTGCTCGATGGACGTGTTCACACCGAAATCGGTCTCGGCAATTGCCCGCAACGCCTTGATACCCGACATGCTGAAAGCTGCGGCACCGAGCATGAAATGCACACGCCAGAACAGTTCGATAGGCGGAATACGCGGCGCCGCTTCGTTGACCAGCAGCATATAGCGGCGGAACACCTTGCCGTACATGTCTTCCAGATAACGGCGCAAGTGGCCCTGGCTCTGGCTGAACGCCAGGCCAAGCAGGCGCATGAAGATCGATAAATCGTTGCCGCTACGGGGCTGCACGACCAACGCTTGCTCCACGAGGATTTCCAGCAGCTCTTCCAGGCTGGGCTTGTGATCGGCCTTGGCCTGGCGGCGCTCCAGCTCACGGTCGAGGCTTGCGCAGAACGGGCCCAGAAAGCGTGAGAACACCGCCTGGATCAGAGCCTTTTTCGAGCCGAAGTGGTAATTCACGGCGGCCAGGTTGACCCCAGCCTTGCTGGTGATCAGACGCAATGAAGTTTCAGCAAATCCTTTTTCCGCGAACAATTGCTCGGCAGCATCGAGAATGCGTTCAACGGTTTCCGACTGGGCCATGGCTACTCCGCCTGACAAACACTTGTTTGAAACATACGTTTCAGAGTGTGTCTTGTCAAGCCTGCGGGTCCGCTTTGCGGCTGGTCGGTCATCTGTTTCACCGCTATTTAATCATATCCTCGCAGCTCTGTAGGCAGCGCCGCTTCTGCTCTGTAGGACGGCTGACGGATGACCGTCCAGCGGAGCCGCCAAAAAGGATGATTGCCAAGCGCAGTTCACTGTATATAATCCCAGTCACTGTATAAAAAGACAGAGCGATCAACATGCTAAAACTGACGCCACGCCAAGCTGAGATTCTGGCTTTTATCAAGCGCTGCCTTGATGACAATGGTTACCCGCCTACCCGTGCGGAGATTGCCCTGGAATTGGGGTTCAAGTCCCCGAACGCCGCCGAGGAACACCTCAAGGCACTCGCTCGCAAAGGTGCGATCGAGATGACCCCCGGTGCTTCGCGGGGTATTCGCATCCCTGGCTTCGAAGCCAAGGCAGACGAGTCGACATTGCCGATCATCGGTCGCGTCGCCGCAGGTGCGCCGATCCTGGCGCAGCAGCACGTCGAGGAATCCTGCAACATCAACCCGACCTTCTTCCATCCGCGTGCCGACTACCTGTTGCGTGTGCACGGCATGAGCATGAAGGACGTGGGCATCTTCGACGGTGACCTGCTGGCCGTGCATACCACCCGCGAAGCCCGCAATGGCCAGATCGTCGTTGCCCGTATCGGCGACGAGGTCACGGTCAAACGCTTCAAGCGCGAAGGCAGCAAGGTCTGGCTCCTGGCCGAAAACCCTGAGTTTGCCCCGATCGAAGTCAACCTGAAAGACCAGGACCTGGTGATCGAAGGCTTGAGTGTCGGCGTCATTCGCCGTTAAAGGAGGCATCATGCAGCTCGTGCACACCCCACAACACACACAACTGTCGCTGTTCGAGGCCTTCATGGCCCAGCCCCTTGCGCCAATCCTCAAGGAAACGGTCGAAGCCCCCTGGGGCGGCGAACCTGAGGCGTTCAGTGAATTGTCGTTGCGCGGTGCGGCTGAGAGCTGCCTGAACCTGCTGGCACCTATCCTGCGCGAATTGAGCGAAGATCAGGACGCCCGCTGGCTGACATTGATCGCCCCGCCCGCCAGCCTCACCCAGGCCTGGCTGCGGGACGCCGGACTCAACCGCGAGCGTATCCTGTTGCTGCAACCACGCGGCGCACAAAGCGCCCAGCAACTAACCTGCGAAGCCTTGCGCCTGGGCCGTAGCCATACGGTGGTGAGCTGGTTGAACCCGCTGAATGCCAGCGCCAAGCAGCAACTGATCAGCGCTGCGCGCACGGGTGATGCACAGAGTTTGAATATTCGATTGGGGTAATGATGGGCGCGCCACAGAAGCAGCCTTCACGAAGGACTCAGTGAAGAACGCGCGGCCCTTCTTCTTTCTCCGGCTCGCCTTCGGCAAGGCGACCTGCCATCTGCACACCCACGCTCAACATGGCTTTAGCCACTTCGACGTGCTGGCCTTGCAGGAAGACTTTGGCGTCTTCGGAGAAATCCAGAATAACCAGAGAACCCTCGTCCTCCGCCCGGCGCAGTTCGATTCGGCCGTCAGGCAGTTCAACAATTTCCAGAAAGGACGTTGGCATAAAAGTCTGTTCTCCACGAAAGGCCTGGGATTATATCAGTCATCCACCCAGCCTCGCAGGAGATATGGACAGGTTTGTTGACGGCTTGATGAATGGTGCCCTAGGGAACACGCTTCTCTGTGTGGGAGCTGGCTTGCCTGCGATGGCGGTGGGTCAGGTATCACAGGGCTTTTCTGACTCGCCTCTATCGCAGCATGGGCATCACAGAACTTTGCAAGCTGTAGCAGCCAACGGTAACCACGATGCGAAGCGAGCCACTCCTGATCTTGATCTGCTTGTGATCTTGATCTGGCTTTAGGCGCCCCGTTAAACCACGCTGGCCGAACGCAGGCTTGAATTCGTGGGTAACCTGGCAGGACGCCAGGTTAGCCGCCCCGCGCCATGGATGGCGCGGGGCGGCGGCCCACGGATTCAAGGCTGTGTTCGGGCACGCCGAGCCTAGGCGAGGTGCCGAGTGGTGGGGCAAGAGCGCTTTGGTTACTTTCGCGCTTTTCGAAAGTGACCCGCCGTCAGGCGGAACCCTAAGTGGCCGTTACCGCAGGAATGGATATGTACTCGGTATAACAGGGTCGCCTGTCAGGCGGCCATCGCAGGCAAGCCAGCTCCCACAGTTTGATCGCAGGGAATCAGGTGGATAGGTGTCGGCTGGCAGGCCGCCATCGCGAGCAAGCCCACACACAGATTGAACGCGGGGCATCAGCTCGATAGGTGTCGCCTGGCAGGCCGTCATCGCAGGCAAGCCAGCTCCCACATTTGGATCCTAGGGCGTCAGGTAGATAAGCGTCGGCCGTCCGGCCGTCGCGGGAGCAAGCTCCATCGCCACAGGTTCAGCGTCGCTGCGCAGCCAGCCCCCTCATTTACTCCTTCAGCACTCGTTGAGCCCTTCACGAAAGCGCAGCGCCATCTTCTTCAACTCCTGGCGCCAGCCTTCCAACTCCTCACGGCTCAACGGCTTGGGCTCATCCTGCTCCAAGGCCACGGCGACAATCAGCGGCTGGGTGACATCCCCCTTGGGCACATGGGGAATACGCGGCGGCTGAAACATATCCGCATGGGCTTTGAGCAGCCGCGCCACCCAACTGTCGGGGCTCTGGGCCATTTCCACCAGTTCGGCCAACTCGGGGATCGCCATGGCGTCCAGCACTTCACGATTCATGATCATTTCTGCACGCGGCGCACCGGCCTGGGGTAGGCGGTAGAACCCGGCGATTTCATGGCACAGCCCCAGCAAGGCACCGTACAGGTGGAACAACGCCGCTTCGCGCCCCGCCTGTACCAGCGCGATGGCGTTCATCTCTTTCCCTTCCTCGGCACGGCCAAGGGCCTCCAGGGATAAACCCGCGAAGTAAATTTTCTGATTGGTACGGGTATAGAGTTCGTTGGCCATGACGGCAATCTCCACAACGAATAGGCGTGATGCTGACTGGGTAGGAGCGAGCTTGCTGTGGCGAGGGAGCTTGCCCCCGCTCGACTGCGTAGCAGTCGCCAGCTATTGGGGGCGCTTCGCACCCCAGCGCAAGCAAGCTTGCTCGCCACAACAAGCTCAATCCTACAGTAAGCAAAAGCCGTCTATACAGACGGCTTTTGGCGTTAACAGACTAGCGGATCAAGCGCCCTGGCGCTTGTCCTCGACCTTCCACTTGCCGCCGTCGTAGAACGCTTTCCAGCCAGTAGGCTTGCCGTCCACTTCGGTCTGCACGTACTGCTCCTTGGTCTTGCGGCTGTAGCGGATCACGGCTGGACGACCATCCGGGTCCTTCTTCGGCGCTTCACACAGGAAGTGGTACTTTGGATCGATCTCGTCCTTGTGCGGCACGATCTCCATCACCAGTGGCGCACGGGTCTCGCGGTTTTTCGGGAACTGGCTCGCAGCCAGGAACAGTCCCGAAGCGCCGTCACGCAGAATGTAGGTGTCGTTGACCTTCTCGCACTTGAGCTCGGGCATTTTCACCGGGTCCATCTTCGGCGGCGCCGCGTCACCGCTTTTCAGCAGTTTGCGGGTGTTCTTGCAGGTTGGGTTGGTGCACCCGAAGAACTTGCCGAAACGGCCAGTCTTGAGCTGCATCTCGCTGCCGCACTTGTCGCATTCCAGGCTCGGGCCTTCATAGCCCTTGATGCGATAGGTGCCCTCTTCGATCTCGTAGCCGTTGCAATCAGGGTTGTTACCACAGATGTGCAGCTTGTGCTTCTCGTCCAGCAGGTAGGCGTCCATCGCCGTGCTGCAGATCGGGCAGCGATGCTTGCCACGCAGCACCAGCGACTCGGACTCACCCTCGTCGTCAGCCGCGATTTCATCGCCCGGTACCAGGTTGACGGTCGCCTTGCAGCGCTCTTTGGGCGGCAGGCTGTAGCCCGAGCAACCGAGGAACACGCCGGTGGAGGCGGTACGAATCTGCATCGGTCGACCGCAGGTAGTGCACGGAATATCCGTCATCACCGGCTGGTTGGCGCGCATCCCGTTCTCGGGGTTCTCAGCCACTTCGAGCTTTTTCTTGAAGTCGCCGTAGAACTCGTCCAGCACGTTTTTCCAGTCGCGTTCGCCCTGGGCCACGTCATCGAGGTTCTCTTCCATGCCGGCAGTGAAGCCGTAGTCCATCAGGTTGGAGAAGCTCTCCGACAGACGCTCGGTCACGATGTCACCCATCTTTTCCGAATAGAAACGACGGTTGTGCAACGCAACGTAGCCACGGTCCTGGATGGTGGAAATGATCGCCGCGTAGGTCGACGGACGACCGATACCGCGCTTCTCCATCTCTTTCACCAGGCTGGCTTCGGAATAACGCGCCGGTGGCTTGGTGAAGTGCTGGGACGGGTCGAGCTTGATCAGCTTCAGCGTGTCGCCCTGGGCCATGTCCGGCAGCACATCATCATCGCCAGGCTTGGCGATCTGCGGCATCACACGGGTGTAGCCGTCGAACTTGAGGATACGGCCCTTGGCACGCAACTCGAAATCGCCCGCGCCCACGCTGACGGTAGTAGACAGGTATTGCGCCGGCAGCATCTGGCAGGCCAGGAACTGGCGCCAGATCAGCTCGTAGAGGCGCTCAGCGTCGCGCTCCATGCCGCTCAGCTTGGCAGGCGTGGTGTTGGCGTCAGAAGGACGAATCGCTTCGTGAGCCTCTTGTGCGCCTTCCTTGCTGCTGTAGACGTTCGGCTTCTCCGGCAGGTAGGTCTTGCCGAATTCGCTTTCAATATAGGTACGCGCCATCGCCACCGCGTCTTGCGAGAGGTTGGTGGAGTCCGTACGCATATAGGTGATGTAGCCAGCCTCATACAGACGCTGGGCCATCATCATGGTCTTCTTCACCCCGAAGCCCAGGCGGTTGCTCGCGGCCTGTTGCAGGGTGGAGGTGATGAACGGCGCCGACGGCTTGCTGCTGGTCGGTTTGTCTTCACGCTTGACGATGCTGTAGCTGGAAGCCTTGAGCTTCTCCAGCGCGGCCATGGCCTGGGCTTCGTTCAGCGGTTTGAAGGCCTCGCCTTTCTCACGGGCCACTTCAAAGCGCACATTGGCGCCCTTGGCAGTGCCGAGGTCGGCGTGGACTTCCCAGTATTCTTCAGGAATGAACGCACGGATCTCGCGCTCACGTTCCACCACCAGCTTCACCGCAACCGATTGCACACGGCCGGCGGACAGACCACGAGCGATCTTCGCCCACAGCAGTGGCGAGACCATGTAGCCGACGACGCGGTCGAGGAAGCGACGGGCCTGCTGGGCGTTGACACGGTCGATGTCCAGCTCGCCCGGCTTGGAGAAGGCTTCCTGAATGGCTTTCTTGGTGATTTCGTTGAACACCACGCGCTTGTAGCGGCTGTCATCACCGCCGATGGCTTCGCGCAGGTGCCAGGCAATGGCTTCCCCTTCGCGGTCCAAGTCCGTCGCGAGATAGATGGTGTCAGCATCTTTGGCGAGCCGGCGCAGCTCTTCGATGACCTTTTCCTTGCCCGGAAGGATTTCGTACTTGGCCTTCCAGCCATGGTCCGGGTCCACACCCATGCGCGAAACCAGTTGCTTGCGCGCTTTTTCTTTAGGCGTGAGTACCGGACCTTCGCCCGCGGCGGCCTTGCCGCGCTTGGCGGCAGGCTCCTTGCTGGCGCTAGCCGAACCGCTGGTGGGCAGGTCTCGGATATGGCCGATACTCGACTTCACCACGTACTCGTTGCCCAAGTACTTGTTGATGGTCTTGGCCTTAGCCGGGGATTCCACAATGACCAGCGATTTGCCCATGGATCGGAAAATTCCTGAATTCGAGAAGTGAAAGGCAGTTGGCGCCTGACGCGGCAACGCTATATATAGTGGCAACCGGATGAGGTCAAGCGCAGCATTCTGCGCGACCTGCCGTTATTGCCCTGTAAAAAGACTGGGTTCGGCCGTGACCAAAGCAAAGCGCGGGACCTGCTCGCCGTCAACTTCGACGGTCTCCAGGAACATGCTCAAAGGGCGCACCCAAAAGCCGTATTCGCCATACAGCGCTTGGTAAAACACCACTTCTTCTTCGGTTTCAGAGTGGCGCGCCACGCTGAAAACACGGTACTGCGGCCCCTTGTAATGCTGGTAGAGCCCTGGTTCGACTTTCATGCTCTGGCCCTCATGCAAAATTTGTTGAAAAAAAATATTTAAAAGTTCCAAAAAACAAAAACCGGGGCACTGGGCCCCGGCTTCCGTCAACCGAACGTTTAGACGCGTTCGAAGACGGTAGAGATGCCTTGGCCGAGACCAATGCACATGGTTGCAACCCCAAGGTTGCCGCCATTTTGCTTCATCACGTTAAGCAAAGTGCCAGAGATACGCGCACCGGAGCAACCGAATGGGTGGCCCAGGGCAATCGCACCGCCGTGCAGGTTAACCTTCTCGTTCATCTTGTCGAGTACTTTCAAATCTTTCAGCACTGGCAGGGCCTGTGCGGCGAAAGCTTCGTTGAGCTCGAAGAAGTCGATATCGGAGATGGAAAGGCCTGCGCGCTTCAAGGCTTTTTGTGTGGCCGGTACTGGACCATAGCCCATGATCGCCGGATCCACACCCGCCACTGCCATCGAACGAATCACCGCCAGCGGCTGGATACCCAGGTCCTGGGCACGCTGTGCCGACATCACGATCATGCACGAAGCACCATCGGTGATTTGCGAGGAAGTACCGGCTGTCACGGTGCCGCCCTTTGGATTGAAGGCTGGCTTGAGGGCCGCCAGGCTTTCCAGGGTAGTGTCCGGACGAATGGTTTCGTCGTAGTCGAACAGTTTCAGGAAGCCATTCTCGTCGTAGCCGTTCATCGGGATGATTTCATCCTTGAACTTGCCTTCCACAGTCGCCTTGTGGGCGAGCTGGTGGGAGCGCAGGCCGAAGGCGTCCTGGGCTTCACGGGTGATGCCGTGCATTTTGCCGAGCATTTCCGCGGTAAGGCCCATCATGCCCGAGGCTTTCGCCGCGTAGAGGGACATGTGCGGGTTAGGATCGACGCCGTGCATCATGCTGACGTGGCCCATGTGCTCCACGCCGCCGACCACGAATACATCGCCGTTGCCGGTCATGATCGCTTGCGCAGCGGTGTGCAGCGCGCTCATCGACGAACCACACAGACGGCTGACGGTCTGGCCGGCCGCGGTGTGCGGGATCTGGGTCATCAACGACGCCATGCGCGCGATGTTCCAGCCCTGCTCCAGGGTCTGGTTGACGCAGCCCCAGATCACGTCCTCGACTTCGTTCGGGTCGACCTTGGTGTTGCGCTCCAGCACTTTGCTGATCAGGTGCGCCGACATGTCTTCGGCGCGGGTGTTGCGGTGCATGCCGCCCTTGGAGCGGCCCATCGGCGTACGACCGAAGTCGACGATCACGACGTCTCTTGGATTCAAGCTCATAAATATTCTCGCTCTAGTCGTCTGGGCACTTAACCGAAGAAGCTCTGGCCATTCTTGGCCATTTCACGCAGCTTCGCGGTCGGGTGGTACAGCGGGCCCAGATCAGCGTACTGATCAGCCAGGGCAACGAACTGGGCCACACCGATGGAGTCGATGTAACGCAGCGCACCACCACGGAATGGAGGGAAACCAATGCCGTACACCAGGCCCATATCGGCTTCGGCGGCGGTTTCGACGATGCCGTCTTCCAGGCAACGCACGGTTTCCAGGCACAGGGCGATCATCATCCAGTTGATGATGTCCTCGTCGGACACCTCACGCTGTTCGTAGATGACCGGAGCGAGTACTTCGTGCACCGACGGGTCGGCCACTTTCTTCTGCTTGCCCTTCTTGTCGGTCTCGTAGGCGTAGAAGCCCTTGCCGTTCTTCTGGCCCAGGCGCTTGGCTTCGTAGAGTGCATCGACAGCCGAACGACGGTCGTCTTTCATGCGGTCCGGGAAGCCTTCAGCCATGACGTCGCGACCGTGGTGGCCGGTGTCGATGCCGACCACGTCCATCAGGTACGCCGGGCCCATGGGCCAGCCAAATTTTTCCATGACCTTGTCGATGCGCACAAAATCTACACCGGCGCTGACCAGCTTGGCGAAACCGCCAAAGTACGGGAACAGCACACGGTTGACCAAAAAGCCCGGACAATCGTTGACGACGATCGGGTTCTTGCCCATTTTCTTGGCGTAGGCAACGGTGGTGGCAACGGCCAGCTCGCTGGACTTCTCGCCACGGATCACTTCCACCAGCGGCATCATGTGCACCGGGTTGAAGAAGTGCATGCCGACGAAGTTTTCCGGACGCTTGAGGGCCTTGGCCAGCAGCGAGATGGAAATAGTCGAGGTGTTGGAGGCCAGGATGGTGTCATCTTTGACCTGGGCTTCCACTTCAGCCAGTACGGCTTGCTTGACCTTCGGGTTTTCGACAACCGCTTCGACCACCAGGTCGACGTGGCCGAAATCGCCGTAGGACAGCGTAGGGCGAATGCCGTTAAGCACTTCAGCCATTTTTGCAGCGGTCATGCGACCTTTATCAACGCGGCCCACCAGCAGCTTGGCGGCTTCGGCCAGGCCCTGCTCGATACCGTGTTCGTTGATGTCTTTCATCAGGATCGGCGTGCCTTTGGACGCCGACTGATAGGCGATACCGCCGCCCATGATACCGGCGCCGAGTACGGCGGCCTGTTTCACGTCCTTGGCGATTTCGTCGTAGGCCTTGGCCTTTTTCTTCAGTTCCTGATCGTTCAGGAACAGGCCGATCAGGCTCTGGGCCGCCGAGGTTTTCGCCAGTTTGACGAAGCCTGCCGCTTCCACTTCCAGGGCTTTGTCGCGACCGAAGTTCGCGGCCTTCTGGATGGTCTTGATCGCTTCCACCGGCGCCGGGTAGTTCGGGCCGGCCTGGCCGGCCACGAAACCTTTGGCGGTTTCGAACGACATCATCTGTTCGATGGCGTTGAGCTTGAGTTTTTCCAGCTTCGGCTGACGCTTGGCCTTGTAGTCAAATTCGCCGCTGATGGCGCCCTTGATCAGGTTCAGCGCGGCTTCGGCCAATTTGTCCGGGGCAACGACAGCGTCGACAGCACCGACTTTCAGTGCATCTTCAGCTTTGTTTTCCTTGCCGGCGGCGATCCATTCGATCGCGTTGTCGGCACCGATCAGGCGCGGCAGGCGCACGGTACCGCCAAAGCCTGGGTAGATGCCCAGCTTGACTTCCGGCAGGCCGATCTTGGCCGTCGCAGACATGACGCGGAAGTCTGCCGCCAGGCACATTTCCAGGCCGCCGCCCAACGCGATGCCATTGATGGCAGCAACGGTCGGCACGTTGAGGTCTTCGAAATCGCTGAAGATCTTGTTGGCTTCGAGGTTGCCAGCCACCAGCTCGGCATCGGGCAGCTTGAAGTTGTCGACGAATTCGGTGATGTCAGCGCCGACGATAAACACGTCCTTGCCGCTGGAGACGATCACGCCCTTGACCGAAGCATCTGCTTTGATGGTGTCTACGGCCTGACGCAGTTCGTTCAGGGTTAGACGGTTGAACTTGTTGACGGACTCACCCTTGAGGTCGAATTTGAGTTCGACGATGCCACTTTCAAGAGCCTTAACCGTGATGGCTTTACCTTCGTAAATCATCAACTGATCTCCACGATATGGAAGCTGAACAGTACACACTGGACGCTGGTCTCTGGTTTGACATTGACAGTTGAATCAATGCTCACGCCAATCCGCCAGGCACACCCGCCAGTGCGATAGTCGGGTTTTGTATGAGTCGTCTGACAGGCAAACGCTCAATTCATACGCCCGTTTGATTTGGGTACGCCACCTTCATCCAATTCCGAGCAATTGTCAATCGCTCCAAAGGCTAGGAAAAACGCGACTTTCCGGTCATTTCAGAACCCGGCCCACCGGCTGGCCACCCGCCAATATTCAAATATTCACAGGATCAATAATAGAAAAGGTGTGGGAAAAAGCTGTACAGAACGCAATACACGGCTAGGCTAGCGGCAACCTACAGATTTACCGGCCTGCCTGGCCAGCTCCAGCCCGATGATGATGTCGGGCTTTTTATTGGCCGGCTTTTCTGTAGGAGCGAGCTTGCTCGCGAAAACCTGGAGAGCGCCGCGTATAGCCTGGTTATCCGCGTTATCGTTGGCGATTTTCGCGAGCAAGCTCGCTCCTACAGGTGTGGGTCAGGCCAGGGCCTTGAGCAGCGTATCAATATCTTTCAGGACGCTCGCGTCGCCCTTTTCGCCCCAATACAGGGCAATCATTTGTTTGTCGGCCTCGACCTTGTAGACGTTTGCCGGCAGCGTTGCAAAATGCGGCAACAACTTCTCATCCACACAGGGTTCACGCCACTGATTGACCCACAGCCCGGGCTCCAGCTGCCAGTAGCTCCAGGTTGCGGGCGCGTTGCCGCGTCGTGGCCGGCAATACTGCGCGCACGGGCTCGGCGGCTCCTGTTTGAGCCAGTGCGGCCACTCCTGGGGCGCCAACTGCATGGCCAGCCCGATGCGGCGTGCCTCCATGCGCAGGGCCATGCGCCCACTCTGCTGGCGCGAAGGGCGCAGCCATACCAGGGGGCTTAAAACCACCGCAAGGATTGACACCACTATCCAGACCGTCATATGTGTACTCCCGAATTTCTAGATGAGCGGATTTGATCTGCGGCAACCCCATCCGCTTGAAAGCAGCCATACTGAACTTATTGCAGCCCCCTGGAGGAACGCCTCATGCCCTACGAACATATTCTGGTCGCTGTCGACCTGACCGAAGAGTGCGATCCAGTGATCAAGCGCGCACAGGAATCCGCGATTGCCAATGGCGCCAAACTGTCGTTGGTACACATCGTCGAGCCCATGGCTATGGCCTTTGGTGGTGACGTGCCAATGGACCTTTCCCAACTGCAGCAGCAACAGTTCGACCAGGCCAAGGAGCGCCTTGACCGCTTGATTCTCAAGTATCCCAAGGTCAGCAAGGAAAATTCCCATCTTACCTACGGCCAACCGCGCCAGGAAATCCACCACCTGGCCAAAGAACAGGGTTGTGACCTGATCGTAGTGGGTAGCCATGGGCGCCACGGCTTGGCCTTGCTGCTGGGTTCGACCGCCAATGATGTATTGCACGGCGCACCGTGCGATGTACTGGCCGTCAAACTGGTAAAGAGTTCGTAAGACCGATGAAGGTCTAATGTGGGAGCTGGCTTGCCTGCGATAGCGGTGTATCTGCCACCCGATACATCAACTGACAGACTGCTATCGCAGGCAAGCCAGCTCCCACAGTTGAATCGCATTTCATATTAAAAAGCCCGGCGCTCATAGAAGAGCGCCGGGCTTTTTTATTGCGGGTCGATCAGTCAGGCATCCAGCTCGGCCCAACGCTCAACCAACGCTTCCAGCTCCTGGTTCAGCGTCTCCAGAGAGGCGATGACCTTGGCGGTTTCTGCCGCAGGGCGCAGGTAGAAGCCGGCGTCAGCCATTTCCGCTTCGACCGCAGCGATCTGCTGTTCCTTGGCATCGATATCGCCTGGCAAGGCTTCCAGTTCACGCTGCAACTTGTAGCTGAGCTTTTTCTTGGCAGGCGCAGCTTCAGCAGCCGGTGCAGGCGTTTCGGCAGCGACCGGCGCCACCACCGCCGTGTTCAGGTCGGCCTTGCCCGACTTGCTCTCGGTCACGCCCAGCAGGCGCGGCGAGCCGCCCTGACGCAGCCAGTCCTGATAACCGCCCACGTATTCGCGCACCTTGCCTTCGCCTTCGAAAACCAGGGTGCTGGTGACCACGTTGTCGAGGAATTCCCGGTCGTGACTGACCATCAGCACGGTGCCGTTGAAGGTCAGCAAGACCTCTTCCAACAGTTCCAGGGTTTCCACGTCGAGGTCGTTGGTCGGTTCGTCGAGCACCAGCAGGTTGGCCGGCTTGCTGAACAGCTTGGCCAGCAGCAGGCGCGCGCGCTCACCACCAGACAGAGCCTTGACCGGCGTGCGCGCACGTTGCGGGCTGAACAGGAAGTCGCCCAGGTAGCTGAGTACGTGGCGGCTCTGGCCGTCGATGTCGATAAAGTCGCGACCTTCGGCGACGTTGTCGATCACGGTCTTTTCCAGGTCCAACTGGTGGCGCAACTGGTCAAAGTAGGCCACGTCGATGCGAGTGCCCTCTTCTACCTTGCCGCTGGTCGGTTGCAGACCGCTGAGCATCAGCTTGAGCAAGGTGGTCTTGCCGGTACCGTTGGCGCCCAGCAGGCCGATACGATCGCCACGCTGCAGGACCATGGAGAAGTCCTTGATCAGGAACGGGCCGTCCGGGTGATGGAAGCTGACGTTCTCCAGCACCATCACTTGCTTGCCCGACTTGTCGGCAGTATCGAGCTGGATATTGGCCTTGCCGGTACGCTCGCGGCGCTCACTGCGCTCGACGCGCAAGGCTTTCAAGGCACGCACGCGGCCTTCGTTACGGGTGCGACGGGCCTTGATGCCCTGGCGGATCCAGACTTCTTCCTGGGCCAGCTTCTTGTCGAACAGCGCGTTGGCGGTTTCTTCGGCCGCCAGGGCGGCTTCCTTGTGCACCAGGAAGCTGGCGTAGTCGCCGTTCCAGTCGATCAGGCCGCCACGGTCCAGCTCGAGGATGCGCGTGGCCAGGCTCTGCAGGAATGCACGGTCGTGCGTGATAAACAGCACGGCGCCCTGGAAGTCCTTGATGGCTTCTTCAAGCCAGGCGATGGCGCCAATGTCCAGGTGGTTGGTCGGTTCGTCGAGCAGCAGCAGGTCCGGCTCGGACACCAGGGCCTGGGCCAGCAGCACGCGACGACGCCAGCCACCGGACAATTCGGCGAGGGTCTTGTCGGGCGGCAGTTGCAGGCGGCTCAGGGTGCTGTCCACCAGTTGCTGCAAGCGCCAGCCATCACGGGCTTCGAGGTCTTGCTGGACGTGCATCAGTTTGTCCAGGTCTTCTTCGGTGACGCAGTTCTGTGCCAGGTGATGGTATTGCGCGAGCAACTCGCCTACGCCGTCCAGGCCTTCGGCTACCACGTCGAACACTGTCCGTCCGTCGGCCACCGGCAATTCTTGCGGCAATTCGCCGATCTTGAGGCCCGGGGCACGCCAGACAGAGCCGTCATCGGGCTTCTGGTCGCCTTTTACCAGCTTCATCATGCTGGACTTGCCGGTGCCGTTGCGGCCGATGATGCACACCCGCTCACCACGGGCGATCTGCCAGGACACCTTGTCCAACAACGGCATGGCGCCGAAAGCAAGGGACACATCGCTGAATTTGAGCAGGGTCATACGCTTCTCCAAAAACTGGGCGCGCATTCTACCTGAGTTGAAGGTGGGATGCGGTCGGGATTTTCTGTATAGACACGTTCTGTAGGACATTTCCAGCGAACTTGAACGAACCAGCCGGCAAAGCTTTCGCGGGCCGCTGGCAAAAGGCTAAGCTAGGGGCAATCAGTGTCGGCGGTGCCGGTGCTAGTCGTGATTTCTCTGCACGGACGTCTCATGCGCAGTCGCCTTTTCAACTTTTTGTCTTGTCTGCTCCTTTCCGCCACTGCCGTTCAATCCGCCCAGGCGGTGGATCTCACCACTCAACGCCAGTATTACGATCAAGCCAAACGCGCCCTGGCCAAGGGCGACACCGGCCCTTACATGCAATACAGCCAGGCCCTGGCCGACTACCCGCTCACGCCCTATCTGGCCTATGACGAACTGACCGCGCGCCTGAAAACCGCAAGTAACGAGGAAATCGAACAATTCCTCGCCAAACACGGCGACCTGCCCCAGGCCAACTGGATGAAACTGCGTTGGCTGCGCTGGCTGGCCGAACGCGGCGATTGGCAGACTTTTGAAAAGTACTACGACACCAAGCTCAATTTCGTCGAGCTGGACTGCCTGCATGGCCAATACCAGCTCAGCCACAACCTGAAGGCCGAAGGCTACAAGACCGCCGAAAAACTGTGGATGACCGGCAAATCCCAGCCAGCCGCCTGTGACGTCACGTTTGGCCAATGGGCCGCTGCCGGCCAACTCACCGAGCAGAAGATCTGGGACCGCGCCAAGCTCGCCGCCGAAGCGCGTAACTACGCGCTGGCCAACAGCCTGGTGAAAACCCTGCCGACCCTTGGCGCCCAGGGCCGCCTGATGGTGGATGTGGCACAGAAGCCAGACATGCTCAGCGACCCGTCACGCTTCCAGCCGGCCACCGAGGCCATGTCTGACGCCGTGGGCCTGGGCCTGCGTCGCCTGGCGCGCCAGGATCCGGACAAAGCCATGTCGCTGCTCGATGGCTACGCCAGCAGCATGCACTTCTCCCGTGACGAAAAGGTGTCGATTGCCCGCGAGATCGGCTTGACCCTGGCCAAGCGCTTCGACCCGCGCGCGCTGGAGGTCATGACCAAGTACGACCCCGAGTTGCGCGACAATACGGTTTCAGAGTGGCGTCTGCGCCTGCTGTTGCGCCTGGCGCGCTGGGAAGACGCCTACCAGTTGACCCGCAAACTCCCACAGGACCTGGCCACCACCAACCGTTGGCGCTACTGGCAGGCACGCAGCCTGGAGCTGGCCGAGCCGAAAAACCCGCAGGCTTTGGTGCTGTACAAAAACGTGGCCAAGGAGCGGGACTTCTACGGTTTCCTCGCTGCTGACCGCTCCAAAGCCCCTTACCAGTTGAACAACAAGCCGCTGGTGATGAGCCAGGCGCTGGTCAACAAGGTGCGCAATACCCCTGGGGTGCGGCGTGCCCTGGAGTTCTACGCCCGTGGCCAGATCGTCGACGGTCGCCGTGAGTGGTACCACGTCAGCCGTCATTTCAACCGTGACGAGATGGTCGCCCAGGCCAAGTTGGCCTACGACATGAAGTGGTACTTTCCGGCCATCCGCACCATCAGCCAGGCGCAGTACTGGGACGATCTGGACATCCGCTTCCCGATGGCCCACCGCGACACCCTGGTGCGCGAAGCCAAGGTACGTGGCCTGCACTCCAGCTGGATCTTTGCCATCACCCGTCAGGAAAGCGCGTTCATGGACGATGCCCGCTCCGGCGTCGGCGCCAGCGGCCTGATGCAACTGATGCCCGGCACCGCCAAGGAAACCGCACGCAAGTTCAGCATCCCCCTGGCCTCCCCGGCCCAGGTGCTGGACCCGGATAAAAACATCCAGCTCGGCGCTGCTTACCTGAGCCAGGTGCACAGCCAGTTCAACGGCAACCGCGTGCTCGCCTCCGCTGCCTACAACGCCGGCCCAGGCCGCGTGCGCCAATGGCTGCGCGGCGCAGACCACCTCAGTTTCGACGTATGGGTGGAAAGCATCCCCTTCGACGAAACCCGCCAGTATGTGCAGAACGTGCTGTCTTATTCGGTGATCTACGGGCAGAAGCTCAACTCACCACAGCCGTTGGTGGATTGGCATGAGCGGTACTTCGACGACCAGTAGGAGCGAGCTTGCTCGCGAAGAACGTCAACGCTAACGAGTGCTTCCTGGATAAACGCGGCGCCTGTGAGTTTTTCGCGAGCAAGCTCGCTCCTACAGAGGTTTCATTGCCCGCATCGAAAGATGCGGGCATTTTTTATGGGCGCTGATTCACCTGTTCATCTCCATCACTGAACTGCAACGCCGCCAACCGCGCATACAGCGGATTGCTCGCAATCAACTGCTGATGCGTGCCCACCGCCACCAGCTTGCCCTGGTCCATCACCGCAATGCGGTCGGCATTCTTCACCGTGGCCAAACGGTGGGCGATCACCAGCGTGGTGCGCCCCTGCATCAGCTGCGGCAGCGCTTGCTGGATAAGGTGTTCACTTTGGGCGTCGAGGGCGCTGGTGGCTTCGTCCAGCAGCAGGATCGGCGCGTCGACCAGCAAGGCGCGAGCGATGGCCAGGCGTTGGCGCTGGCCGCCGGAAAGGCCCTGGCCACTTTCACCTAAGTGGGTCTGGTAGCCGTCGGGCATTTTCAGGATGAAGTCGTGGGCGTGGGCGATTCGGGCGGCGGCTTCCACCTGGGCGGTGGTGGCGGACGGGTTGCCGTAGCGGATGTTGTCCTCGACGCTGCCGAAGAACAAAGCCGGGCTCTGGGACACCAGAGCGAAATGGCGCCGCAGGTCTAACGGGTCAAGCTCGGTCAGCGGCTGGCCTTCGAGCAGGATTCGGCCTTGCTGGGGGTCGTAGAAACGCAGCAGCAGATCGAAAATTGTCGACTTGCCCGCACCGGACGGCCCTACCAACGCCAGGGTTTCGCCCGGGTTGATGGTCAGGTTCAAGCCGTCGATGGCGTAGCTGTCCGGTCGCGAAGGATAGGAAAAGCGTAGGTCCTGCAGTTCCATGCGGCCACTGACGCGTTCCGGCAAACGTACGCCGCCTGTGGTCGGCGCCTGGATCTCGTTGCCTGACTGCAACAGCTCACCGATACGCTCGGCTGCACCAAAGGCACGCTGCAACTCGCCAAGCACTTCGCTCAGGGTGCCGACGGCGCTGCCGACAATCAGGCTGTAGAACACGAACGCCGCCAGCTCACCGCCGGAAATGCGTCCGCTGATCACGTCCATGCCGCCCACCCACAGCATCACGCCTACCGCGCCGAGCACCAGCATGATCACCAGGGTGATCAGCCAGGAACGCTGCAAGATGCGTTTACGTGCCGTGACAAAGGCGTCCTCGACGGTAACGGCGAAGCGCTGTTCGTCCTGCACCTGATGGTTATAGGCCTGCACGGTCTTGATCTGGCCCAGCGTTTCGGCGACATAGCTGCCGACGTCCGCGATACGGTCCTGGCTCAAACGCGACAGGCTGCGCACCCTGCGCCCGAAGATCAGAATCGGCGCCAGCACCAGCGGCAACGCCACCACCACGATGCTGGTGAGCTTGGGGTTAGTGATAAACAGCAACACGATGCCGCCGATCACCATCAGGGCGTTGCGCAAAAACAGCGACAGTGATGAGCCGATCACCGATTGCAGCAAGGTGGTGTCGGTGGTCAGCCGCGACTGGATTTCCGAGCTGCGGTTGTTCTCGTAGAAGCCTGGGTGCAGGTAGATCAGGTGATTGAACACCTGCCGGCGAATATCGGCCACCACCCGCTCGCCAATCCACGACACCAGGTAAAACCGCGTGAAGGTGCCCACGGCCAGGCCGAGCACCAGCAGCATGAACAGGCCTATAGACTGGTTGAGCAGATGCGGCGACTGGGTCATGAAGCCCTGGTCCACCAACAGGCGTATGCCCTGCCCCATGGACAAGGTGATGCCAGCGGTGACGATCAGCGCCAGCAGTGCGCCAAGCGCCTGCCAACGGTAGGGCGCAATAAAGCGGCTGGCCAGGCGAATCGCACGGCGTTGACGGATTGAGAACATGGAAGGCATCACCCAATGAGGAGTCTGTACCTCAACATTGGGGGAACTTGCGCAAATAACAATGAGTCAGGTTAATTATGCCCGCCGATGCAGGCCGCTAGAGGCTATCGGTCTAAGCCTGATCTGGAAATATGTACCGGTTTCTGGTGGACTGGGTGTTCGAACCGATGAGCGTGTAAGGAGTTGTAACAGCGCGTTCATGAGGGGGAATTAAAGTAGGTACACAACCTGATGAGGAGACAGGCCATGACCTTGCAAAATAGCAGCGACGCCAAGATTGAAGTGATCCGCCAGCCGCAGCAGCTGCCTTGCTCGTACATCGATGCCAAGGGCCGGGAAGTGCAGATTACCGAAGAAATGATCCAGCAAGCCTGCAGCGAGCTGGAACAGCGACTGGTCAAGCCTGCCCAGCAAGGCTGAAGCGCCCACGCTCTTTCAAACCCGGCCCAGATGGCCGGGTTTTTTATGCCCTCTGTAGAAGCGAGCTTGCTCGCGAAGGCCTCAAGAGCACCGCGATAACCGTTACAGCTGTTCGGCACCCAGAGCAGTCACGATCTGTGACAGCACCGCCGACTCCCCGTTGATGCGCACCTTCAAGCCATCGATCTCGCGACGCTCCGGATAGTGCTTGCGCAGCAGGTCGAAAGCTTGGCGCTGTTCCTGCACGGTGCCCACCAGGCTGCGGCGGAAATCCGCGTCGTCACGGCGTGGGTCGTACACACTGCGGCACAAGGTCGCCAGCGCCCAGGCCGGGTCAGTCTCAGGATGCAGGTGCATCTCGGCCAGCCAGGGGGCCGGCAGCAAATCACTTAAGTGAATACTCGGTTCCTGGCCCAGGTGCGCGCACAGCGCCTGGTAAATCTGCGCGGTGCCGCGCTGCTTGCCATCGAGGCTGTAGCCGGCAATATGCGGTGTGGCCAGCACGCACAGGTCAGCCAGGTCGACGTCCACCTCGGGCTCGCCTTCCCACACGTCCAGCACCGCTTGCAGGTCTTCGCGCGCCAGCAACACCTCGCGCAGCGCGGCGTTATCCACCACCGCACCCCGGCTGGCGTTGATCAGCCATGTGCCTGGCTTGAGCTGTTCCAGGCGCTGGCGATCAAGCAGGTGCCAGGTAGAACCGTTGCCGGACTTGATCAGCGGCGTATGCAAGCTGATCACGTCACATTGCTCGATGATCTGCTGCAGGCTGACGTAATCACTGCCCTCGGTAATCTGGCGCGGCGGATCGCACACCAACACATTCCAACCCAGGCCCTTGAGCACCTTGACCAAACGCCCGCCGACTTCACCCGCGCCGACAATGCCGTAGGTGCGCTGCTTGAGGTCAGCGCCTTCGATTTCAGCCAGGGTCTGCAAGCTGCCAAGCACGTAGTCCACCACCCCACGCGCATTGCAGCCGGGCGCGCTGGACCACTGGATACCCGCTTGCTTGAAGTAGTCGAGGTCCAGGTGGTCGGTGCCGATGGTGCAGGTGCCGACAAAGCGCACGTTACTGCCCTCAAGCAAGGCACGGTTGACGTTGGTCACCGAGCGCACCAGCAGTACATCGGCCTGCTCGACGGTGGCGCGGTCGATGGAACGGCCGGGCACGCGGCGAATCTCGCCAAACCCTTCGAAGAATGCATCGAGCAGCGGGATATTTTCGTCGGCAACAATCAGCATGGCAGGCTCCTTTGGCGGATTGGCAGTGTACAGAAGATCCTGTGTAGGAGCTGGCTTGCCTGCGATTGCATCGACCCGGTTTGCCTGATGGACCGAGGTGCCCGCATCGCAGGCAAGCCAGCTCCCACAGGGGTCAGCGCTGGCCTGGGCGCATCGCTTACAAATCCCTAACACAGGTTTTTTCCTGACCGCTGCGTCAACGCGTAGAATCCGCCGTCCTTGCGACTGCCTTTCTATTGGACACCTGTACGTGAACACTGCCACCGCTACCCTCTCCCGCCCCGCCCGCATCAGCCGGGAAGTGCGCGGCCTGCTGACGCTGGCCTTGCCGATCATGATCGGCCAACTGGCCACCACCGCGATGAGCTTCGTCGACGCGGTGATGGCCGGGCGCGTGAGCCCGCAGGACCTGGCGGCGGTGGGCCTGGGTAATTCGATCTGGATCCCGGTGTACCTGTTGATGACCGGCACTCTGCTTGCCACCACGCCGAAAGTCGCCCAGCGCTACGGTGCGGGCCAGTTCAGCGAGATCGGGCCCTTGGTGCGTCAGTCATTGTGGCTGGCCGTCGTGGTTGGCATCGCAGGGGCGCTGTTGTTGCTATGCGCCGAGCCGATCCTGCATGCGATGAAGGTCGAACCCGACTTGATCGAGCCGTCCATGGGCTACCTGCACGGCATCGCCGCCGGTATGCCGGCGGTGGCGTTGTACTACGTGTTTCGCTGTTTCAGTGACGGCCTGGGCCGCACACGGCCGAGCATGGTCATGGGCTTGTGCGGCTTGGCGCTGAATATTCCGCTGAACTACATCTTCATCTACGGCCACTTGGGCGTACCGGCCATGGGCGGCGTGGGTTGTGGCTGGGCTACCGCGATTGCGATGTGGGTGATGATGATCGGCCTGGCCATCTGGACGCGCTGGGGCGCGGCCTATCAAAGCAGCGAATTGTTCAAGCGCTTCGACTGGCCGCAGTGGGCGGTGATCAAGCGCGTGTTGGGCATTGGCCTGCCGATAGGCGTGGCGATCTTTGCCGAATCGAGTATTTTTGCGGTGATCGCCTTGTTGATCGGCAGCCTGGGCGCCACGGTGGTCTCCGGTCACCAGATCGCGCTGAACGTCAGCTCCCTGGTGTTCATGATCCCCTATTCCCTGAGCATGGCCGTCACCGTGCGCGTCGGCCAGGCGCTGGGGCGCGGCGAACCTCGGGAAGCACGCTTCGCCGCCGGCGTCGGCATGGGCACCGCACTGGCGTATGCCTGCTTTTCCTGCAGCTTGATGCTGTTGTTTCGCGAGCAGATTGCAGCGATCTACACCCCCGACCCGGTAGTGATCCACCTGGCGTCGATGCTGATCGTGTTCTCGGCGCTGTTCCAGTTCTCTGACTCGATCCAGGTCACCGCCGCCGGCGCATTGCGCGGCTACCAGGACACCCGGGTGACCATGGTGCTGACCTTGTTCGCCTATTGGGGCGTGGGCCTGCCGGTAGGTTACGCCCTGGGCCTGACAAACTGGCTCGGCGAGCCCAGCGGCCCGAGCGGTTTATGGCAAGGGCTGATCGTGGGCTTGAGCTGTGCGGCGGGGATGTTGGTGGTGCGCCTGGCGCGCAGTGCACGCCGACGCATTCGGGCCGAAAAGGCGCAGGCTTAATCGGCTTTCTTGCGGATCCAGTACAGGTAGGTGCCAGCATCTTCCCGCTGATCCACCAGTTCATGGTCGAGAAACACGCAGAACTTGGGGATATCGCGACGGGTCGACGGGTCGGTCGCGATGACCTTGAGCAGGCCGCCCGCCGGCAGGTCGCGGATGTGCTGGTGCAGCATCATCACGGGTTCCGGGCAGTTGAGGCCGGTGGCGTCGAGGGTCCCGTCGACAGGCTGTTCAAGACTCATACTTCACTCCTAAAACTGGCACCGCTCAACAATGTGGGAGCGGGCTTGCCCGCGATGACGGGGGCACATTCAACATAAACTTCGACTGTAATACCGCTTTCGCAGGCAAGCCAGCTCCCACATTTAATATCAGCGGCCTTTGGATTTCTTTACGTCTACCAGGCGGCGCAGGTGACAGGTCACCTCTTCGCGGTCGTGGTAGAGCTGCTTGCAGCCGATCTCCACACGAATGCCGCGCGCCTTGAAGCCCTCTTCGATGCGCTCCAGCAGGCGCTTCACCTCGGCGTAACGCTGCTTCATCGGCAACTTCAGGTTCACCACCGCCTCGCGGCAATGCCCTTCGCCAATCCAGGTTTCCAAGAGTGCCGCGTTGCGCGCAGGTTTTTCGACGATATCGCAGACCATCCAGTCCACCGGCTGCTTGGGCACGAAGGTGAAGCCGTCGGCCATCAGGTGTTGCACCAGGCCGGTGTCCATCAGGCTTTCGGCCATGGGGCCGTTGTCGATGGCGGTCACCAGCATGCCACGGTTGACCAGTTGCCAGGTCCAGCCGCCCGGTGCTGCGCCGAGGTCGACGCCGGTCATGTCGCCGTGCAGGCGTTCGTCCCACTGGTCACGGGGGATGAAGTGGTGCCAGGCCTCTTCCAGCTTGAGGGTCGAGCGGCTGGGCGCGTCACGCGGGAACTTGAGGCGCGGGATGCCCATGGGCCACATCGCCGAGTTGTTCGACTCGGCCAGGCCCATGAACACTTCGCGGCCGCTCTTGAAGGTCAGCAGCAGGCGCGGCTTGCTCGGGTCGTCCACCAGCTTGCCGGCGTTGAGCAGGGCTTTGCGCAGGTGCACTTCGAATTTCTTGCAGAAGTTCGACAGTTCCTTGCCGTCATTGGTGTCGACCATCTCCAGCCACAAGCTGCCGCACAGCGGAAACTCGCGCAGGTGGGCGAGGATCACGCTGATGCGGTCGGTTTCCGGCAGGTCGATAAACACCCCGCGCGCCCACTGCCTGGGGAAGATCAGCTCGGCAAAGCGCTGGCCGTGCATCAGGCGCTGGGCGCCGTCTTCTTCGGTGCAGACAAATTCGGCGCAGGCGCTGCCGGTCTTGGCCTTGGCGTAGCCGGAAACGTTCAGGCGCGCAGCGTGCTCCGCGATCTCGGAACAGACTTCGCCTTCAAAACCCGGGCGGCAGTGCATAAAAAGGGTGTTCATTGAATCTCCTGGTGAATCAACCGGCGTTGCGCTATCGCAATACCTGTCATGAAAACGCGCGCATGATAGCCGAGTTCGGAACCTTGGACTCAGCGATAGAGTCCAGTTATTAGCCTGCTAATGAAAACAGCGCTAACGTGATAGCTCTGTTCGTCCCGTCAGGTCCGTAGCCGTGCGGACCATAAGGAGTCATGTAATGTCATCCCTTGATAGCCTGAGAACCCTTAAGACACTGCAAATAGACAGCAAAACCTACCACTACTTCAGCCTGCCCGAAGCCGCCAAGAGCCTGGGTGACCTGGACAAGCTGCCGATGTCCCTCAAGGTGCTGCTGGAAAACCTGCTGCGCTGGGAAGACGCCAAGACCGTCACCGGCACCGACCTCAAGGCCATCGCCGCCTGGCTCAAAGAACGCCAGTCCGACCGCGAGATCCAGTACCGCCCCGCTCGCGTGCTGATGCAAGACTTTACCGGGGTACCCGCCGTGGTCGACCTGGCCGCCATGCGCGCTGCCGTGGCCAAGGCCGGGGGTGACCCACAGCGCATCAACCCGCTGTCACCGGTGGATCTGGTGATTGACCACTCGGTGATGGTCGACAAGTTCGGTACCACCAACGCCTTCGAGCAGAACGTCGACATCGAAATGCAGCGCAACGGCGAACGCTACGCCTTCCTGCGCTGGGGCCAGAGCGCCTTCGACAACTTCAGCGTGGTACCACCGGGTACCGGCATTTGCCACCAGGTCAACCTCGAATACCTGGGCCGCACCGTATGGACCAAAGAGGAAGACGGCCGCACCTACGCCTTCCCCGACACCCTGGTAGGCACCGACTCCCACACCACCATGATCAACGGCCTCGGCGTATTGGGCTGGGGCGTGGGCGGGATCGAAGCCGAGGCGGCGATGCTCGGCCAGCCGGTGTCGATGCTGATCCCGGAAGTGATCGGCTTCAAGCTCACCGGCAAGCTCAAGGAAGGCATCACCGCCACCGACCTGGTGCTGACCGTCACGCAAATGCTGCGCAAGAAAGGCGTGGTGGGCAAGTTCGTCGAGTTCTACGGCGACGGCCTGGCCGATTTGCCCCTGGCCGACCGCGCGACCATCGCCAACATGGCACCGGAATATGGCGCGACCTGTGGCTTTTTCCCGGTGGATGAGGTGACCCTGGACTACCTGCGCCTGTCCGGCCGCCCGGCTGAGACGGTCAAGCTGGTGGAAGCCTATACCAAGGCCCAGGGCCTGTGGCGCAACGCAGGCCAGGAGCCGGTGTTCACCGATACCCTGGCCCTGGACATGGGCACTGTCGAGGCCAGCCTTGCCGGGCCCAAACGCCCCCAGGACCGCGTCGCCCTGCCGAATGTAGGCCAAGCGTTCAGCGATTTTCTCGACCTGCAATTCAAGCCCACCAGCAAAGAAGAAGGCCGCCTGGAAAGCGAAGGCGGAGGCGGCGTTGCCGTGGGCAATGCCGACCTGGTCGGCGAGGCGGATTATGAATACGAAGGTAACACCTATCGCCTGAAAAACGGCGCGGTGGTGATCGCCGCGATTACCTCCTGCACCAACACTTCCAACCCCAGCGTGATGATGGCGGCCGGGCTGGTGGCGAAAAAAGCCGTGGAAAAAGGCCTGACCCGCAAGCCCTGGGTGAAAAGCTCCCTGGCGCCGGGCTCCAAAGTGGTCACCGACTACTACAAGGCTGCGGGCCTCACCCAGTACCTGGACAAGCTTGGCTTCGACCTGGTGGGCTACGGCTGCACCACCTGTATCGGCAACTCCGGGCCCCTGCCCGAGCCGATCGAAAAAGCCATCCAGAAGGCCGACCTCACCGTGGCCTCGGTGCTGTCCGGCAACCGTAACTTCGAAGGCCGCGTGCACCCACTGGTGAAAACCAATTGGCTGGCCTCGCCACCCCTGGTCGTCGCCTACGCGCTGGCCGGTACCGTGCGCATCGACATCAGCAGCGAGCCGCTGGGCAATGACCAGCAGGGTAATCCGGTGTACCTCAAGGACATCTGGCCCAGCAGCCAGGAAATCGCCGAAGCGGTGGCCCAAGTCAGCACCAGCATGTTCCACAAGGAATATGCCGAAGTGTTTGCCGGCGACGAGCAATGGCAAGCCATTGAAGTACCGCAGGCAGCCACCTACGTATGGCAGCAAGATTCCACTTACATCCAGCACCCGCCGTTCTTCGACGACATTGCTGGCCCGCTGCCGGTGATCGAGGACGTCAAGGGCGCCAACGTGCTGGCCCTGCTGGGGGATTCGGTAACCACCGACCACATCTCCCCTGCCGGCAATATCAAGGCCGACAGCCCGGCCGGGCGCTACCTGCGCGAACAGGGCGTGGAGCCGCGTGACTTCAACTCCTACGGCTCACGCCGGGGCAACCATGAAGTGATGATGCGCGGCACTTTCGCCAATATCCGTATCCGCAATGAAATGCTCGGCGGCGAAGAAGGCGGTAACACGCTGTATATCCCTACGGGCGAGAAAATGGCGATCTACGATGCCGCCATGAAGTACCAGGCCTCGGGCACACCGCTGGTGGTGATCGCCGGCCAGGAATACGGTACCGGCTCCAGCCGCGACTGGGCGGCCAAGGGCACTAACCTGCTAGGGGTCAAGGCGGTGATCGCCGAGAGTTTCGAGCGTATCCATCGCTCCAACCTGGTAGGCATGGGCGTGTTGCCGTTGCAGTTCAAGCTGGATCAGAACCGCAAGACACTCAAGCTCACCGGCAGGGAGAAGATCGATATCCTCGGGCTGACCGATGCCGAGATCGAGCCGCGGATGAACCTGACGTTGGTGATCACTCGGGAGGATGGCAGCAGCGAGAAGGTTGAGGTGCTGTGCCGGATTGATACCTTGAATGAAGTGGAGTATTTCAAGGCGGGCGGGATTCTGCACTACGTGCTGCGCCAGTTGATCGCCTCTTAAGAAAAACGCAGATCTAAGGTGGGAGCTGGCTTGCCTGCGAAAGCGGTGGGTCAGCCAACCTTTTTATAGCTGATACTCCGCCATCGCAGGCAAGCCAGCTCCCACAGTTTTGATCACATTCCAGGCATGAAAAAGGCGCTGTATCTTTCGATACAGCGCCTTTTTATGGTGTGCGGTTTAGCCGAACAGCCACTTCCAGAGCAGTACCAACACCACCACCGCCAGCACCGGCCGCGCAATGCGGTAGGCCTTGGGATGCTTGCGCTTCCACTGTTTGACCTGGCCGCTGAACTTGTCGCTGAAGGTCTTGCTCCAGGCGTACGCCTGGTTGATGCCGCCCACGCGCTCGTCATCGAGGTTCTGCGGTGCGGTTGCGCGGCCCAGTTGCTTGCTGACCCAGCGGTTGATGCGGGTCATCACGCGGTTGCTCAACGGCCGCTCGATGTCGCAGAACAGGATCACACGGGTCTGTTCGGTTTCGTTTTTCACCCAGTGCACGTAGGTTTCATCGAACATCACGTCTTCACCGTCGCGCCAGGCGTAGACCTGGCCGTCGACGAAGATACGGCAGTCGTCGGAGTTCGGCGTGGACAGCCCCAGGTGATAACGCAGGGAACCGGCAAACGGGTCGCGGTGCGGGTTGAGGTGGCTGCCACCCGGCAACAGCGCGAACATCGCGCCCTTGACGTTAGGGATGCTGCTCACCAGAGCCACAGTCTTGGGGCACAGTGCCTCGGCCGAAGGCAGCGGTTTGTCGTACCACTTGAGGTAGAAACGCTTCCAGCCCTTCTTGAAGAACGAACCGAAGCCGGCGTCGTTGTTCTTTTCGGCAGCGCGGATATAGCCCTCGTCGAACAGGTGCATGGCCTCTTCGCGGATCACTTCCCAGTTGTCCTTGAGCACATCCAGTTCCGGGAACTTGCTGCGGTCCAGGTAGGGCTTGGACGGCACCGCGGAAAACAGGTACATCAGGGCGTTATATGGGGCGAACAGCGCCGAATGGTTGACGAACTGACGCAACATCGGCAAACGGGCCTTGCCACGCAGGTGCACATACAGCGTGCTGCCGATGAACAGCAGCAACACCGACAGTTTGGCGGCCAAAGAAAAGGTCATGCAGCAACTCCTGGAAATAAGCGCCTGGCCAGCAAATTTCCGTCAATGGGAAACCAGACGTAACAGCCGGCCATGATAAACACTTGAGCCATTATGCAGAAGGCCCAGACCGACCGGGTGACATACATCAACCTTGTGGCGAGGGAGCTTGCTCACGCTGGAGTGCGAAGCGCTCCCAGAATAATGGGGCCGCTGCGCAGCCCAGCGGGAGCAAGCTCCCTCGCCACAGGGTTGCTCTTAAGATCAGGCCTGGTTTTCCTGCTCGGTAAACAAATCGCTGAACAACATGCTCGACAGGTAGCGCTCACCGGAGTCCGGCAAGATCACCACAATAGTCTTGCCCTGCATCTCCGGCTTCTCGGCCAGGCGCACGGCCACGGCCATGGCGGCGCCACAGGAGATTCCGCACAAGATGCCTTCTTCCAGCATCAAGCGTCGGGCCATGGCCTTGGACTCCTCGTCGGTCGCCAGTTCCACGCGGTCGACCATCGACAGGTCGAGGTTTTTCGGCACGAATCCGGCGCCGATACCCTGGATCTTGTGCGGACTGGGCTTGATCTCTTCACCCGCCAAGGCCTGGGTGATCACCGGCGAAACCATGGGTTCCACAGCCACCGACAGGATCGGCTTGCCCGCGGTGTTTTTGATATAGCGCGATACCCCGGTGATAGTGCCGCCGGTTCCTACGCCCGCCACCAGCACGTCCACGGCGCCATCGGTGTCGTTCCAGATTTCCGGGCCGGTGGTTTTCTCGTGTATCGCAGGGTTTGCCGGGTTGTCGAACTGGGCCGGCATAAAGTAGGTGGCCGGGTCGCTGGCGACGATCTCGGCAGCCTTGTCGATGGCGCCCTTCATGCCCTTGGCCGGCTCGGTCAGCACCAGTTCGGCGCCCAGAGCCTTGAGCACTTTACGGCGCTCAAGGCTCATGGACGACGGCATGGTCAGCAGCAATTTGTAGCCACGGGCGGCGGCGACAAACGCCAGGCCGATACCGGTGTTGCCCGAAGTCGGCTCGACTATGGTCATGCCCGGCTTGAGTTTGCCGCTGCTTTCCGCATCCCAGACCATGCTGGCGCCAATGCGGCACTTCACCGAATAGCCGGGGTTACGCCCTTCGATCTTGGCCAGGATCGTCACGCCCCGCGGTGCGATGCGGTTGATCTGAACCAGAGGCGTGTTGCCGATGGAGTGCGCGTTGTCTGCGAAGATGCGGCTCATGGCGATTCCTGTTGTCGAGACTTTGGAAGGCCCCAAGGGTATGCCTCGTGCTCCCAAGCGTCCAGAAGGAGGAACGTTGCGACGATCAGAACAGTCAATCCCCTACAAGCTAGGAGAACTGCCCAATGAAACGTCGCTACAGTTGGCCGTTAGGGACAATCGCCGCTCTGGTGCTGGTCCTGATTGCCGTGCACATCGCGCTGCCCTACCTGGTGCGCAACTACCTGAACGACAAACTCGCCAACATGGGCGATTACCGTGGCGAGATTGCCGATGTGGACCTGGCGCTATGGCGCGGCGCCTACCGGATCAACGGCCTGCAAATCGTCAAGGTGGACGGCAAGGTCCCGGTACCGTTCGTCAAGGCGCCGCTGATCGAGTTCGCCGTGAGCTGGCATTCACTCTGGTACGACCACGCCGTCGTGGCCGAGGGGCATTTTGTGCGCCCGCAGATCAACTTCGTCGATGGCGGGGCCAACAAACAGGCGTCCCAGACCGGTAAGGGCACCGACTGGCAGGAACAACTGCGCAAGCTGCTGCCGATTACCCTCAATGAAGTACGCATCGAAGACGGCGAGATCGCCTTCCATAACTTCAGCTCCAAGCCTCAGGTGAATATCAACGCCACCGCGGTCAACGCCAGCTTCTATAACCTGACCAATGTGGTGGATGTCAAAGGCAAGCGTGATGCACGCTTTGAAGGCAAGGCACTGCTGCAAGGCCAGGCGCCCCTGGAAGCCAACGCCACCTTTGACCCGCTGAGCGATTTCGAAGAGTTCGAGTTCCGCTTCCGCGCCCGCGACCTGCAACTCAAACGCATGAACGACTTCGCCTCTGCCTATGGCAAGTTCGACTTCAAGGCAGGCACGGGTGATGTGGTGATCGAAGCCCAGGCTGAAAATGGCCGGCTCACCGGCTATATCAAGCCGCTGCTGCGCGATGTGGAGGTGTTCGACTGGCAACAAGACGTTGAAAACCAGGACAAGAATATCTTCCGTTCGATCTGGGAAGCCGTGGTGGGCGCCAGCGAAACCGTGCTGAAAAACCAGCGTAAAAACCAGTTCGCCACCCGTGTGGAGCTGAGCGGTAGCGTGCATCAGCAAAATATCAGTGCGTTTTCTGCGGTGATCGCGATTCTGCGCAATGGGTTCATCCAGGCGTTCAATGCTCGTTACGAACAGCCCAAGCCCAGCGCTGATTAACCCTGTGGGAGCTGGCTTGCCTGCGATGGCGGTGGGTCAGCCAACTCATCTGTCACTGATACACCGCCATCGCAGGCAAGCCAGCTCCCACACTTCCTGCATGGGCCAGGGCTGATGTGACCCGCCATTCAGAGACTGAATAACCCGTCTGCGTTCACAGTCGCCGGGGCTGAGGGGTATAGTCGGGCCATTGATGAATCCGAGGAATGACCGATGAAGTTCGAAGGCACCCAGGCCTATGTGGCTACCGATGACCTGAAACTGGCCGTCAACGCCGCCATCACCCTGGAGCGGCCGCTGCTGGTCAAGGGCGAACCGGGCACCGGCAAGACCATGCTTGCCGAGCAACTGGCCGAATCCTTCGGTGCCAGGTTGATCACCTGGCACATCAAGTCCACCACCAAGGCGCACCAGGGCCTGTACGAGTACGACGCGGTCAGCCGCCTGCGCGACTCGCAACTGGGCGTGGACAAGGTGCACGACGTGCGCAACTACCTGAAGAAGGGCAAGCTGTGGGAAGCCTTCGAGTCCGAAGAGCGGGTGATCCTGCTGATCGATGAAATCGACAAGGCCGACATCGAGTTCCCCAACGACCTGCTGCAAGAACTCGACAAGATGGAGTTCTACGTCTACGAAATCGACGAGACCATCAAGGCCAAGAAGCGCCCGATCATCATCATTACCTCCAACAACGAAAAAGAGCTGCCGGACGCGTTCCTGCGCCGCTGCTTCTTCCACTACATCGCCTTCCCCGACCGCACCACCCTGCAAAAAATCGTGGATGTGCACTACCCGGACATCAAGAAAGACCTGGTCAGCGAAGCGCTGGACGTGTTCTTCGATGTGCGCAAGGTGCCGGGCCTGAAGAAAAAACCTTCCACCTCCGAGCTGGTCGACTGGCTCAAGCTGCTGATGGCCGACAATATTGGCGAAGCGGTGCTGCGCGAGCGCGACCCGACCAAGGCCATCCCTCCCCTGGCCGGCGCCTTGGTGAAGAACGAGCAAGACGTGCAGTTGCTGGAGCGGCTGGCGTTCATGAGCCGTCGCGGTAATCGCTGATGCTGCTCAACCTGTTCAACGAAATGCGTGCCGCCAAGGTACCGGTGTCGGTGCGCGAGCTGCTCGACCTGATCAACGCGCTCAAACAGCGCGTGACCTTCGCCGACATGGACGAGTTCTACTACTTGGCCCGGGCGATCCTGGTCAAGGACGAGCGGCATTTCGACAAGTTCGACCGGGCCTTCGGCGCCTATTTCAACGGCCTGGAAAAGCTCGACGACCACCTGCAGGCGCTGATCCCCGAAGAATGGCTGCGCAAGGAATTCGAACGTTCCTTGAGCGATGAGGAACGCGCGCAGATCCAGTCCCTGGGTGGCCTCGACAAGCTGATCGAGGAGTTCAAGAAACGCCTGGAAGAACAGAAAGAACGCCACGCCGGTGGCAACAAGTGGATCGGCACCGGCGGCACCAGCCCCTTTGGTTCTGGCGGCTACAACCCCGAAGGCATTCGCGTCGGTGACGCCGGCAAGCGCCAGGGCAAGGCGGTGAAAGTCTGGGACCAGCGCGAGTACAAGAACCTCGACGACCAGGTGGAACTGGGCACGCGCAACATCAAGATCGCCTTGCGCCGCCTGCGCAAGTTTGCGCGCCAGGGCGCGGCCGAAGAGCTGGATATCGACGGCACCATTGACCACACCGCCCGCGATGCCGGCTTGCTGAATATCCAGATGCGCCCCGAACGGCGTAACACTATCAAGCTGTTGCTGCTGTTCGACATCGGCGGCTCGATGGATGCCCACGTGAAAATCTGCGAAGAGCTGTTCTCCGCGTGCAAGACCGAGTTCAAGCACCTGGAGTATTTCTACTTCCACAACTTCGTGTACGAATCGGTGTGGAAGAACAACCAGCGCCGTACTTCCGAACGCACCTCCACCCAGGACCTGCTGCACAAATACGGCGCCGACTACAAAGTGATTTTTATCGGCGATGCGGCCATGGCGCCCTATGAAATCACCCAGGCCGGTGGCAGCGTCGAGCATTGGAACGAGGAGCCCGGGTATGTGTGGATGCAGCGTTTCATGGCCAAGTACAAGAAGCTGATCTGGATTAACCCCTACCCGAAAGATACCTGGGGCTATACGGCGTCGACGGGGATTGTGCGGGAGTTGGTGGAGGACCAAATGTATCCGCTGACGCTGCGCGGGCTTGAAGAGGGCATGCGTTTTCTATCCAAGTGAACCCTGGCCTGTAGCCGATGCTAACGGCTACAGGCACGGCACTCAGCAGTGCTCGTTGTCGATCCAGGAAAACCTGAGAAAGAGCGCAGCGAACTGTTTGATCAGTTCAGAATCCTGGCGGTCTACTTTCCCGTCGTTGTTCACATCCTGATTGATCGAAACACTGGCCCCTTGACCATTCCCGTCGCTGTATACCGCCGCCGAATAGACGATGGTTTCATCTCGAGGGTCTCCCTCGCCATGGTGGAAGTGCAGCCGTACCGTATCAGGAATCCCGTTGTCATCGAAGTCGCCGGCAAACACCTTCAGGTATTTGTCAAAGGGCTCATCGAGACTGAACCACTGGAAAGCCAGAAACAGCTGGGAAAACTCCAGTGCCATCTCCCGGTCAACCTTGTCGACAATGCCGTCTTGATTGAGATCATCCGCAATAATCCAGTCAAACTGGCCATCGTCAGTAATATCAAATGCCGTTGCCCGATGCACAAGCGCGGGGGTTTGGGCGGTGTCATAAAACTCCAGATAGACCACATCCGGAATATCGTTATCGAGTACATCCTGGGCATATATCTTCAAATAGCGCATAGCAAAGCCTGATAGTGAATAAGCCAATCAAGGCTTGCATGGCTGTGCGCTGGGGCAAAGACGACAAAATTCTGCAATGTCGTAGGACTCATCTTTAAAACCCACTTACGCTGAAAACCTGCGTAAATACTCTATGTGCTGCCGATGCGCTGTTTCCTGCACCACCGGGGCCAACCGGACTTTCTCCCCCGGCAAACACTGCGCCAGCCGCGCCAAGGATAAAGGCGTCAACGCGCCCAACCGCGGATAACCACCGATCGTCTGCCGGTCATTGAGCAACACAATCGGCTGCCCATCCGGGGGCACCTGGATCGCGCCCAACGGTATCCCTTCGGAAATCAACGACGGCCCCTGATACTGCAATGGCGTGCCGAGCAAACGCACGCCCATACGGTCGGCACGGCTGTCCAGAGACCATTCGGCGTTGAAGGCATCAAACAGGCTCTGCCCGCTGAACTGGCCTATCTGCGCGCCGATGATCACGTCCAGTGATGCAGCGGATTGCACATCCGGGTTGGCCAGCACCTTCATTGCACCGCCCGTACCGGAATAAGCCAACCGCCCGCCTTCGGCCAAGGCTTTGCCGAAACCGTCCACCCCGCCCAATGCCTCGCGCACGACCGTGGCACAACTGCCCAGTACAGTCTGCGCATCAAAGCCACCGGGCGCGGCCAGATAAGCGCGTGCCCCATTGCACGGCTGGGTGAAGCGCAGTCGCTGGCCCTTTTGCAGGATAAAACTGCGACCGGGGCTTATCGCCCGCTCATCGACATAGGCGCCCAGGTCCGCACCGGCCAAGGCCAGCAGGCAATAATCCTCAGCCTGTACGGTAAAGCCCCCCAGGGTAATTTCCACCACCGGGGCATCCAGGGCATTGCCCAAAAGCCAGTTGGCCCAGGACATCGACACCCAATCCAGCGCGCCGCCCTGGGTCACGCCCAGGTGGCGTACACCAAAACGACCGGCGTCCTGCAACAGGCACAGTGGCGTGCTGGCCTCGATGATCAAGCGGCTCATGCTTGCGCCTCCAGCGGCGTGTCGTCGCCACCCAAGTGGATGAATTCGGCGTGGCTGACCGAGGCGAAGCGCACCGTGTCGCCGGGTTGCATCAGGCTGTAGCCGTCGCGCTCCCGGTCGAACAGTTTGGCCGGGGTGCGGCCGATCAGGTTCCAGCCGCCCGGGGACACCACCGGGTACGCAGCGGTTTGCCGTTCGGCGATACCGACACTGCCAGCGGCCACGCGTTTGCGCGGCGTGTTGAGGCGTGGGGTGGCGAGCACTTCGTCCACCAGCCCCATAAAGGCAAACCCAGGGGCAAAGCCCAGGGCGAATACCTGGTACTCGTGGGCGCTGTGGCGGCGGATCACCTCCTCCACGGCCAGCCCGCTGCGCTGGGACAGCAAGGTCAGTTCCGGGCCGACACTCAGGTCGTACCACACTGGCAACACATGGCATTGGCCGCTGCCCTGGGCCTGGGGTTGCAGGTCGGTAAGGGCCTGGTCAATCAGCGCCCGGGCCTGGGCCGGGGTTAGCGCAGTGAGATCGTAATGCACCATCAAGGTGGTGTAGGACGGCACCAGGTCCACCAATGCCAAGCCAAAGCCATTGCGCAAGCGCTCGGTAGCCGCGAGCATCCACGGCATGTTGGGCTCGGCGATCACGTCAAACAGGCGCACCATCAGGCAGTCGATCGCCACCACTTCGATGCGTGGGTTCATGCTGTTTTCAACGCTTCGCGGATACGCTGCACGGCAGCCACCGAGCTGGCGTTGTCGCCATGCACACACAGGGTATTGGCCTGGAGTACCAATGAGCTGCCGTCGCTGGCAATCAGCGATTCGCCACGGGAAAGGGTCAAGGCCTGCTGCACAATGGTTTCGCTGTCGTGGTGCACCGCGCCGGGCAACTGGCGGGAAACCAGATGGCCGTTGCTGTCATAGGCACGGTCGGCAAAGGCTTCGAACCACAGCGTCACCCCGTATTCATCACCCAACGCTTGGGCCGCGCGGTTATCCCGGGTGGCCAGCAGCATCAGCGGCAGGTCGCCGTAGGCGGCCACGGCCTGGATCACCGCACGCAACTGCGCGGGGTTGGCCATCATGTCGTTGTACATCGCACCATGGGGTTTCACATAGCTGACGCGCCCGCCCTGAGCGCGGCAGATGCCATCCAGCGCGCCGATCTGGTAGTGCAACAGGTCCTGGATTTCCTGCGGCGTGTAATTCATGGAGCGCCGGCCGAAGCCTTGCAGGTCCTGGTAGGCCGGGTGGGCGCCCACTTGTACGCCGTGCTTGAACGCCAGGCTGACGGTCTTGCGCATGATGCTCGGGTCGCCGGCATGGAAGCCGCAGGCCACGTTGGCGCAATCAATGAACGGCATGACTTCGGCGTCCAGACCCATGGTCCAGTTGCCAAAGCTTTCGCCGATGTCGCAGTTCAGTAGCAGGCGGCTCACGGTGGTCGCTCCTGTAGGTTTTGTTTTTTTGTAGTGTGGGATTTATTACACAGAACTCGCAACTTGTCCTGGCACCCCAACGACGCTTATCGTGGAACGGCTCGATTTTTGGCGCTTGCCCGGTGCGACGTCCAACTAATAAAAACCGATTCATGCATAAGAAAAAGTTGATCCCATGAATTTGAAGTTCCTCGAAACCTTCGTCTGGGTGGCCAGGCTCAAGAGCTTCCGGCTCACGGCCGAGAAGCTGTTCACCACCCAGGCCTCGATTTCCAGCCGCATTGCGGTGCTGGAAAGCGAGTTGGGGGTGAAGCTGTTCCTGCGTGATTCGCGTGGCGTGAGCTTGACGCCGGAAGGCTTGAAAGTGCTCGACTATGCAGAGCAGATGATGGTGACCATGCAGGGTTTGAAGCAGTCTCTGGAGACCACCAGCAGCAAGGTCGGGCGCATTCGGATCGGCGCGATGGACACGGTGATCCACACCTGGCTCAGCCCGCTGGTCGCTGAACTGATGAAACTGTTCCCGCTGGTGGAGATCGAGCTGATCGCCGATACCGCGCTTAACCTCAGCGATCAGCTACAAAAAGGCTTTCTTGACCTGATCCTGCAAACCGACCTGCTGCGCCTGGAAACCGTGCGCAGCCTGGAACTGGCCAGCCACCCCATGGCCTGGATCGTGGCCAGCCAGTCGATCTACAACCGCGACTACGCCTCCCTCGCCGAACTGGCCCAGGAGCGCATCATCACCTACTCGAAAAACTCTCACCCACATCAGGACGTGTTGAGTTTGATGCAGGCCAATGGCGTGGCCGCACCGCGCATGAACTGCGTGAACTCGGTGTCGGCGATTACCCGGTTGCTGCGCGATGGCTTCGGCATCGGCGCACTGCCGCCGGTGCTGGTGAGCGAAGAGCTGGAGCGAGGGGAATTGGTGATGCTGCCCATGGCCCAGCGCCTGCCGAACTTGCAGGTGGTGGTGTCGTGGCGCGTAGGAGTGGAGTTGGTGGAGGAAATTGTGGGGTTGTGCCAGAAAGTCGTCGCCCGCTATGCCGAGCAAGTCGGTGCAGAACGCATGCAACTGCATAAACCCGATTAATCGTTCCCATGCTCTGCGTGGGAACGCAGCCTAGGGCGCTCTGCGCCTCCAAGCGCGACGCGGAGCGTCAGAAAAAGCATTCCCACGCGGAGCGTGGGAACGATCAGTGGGTCGTTAGAGGCCCTTGAGGTCCCGTTCTTCGATGGGCCGGCTCTGGCGCAGGCGCCGGCCGCCCAACACCACCCAGTCGATCAAGCGGTACAGGCACTCGATGCCGAACGACAACAGCATCGCCCCGCCCAGGCCCCAGCCCATGGCTTCAGGCGTCAGCAGAATCTGGTAGCTGTAGCCATTCCAGGTCTCCGAACGGATATCCGGGTCGGCAGCCACCGCCACTTGCAGGGCACGGATGTACCACGGGCCCTGCATGGCCTGGTATTGCTTGTCCAACTCGAGCTGACGATCGAGCATAGCGCCCAGGCTGCTGGCGTCGCTCTGGAATACCGGGTCATCGCTGGCGCGGTAATGCGCCACCAAGGCTTGCATATCGCCGTTGAAGAACTGCTGCGCCGTGGACTCGAAACCGCGCAAGCCGGTCTGGGCCTCGATCAGGTGGGCTTCGACGCGCTTGGCGTAGTCATTGATAAACCCCGGCACCTGCACGCCGACCAACAAGCCAACGGCAAACAGCACCAACCGCAGATAGCTCAGCAACATGCTCGATTCCTTACTCGGTAACGCCCTGGCTGACACATTCACCGCGTCGCCACAGGCTCCATTGGCCCGGTTCGTAGCGGGTCCAGTTTTCGTTGTCGGTCAACGGCTCGGTGGCGATCACCGTTACCACATCATTGGGGGTGGTTTCGGCCTGAAAATCGACGATCACGTCGACATCTTTCAAGCGCGCCGGGCCAAAAGGCGCACGCCGGGTGATCTGTGCCAGCTTGGTCGAGCAATAGCAGAACAGCCAGTCGCCGTCGCTGAGCAGGCAGTTGAATACGCCCTTGCTGCGGTATTCGGCGCAGGCGGCGATCAGGTCGGGCAGCACCTGTTCGATGTCCACCGGCTCGGGGAAGGCTTCGCGCACACGGTTGAGCAAGTCGCAGAACGCCGCTTCGCTGTCGGTATCGCCCACCGGGCGGTAGAAGGTGGCGCGGGGGTTGAAGTCCGCCAGTTGGCCGTTGTGGGCAAAACACCAGTTACGCCCCCACAGCTCGCGCACGAACGGATGGGTATTGGCCAGGCTGACCTTGCCCACATTGGCTTGGCGAATATGGCCGATCACCACTTCGCTCTTGATGGGATAACGCTGAACCAGCAATGCGACTTCCGACTCGCTACTGGCAGCCGGGTCCTGGAACAGGCGCAGGCCACGGCCTTCATAGAAGGCAATGCCCCAGCCGTCGCGGTGCGGGCCAGTGCGCCCACCGCGCTGCATCAGCCCGGTAAAGCTGAACACGATATCGGTGGGGACGTTGGCACTCATGCCCAATAATTCACACATGCCAGGGCTCTCGCTGCAGGGCAAACAACGTTAAAGGCGCGGTTCGACCCGCATACCACCGGCAGGCGCCGGACGACGGAACGGTTCGTCGTCTTCCGGCTCGACGGCCAAGGCCGCATCCGCAGCAGCCTTGCGCTCACGGCGAGCGTTGGCGGCGCGCTCGATGGGCCAGCGAATCAGCACAAACACGATGTACAGGGCAAACGCGATCATCGTGTACATGAACAGGTCGGAAATGGCGCGCCAGGCGTTGTTGCCGACCTTGAGCACCAGGTCCAGGGCGGTAATGGCCACGGCCGGCGCAAACTGGGTCTTGACCGGGTCGACAATGGTCGGGCTGAGCAGCAACACCGCCATCAGCAATTGCAGGGGCTCGCGCAGCCAGCGCCAGATCCAGCGGGTCATGCGCCACCACACCAACAGGCAGCCCAAAGCGGCGAAGGCGTAAAGGCCCCAAGCGGTCAGATAGTCGTTCTCGGTCATGGTGTCCATGGCAAGGTTGGCAAACAGGCGGCTATGATAACGGCTTTTGCGTGTCGCGGCTGCAATGCCTGCCACCGTCTGCCAGATAGGGAATTATCCATGCCTATTTCCACCGCACCGATTGCCCGCAAGGCCCCAGGCCCAGACCCGTACGCTTGGCTGCAAGAACGCGACAACCCTGAGGTGCTCGACTACCTCAAGGCCGAAAACGCCTGGCAGGAAGCCCAACTGGCCGATCAGCAAGCGTTGCGCGAGACCCTGTTCGAAGAGATCAAGGGCCGCATTCTGGAAACCGACCTGTCCCTGCCCTCCCCTTGGGGCCCGTATCTGTATTACACCCGCACCACCGCCGGCGACGAATACGCCCGCCACTACCGCTGCCGCCGCCCGGCCGATGACAGCAACCAGGTGGACACCAGCAGCGAAGAGCTGTTGCTGGACCCGAACGTGTTGGCCAATGGCGGCTTTTTCTCCCTGGGCGCGTTCAGCATCAGCCCCGATCACCAACGCCTGGCCTACAGCCTCGATACCAGCGGCGAAGAGATTTACACCCTGTTCGTGAAGGAATTGGCGACCGACAAGGTCAGCGAACTGGCGTTCGACAACTGCGATGGCAGCATGACCTGGGCCAATGACAGCCTGACCCTGTTTTTCGGTGAGCTGGACGACACCCATCGCCCGCACAAGCTGTATCGCTATCGCCTGGACGGCACCGCAGCGCAGGAAGTCTTCCACGAGCCCGACGGTCGTTTCTTCCTGCATTGCTACCGCTCAAGCTCCGAACGCCAACTGTTGCTGGCCCTGGGCAGCAAGACCACCAGCGAAGTCTGGGCGCTGGACGCCGAGCAACCGCACCTGGCCTTCACCTGCCTGGCGCCACGGGTCGAAGACCACGAATACGACGTCGACCACGGCAAGCGCAATGGCCAGTGGACCTGGTTTATCCGCAGCAACCGCGATGGCATCAACCATGCGCTGTACGTGGCCGCCGACACCGGCACGCCGCCCACCGAAGCCGACTGGCAGAACCTGATCCCCCACAGCGACGAGGTCATGCTCGACGGCGTGAGCCTGAACGCCAACGCCATGACCTTGAGCCTGCGCATCGGTGGCCTGCCAGTCATCGAAGTGCACCCTGAGGATGTGCCGGCCTATCGGGTGCAATTGCCTGACGCCGCCTACAGCCTCTACGTGCAGAACAGCCTGGAGTTCCCCAGCGACAAGATCCGCCTGCGCTATGAGGCCTTGAATCGCCCGGCCCAAGTGCGTCAGCTCGAGCTGGCGACAGGCGCGCAGGTCGTGCTCAAGGAAACCCCGGTACTGGGCGTCTTCAACGCCGACGATTACGTCAGCCAACGCCTGTGGGCCACTTCCGCCGACGGCACTCAGGTACCCATCAGCCTGGTGGTCAAGCGTGACCAGCTCGGCAAGCCGACGCCGCTGTACCTGTATGGCTACGGTGCCTACGGCTCAAGCCTGGACCCGTGGTTCTCCCATGCGCGCCTGAGCTTGCTCGACCGTGGCGTGGCGTTTGCCATCGCCCATGTGCGCGGCGGGGGTGAGCTGGGGGAAGCCTGGTATCGCAACGGCAAGCAGGAACACAAGCAGAACACCTTCAGCGACTTTATCGCCTGCGCCGAACATTTGATTGCCGAGGGCCTGACCACCTCCCAGCAACTGGCGATCAGTGGCGGCAGTGCCGGCGGCCTGTTGATCGGCGCGGTGCTCAACCAGCGTCCGGAATTGTTCCAGGCGGCGATTGCCGAAGTGCCGTTCGTCGATGTGCTCAATACCATGCTCGACCCGGAACTGCCGCTGACCATCACCGAGTACGACGAGTGGGGCAACCCCGAGGACCCCGAGGTGTACGCGCGCATCAAGGCTTACGCGCCGTACGAGAACGTCAGCGCCCAGGCTTACCCGGCCACGCTGGTGATCGCCGGCTATAACGACAGCCGCGTGCAGTACTGGGAAGCCGCCAAGTGGGTGGCCAAGCTGCGGGATATCAAGACGGACGACAACCTGCTGCTGCTCAAGACCGAGCTGGGTGCCGGCCATGGCGGCATGAGCGGGCGCTATCAGGGCTTACGTGACGTCGCCCTCGAATATGCCTTTGTGTTCAAGGCCCTCGGTCTGGTCTAACCGCCCGGCGTTTTCGGCTTGCTGTCGTTCTGCTGCAGGCCAGGGACCGTCTGGTCCTTGGGCGGCGCCGGCAACACGATGGGCGCCAGCGGCGGCGAGCCATTCTGGGTCTTGGGCGCAACGGGCGGAGTGACTTGCGGGTACAACGTGGGTGTTGGCGTGCCCGGCGCGCCTGGGGTTGGCGTGGGCGCGACCGGTACGGTTTGTAACTCCTGAGCCTGCGCGGTACCCAATGCGAGCGCGCTCAACACAATGACCGTTAGAATGCTGCACTTCATCGATGGCTCCATGGCCTGACCGGAATGCCCTAAGGCTACTCCCAACCGCGCAAGAATGCCCTTCCCAATGAGATTTCCATGAAACGTTTTGTTCTGCTGGACACCACCCCAATCCCCGACAACGGCGGTGCCTTGTGCCTGTTCGAATACGGCGAGGACTTCGTCATCAAGATCCAGGGCGGTGACGGTGGCCAGTTGATGAACACGCGCATGCACGGCTCCGAAGATGCCTTGGCGGAGATTCCCTGCCGCAAAGTGGCCGGACGCCCAGGATCACGGGTGCTGATCGGCGGCCTGGGCATGGGCTTTACCTTGGCCGCGGCGCTCAAGCATTTGGGCAAGAGCGCCGAAGTGGTGGTGGCCGAACTGGTGCCCGGCGTCGTGGAATGGAACCGTGGGCCACTGGGGGAGAAATCCGGACGCCCGCTGCTGGACCCGCGCACCGTGGTCCGCCTGGAAGACGTGGCCAAGGTACTGCAGGCCGAGCCCCAAGGCTTTGATGCGATCATGCTCGACGTCGACAACGGCCCCGAGGGGCTCACGCAAAAAGCTAACAGTTGGCTGTACTCGGCCAGTGGCCTGGCCGCGTGCGCCAAGGCCCTGCGGCCCAAGGGTGTGCTGGCGGTGTGGTCGGCCAGCGCCGACAAGCTGTTCAGTGACAAACTGCGCAAGGCCGGTTTCAAGGCCGAGGAAGTGCAAGTGTTTGCCCATGGCAACAAGGGCACGCGGCATACCATCTGGATTGCAGAGAAGCTCAAGGGCTGATCACGGTTGATTCAATAGCGCCAATCCCCTGTGGGAGCGGCTAGAATCAACCTTGTCCGTGAACCACCCAATAATAGCCAGGAGCCATGATGAGCTCGAATAACCCACCCTCCCACACCGCCAAGCTGGACCGCATCCTCGCCGATGCCCAGCGCGACCGCGAAATGGGCTACCGCGATAAAGCCTTGAAGATGTACCCCCACGTGTGTGGCCGCTGCGCCCGTGAGTTTTCCGGCAAGCGCTTGAGTGAACTGACCGTCCACCACCGCAACCACAACCATGATGACAACCCCCAGGACGGCTCCAACTGGGAGTTGCTGTGCCTGTACTGCCACGACAACGAACACTCGCGCTACACCGACCAGCAGTACTTCGGCGAAGGCTCCACCAGCAGCCCGAGCATTGCCAAGGCGACGCACAACCCGTTTGCGGCGTTGGCGGGGTTGATGAAAAAAGGCAGCTGAATGCTCCAAGCTGCAAGCCTCAAGAAAAAGCCGCTCGGTTTTTAACTTGCAGCTTGTAGCTTGCAGCTATACTGCTGCCTTTTTCAAAGGCACTCCCGTGGGCAATAAACGCTACAGCTGCATCGGTCTGTACAACCCCAAATCCCCCGAAAACGTCGGCTCGGTGATGCGTGCCGCCGGCTGTTACGGCGTGGCCTCGGTGTTCTACACCGGCGTGCGTTACGAGCGCGCCCGGGGTTTCATCACCGACACCAAGAAGGTGCACCACGATATCCCGCTGATCGGCATCGACGACCTGAAAAAGATCCTGCCCCTGGGCTGCATTCCGGTGGCCGTGGAACTGGTCGAAGGCGCCCGTCCGCTGCCTGAATACACCCACCCCGACCGCGCCCTGTATATCTTCGGCCCCGAAGACGGCTCCCTGGACAAAGAGATCCGCGACTGGTGCGAGGACGTGGTGTACATCCCCACCACCGGCTGCATGAACCTGGCGGCCACGGTCAACGTGGTGCTCTACGACCGACTGGCCAAGGGCAATAACACCCGTTCGGGCCCCAAGTACTGACATTGCGGGAACATCCGGCACATGCGCGCAGTCAGCTAGTAACACTTGCCCTTGTTGGAGACTGATCATGAGCGACAGCAAAACCTTGCGACCTATCATCGAAGCCGCCCCCTTGAAGCCTCAACCCACCCAGAACGTGCATGGCTGGGAGCGCATCGGCTCGGTGGCCGGCGGGGTAATGATGGTGGGTAAAGGCTTGCGCCGCGGCGGGATTTTCGGCTTGATCCAGGTAGCGATTGGTGGCGTGGCACTGGCCCGTGGCTTTACAGGGCACAGTTCGCTCAAGGACAAACTGGAACAGGGCCGCCAGGAAATGAACAGCGTGCGCACCAAGATCGAACGGGCCGGTGAAGAGTTGAAGAACCTGAAGACCAAGGCCGAAGTGGCGGCTGAAAAGGCGGTGAAACCTAAAGCCTGACCTGAGACTTGGACATGCTGGAGATTCAAATGTGGGAGGGGGCTTGCCCCCTCCCACATTTTGAATTGCACAGGGGTTTGGATCAGCGCAGCAGTTTGCTGTCCAGTACCACCGACGACTCACCGATCACACTCTCGGCCAACTGCACGAATTCTTTGGTGTTGACGCTGTTCACCCGCATCAACGCCTGCGCCAGATCGTCCAGGGAGCGTTTGTTGTGGGTCTTCACGCGGATCTCACGGTCCAGCTCCTGCAACACCACCACCGAACGCGCCAGCCTCGCGCCGTTGACGTGCTCGCCTTTGAGAGTGGTGACGTCTTTGCCTTCTTTGGTCAGCCGCGCCTGGATCGCCGCATAGCGTTCATCGGTAATGCCACCGGCACGTCGCATCAGCTCAATCGCGTAGTACTCGCCCAAGCCCTCGCTGATCCAGTCGCTGCTGTCGTGGTCATTGAAGCGTCCGATGGCCTGCACCACTTCGCGCAGCAACGGGCTGCTGCCATTTTCGCCCACCAGCGGCGTGCGGCTGTTGAGGTAGATCGAATCGCGTAACGAATAAGCGCCCCGCCGCATCGGGTCACTGGCACCGACAATCAACAGTTTGCCGGGATGGCGCGGGAACGCGGCTTCCACCTGGGGCCAGACAAACGTCAGCAACGTCAGCACGTCCATGCGGCGCATGCCCTGGCCCTTGGGCGAGGCCACGGTGACGTCGGTTTCACCCAGGCGCAGGCGGCGGCTGCCGAGGTTGCCCGCCAGCATCCAGCCGGTGGGACGGTCGAACAGGCGGGACACGTTGTCGATGCGGAATTTGTTCTGGCCGATGCGCGGCCAGGCCGTTTCGACGCTCTTCCAACCCGTCGGCAGTTCGAACATCAGACGTGAGACCAGCTCGACGCCGTCTTGCTGGTCGAGACGTGCGGCCGGCACCAAGTCTTCGCCGCGCAGTAACGCCCAGCCGGGCGTGATGCGTGTGTCATACACGCCGGGCTTGCGCGCATGGGCCAGGCGCACCCGGTAGGTCAGGCTGGCCTTGTCAGGGCTGGGTTGCCACAGGCCACGGTTGCCCGTGACTTGCCACTGGCCATCGGCCTTGAAGTCGCTGTAGTCACCGTCGCGGCCCAGGTCGAAGTTCAGGCTGCGCACCGCCGCGCCCTGGGACAGGCTGACGCGCACCTCGGCCTGCTGGCTTTGGGGCAACAGCTTGATGTGGTAATCCAGGTCGACTTTCTTCGCGCACCAGCCCGGCCCGCTCAGCGCCAGCACGACCAGGCCCGCTGCCCACTTGGCGGCCACCTTCATACACACTCCTCATTCAGCCTGCGCGGAAAATCAGGTAATCCTCCCAGTCGTCCTCGGGCACGCTGCCTTCGCTGAGCATGCGCCCGGACTGGGAAATGCGTTCATGGTGCACCGCGTCACGGTCGCCGCAGACCAGGTGATGCCACAGCGGCAAGTCCTTGCGCTCGCTGACCAGGCGATAACCGCAGGTCGGCGGCAACCATTTGAACTGATCGGCCTGGCCCGGTGTGAGCTGAATGCAATCAGGCACCGAGGCGCGGCGGTTGGGGTAATCAGTGCACTGGCAGGTTTTCAGGTCGAGCAGTTTGCAGGCGATACGCGTGTAATAGACGCTGTTGTCGTCCTCATCCTCAAGCTTTTGCAGGCAGCACAGGCCACAGCCGTCGCACAATGACTCCCACTCCTCTTGGTCGAGGTGCTCAAGGGTTTTGCGTATCCAGAAAGGTTCGACTTTGGCGGCCATGGCTCTGCATCAGTATCGGAAGGTGAAAAGGCCGCCAGTCTAGTGCCCAAGCCCGTTGGGGCCAAGCGCTTACGACTGACGGTGTTGCAAGACTTGTCAGGCCTGGGTGGGCGCAGTAGTTTTGAATCCCGTTTTTTTCATCAGGGTCTGTCCATGAGCAATAACCCCCGTGTTGCCGATTATCCGATCCACACCCAATTCACCGAGCGCTGGTCGCCCCGCGCCTTTACCGGCGAGAGCATCCCGCAGGAGACGCTGCTGAGTTTCTTCGAAGCGGCACGCTGGGCGCCTTCGGCCTACAACTCGCAGCCGTGGCGGTTTCTGTATGCGCGCCGTGACACGCCGGACTGGGAGCGCTTCCTGGGCCTGCTGAATGAATTCAACCGCAATTGGGCGCAGCATGCGTCGGCCCTGATCATCATCGCGTCGAAAACCGACTTCATCGCCCCGGGTGCTACCGAAGAAACCCCGGCGCTGTGGCACACCTTCGACACCGGCTCGGCCTGGGGCCACCTGGCGCTGCAAGCCAGCCTCAGTGGCTGGCACACCCACGGCATGGCCGGTTTCGACCAGGAACTGACCCGCAAGGAGCTGAAGATTCCCCAGGGTTATGCGCTGCATGCGGCCGTGGCGGTGGGCAAGCTGGGTGACAAGTCGAGTTTGCCGGAGTACCTGCAAGGGCGCGAAATGCCGAGCCCGCGCAAGCCGTTGAGCGAGCTGGTGTCCGAGGGTGACTTCAGCCTCTAAGCATCGCCCTCTCATCCTCTGTAGGAGCGAGCTTGCTCGCGAAGAACGTCAACGATGACGCGCACTTTCTGAATAAGCGCGGCGCCTGTGAGTTTTTCGCGAGCAAGCTCGCTCCTACATGAGGTCATCGGGCAAGCTCTTCAGTACCCGCGCTCGAAATCCACTTCCCCGCGTAGCGCTTGCTTGGCCTGATACGCCCGCAGGTTCTGCACAAACAACTCCACCATCATTGGCGGCGAGGTCGGGGCCGAGCTGTGCCCGGTCAACAGCAAACCCCACGCCGTCCAGAACGGGTGGCGTTGCGGCAAGGGCTCCTGGCGGCACACGTCGATCACCGCGCCGGCCAGGTGCCCTTCTTTGAGCGCCTCGACCAGATCGGCGTCCACCACCGCCACGCCGCGTCCGACGTTGATAAACAACCCGGTGGGCTGGAATTGCTTGAACAGCGCCGCGTCGTACAGGTCATGGGTATCAGGCGTGTTGGGCAGCAGGTTGATCACGTAATCCACCTCCCCCACCAGCCGGCCCAACTGGTCGAGCCCCGCCACTTCGATAAACGGTGCCTGCTCGCGGGCCTGGCTGGCGATGCCATACAACTGCACGCCGAACGGCAGCAGAAACTCGGCCACGCGCTGGCCGATGTCACCGGTGCCGACGATCAGCGCCTTACGCCCCGCCAGGCTCTGGCCCATGCGGTTATCCCATTTGCGCTCCACCTGGCTGACCAACCGCGCCAGCACTTCGCGCTCGTGGCCCAGCATGTAGGTGAGGACAAACTCGGCCATGACCTGGCCAAAAATGCCTACCGCGCGGGTCAGCCGGTAGTCGCGTGGCAAGCCATCGGCCAGCAGGGGCGTGATGCCCGCCCAGGTCGATTGCAGCCATTGCGGATGATGGCCCTGGCGCAGCAGGGTAGCCAACAGATCGGGCTGGCCCAGCCACACCGGACAGTCGGCGGCCAGGCGCGAGAGTTCGGCCGAGTCGCCGCTGGTCAGCACTTCGAGGTCTGGGGCGGCGTCCCTGAGCAATTGGGCGTAGAGCGGATGATCCTGTTCAGCAATCAGAACACGCATGGTTCAAACCTTTGAAAAAACAGTGCAGACGGCCGCCCGCATCCTTACGGCCACCGTCCTCTAATACGATTCCATTGAAGCTGTGCCCTGAAGCGGGCACTGGTCGATCACATCGGGTCGTTGCGGCGCAGCAGCTCTTCGGGCAAGTGCTCGATGTACTCGTCCTCGGCCGGCGGCATTTGCAGGTGGTAGCCCTGCTTGTCGAGGTTTTCCAGCACCACGGCGATGTCTTCGCGCGACAGCTTGCGCTCCGGCGTCAGCACCATGTCAAAGGCGTGATGCGCCTTGCCAAAGGCTTCCATCAACGGCTCGGGCACGCGCTCCAGGGCATCGCTTTTGAGCACATAGAGGTACATGCCGTCTTTTTTCTTGCTGCGGTAGATGGAGCAAATACGTTTCAAGGCTGTTCTCCGGCATTGGCCAGGCTGTCGAGCAACGCCTGGCCCATCAACTCGCGGCGCCAGCCACGCAGCGAGTCTGGCAATTGGTAAGGCCCATCGGGGTAGCCACTTTTAACCAGGGCTTCGAGGGTTTTCTTGCGCAGCATCAGTTCCGGCGCCATGTCCAGGCGCTCGGCGAAGGTTTGGCCCAGGGCACGCAGTTGCTTGATCAACGCTGCAGCGTCCACCGGTAACGGCTCTGCCACGGCAGGCGGCCATTGGTCCATGGGCAGGCTGGCAGTGCGTTTGATCAGGTCCAGCAGGAACTGGCCGTCCTGGCGCACCGTACGCGGGTGCATGTCTTCGATCTTGCCCAGGGCGGCGAGGTTATCCGGCTGGGATTTGGCCAGGGGCCATAACGAGTGCTCGCGAACGATGCGGTTGCGCGGCAAGTCGCGGGCACGGGCCTGCTGCTCGCGCCAGGCGCAGAGCTCACGCAGCACTGCGAGTTGGGCACGGGACAATTTCCACGCCAGCTTGGCGTCGCGGTACAGCTCGTAGGGGTCGATCTCACGGCGCAGGTTGGCCACCAGTTCGGCGCCGTCTTCCAATACCCACGCGTATTTGTCGTCCGACAGTTGCGGGCGCAGGCGGGTGTAAACCTCGGCCAGGTGCACGGCGTCTTCGGCGGCGTAGCTGACCTGCGTCTCTGACAATGGCCGCTGCAGCCAGTCGGAGCGGGTTTCGCCCTTGGGCAGCTCGATATCCAACACCGCCTGCACCAGGCGCGAGTAGCCCATGGAGAAACCGAGGTTGAGGTACGCCGCCGCCAATTGGGTGTCGAACAACGGCACTGGCAAGCTGCCAGTCAGGCGCAACAGCACTTCCAGGTCTTCGCTGCAGGCGTGCACCACCTTGATCACCGCCGGGTTCTCCAGCAAGGCGGCCAAGGGTTGCCAATTGTCGATAGTCAGGGGGTCGATCAGGTAAGCGCGCACGCCATCACCGATCTGGATCAGCCCGGCAATAGGGTAAAAGGTGTCGACCCGCATGAATTCGGTGTCGAGGGCGACGAATGGCAACTGCTGCCATTCGGCGCAATGCTGGCCGAGGCTATCGTTGTCGCAGATCCAGTGAATATCGATGGCCACACGGCTCTCCCTTGAAGAATGGCGCGCAGTATATATCGCGAAAGGGGCTTGCGAGCATCCGCAGTGCACACGCCATCATGAAAACTCCGACAGGAGATGAAGAATAGTCCGACAAACGGGCGTTATCCTCTCTTACGCAAAACGTAGACGCACCATCGCCGCGAGCCCGGCAGGAACTCTTGGTAATTGAGGATTTTGAAGCCGGCTTGGCGAAACTCGCTCTCTACCGGCGTACCCACGTTCACGGCAACAATCACCGTGTCGCGACTGACGCGGTGAAACTCGTGCAACAACATGAGTCGTGCATCGCTACCGGGCACATGGCGAAACAAATCCAGACAGAAAATGCAGTCCACCGCATTCGCCGAAAGGCCAATGGAAAACGCCGAGCCCTGGAATGTTTTGACACGCTTGAGCAACGCGCCCGGGTGATGGGTGCGCGCGTGATCGAGCATCGCCTGGGAGTTGTCCGAGGCCAGGATCACACGGTTGACGTGTTCGGCCAGCACCGGCCAGAAGCGCCCGGAACCACACGCCAGGTCGAGGATAAGCCCTGGCTCGCCCGCCACTTTCAGGGCCTGGCGTACCAACCGCGCATCGCGCCACGCCGACAGGCGCTGCAACAGCCTGGGCGGACGCGGGTCGCCACAGCCCCTGGCATGCTCACGGTCATAGCGCTCGGTGAATTCGGTCTCGATGGAGGATGGAGGTTGTGGCGACATCGCGGGCTCATGTGAATGAAACGGTAGTGAACGACCTTGATCCGCAGCTTAACCTTCGCAACGTGAAAAAAAGGTCGAAAGCCCACCCCGCTAAAACCGGTCACGCTTGATGCATGTACCACCGCCAATCCTGCTCCCCCACCTCGCCCATGAACTGGCGGTATTCGGCACGTTTGACCGCCAGGTAAACGCTTAGGAATTCGCGCCCGAACGCATCCGGTGCCCAGCGGGAGGTTTCCAGCGCGCGCAAGGTGGTCAGCCAGTCGGTGGGCAGCAGTTCCTTGGCCTGGGCGTAGCCGTTGCCTTGCACCGGGGCGCCAGGGTCGAGCTGTTCGCGGATGCCTCGATGAATCCCGGCCAGGATCGCAGCAGCCGCCAGGTAGGGGTTGGCGTCGGCACCGCAGATGCGGTGTTCGATATGCCGCGATTGAGCCGGGCCACCGGGCACGCGCAGGCTGACGGTGCGGTTGTCCACGCCCCAGGTGGCAGCGAGCGGCGCATAGCTGTTGGTTTGGAAGCGTCGATAAGAGTTGGCGTTGGGGCAGAACATCAACAGTGAATCGAGCAAGGTACTGAGCATGCCGCCCACGGCTTGGCGCAGCAGTGGCGTGCCGTCGGTCGCTTCACTGGCAAACAGGTTATTGCCCTGGGCATCGGCCAGGCTGACGTGCATGTGCATGCCGGTGCCGGCCAGGTCGTCGAACGGCTTGGCCATGAAACAGGCGGTCATTCCATGTTTGTGCGCCACGCCCTTGACCAGGCGTTTGTAGCGCACGGCTTCGTCCATCGCCTGCAGCGCGTCGGTGCGGTGTTCGAGGGTGATTTCCACTTGGCCCGGCGCGTACTCGGAGATAGCTGTGCGCGCCGGAATCCCTTGCAGTTTGCAGGCGCTGTAGAGGTCGGCAAGAAACGGCTCGATCTGCTCCAGTTCGCGCAGGCCGTAGACTTGCGTCGAACGCGGGCGATTGCCATCCACATCCCGCGCCGGTTGCGGGCGGCCGTTGCTGTCAGGCTTTTGGTCGAGCAGGTAGAACTCCAGCTCCGCCGCCATCACCGGGTAATAACCGTCGGCCTTGAGCGCCTCGATAACATTGGCCAGCAGGTGCCTGGGGTCGGCCACGGTGGCGGGCAGACCTTCGGTGGGGTGCATGCTGACTTGCACCGCTGCGGTGGGGATCAAGCGCCATGGCATGCGCTGCAAGCTGCCGCTGATCGGGTAGGCGCGGCAGTCAATATCCCCCACCTCCCAGACCAGCCCGGAGTTTTCTACGTCATCGCCATTGATGGTCAGGCCGAGGATGGTACTGGGCAGAGGCCGGCCACTTTCGTACACCGCCAGCAGTTCGTCGCGGTGCAGCAGCTTGCCGCGCGGTACGCCGTTGTTATCGAGGATAAACAGCTCGAACATCTCAATGTCGGGGTTCTGTTCAAGGAAGGTCTGGGCTTCATGCAGGCTGGCAAAAACACTCATGGGAATTCTCATACGTTTGCGTCAGGCAAGCGCGCAGGCGCCGCCGGGCAGATGCGCACAGGTGCGCGTCATCCTTGGGGGTAGATCAACGTAGGAGAGAGGTATCTGGCGGGCGCGCGTGTCGGCAATGGAACAAGGCCCAGAACGCAAGCGCAGACGGCAATGTCGCGGTGTGAGTGTCGGGGCAAGCGTGCATGCGCGGTCCACAGTGATAGAAAGACTTGAGCGTCACACGCGAGGATACGCGAGTAAATTCAGGCTTGATGGAGTTTGGTTGCAGTTTGGCTAAACATTCACCGCGCCTTGCCACCCTGCCCTGTGCTGGAAATAATGAGACCCCGACCGTGCCCCAAGGATTCGACTCCATGAAAGCGCCTCTGGCCCTCTGTGTACTGGCAAGCCTGGCCAATGTCGCCCAGGCCAACACCGCTGCATCTCGCCTTGACGACGTGATTGCGCGCGGCACCCTCACCGTGTGTACCACCGGCGACTACAAGCCTTACACCTCGCTGCGCAGCGACGGCGGCTATGAAGGTATCGACATTGCCATGGCCGAGTCCCTGGCCAAGAGCCTCAACGCCAAAATCAACTGGGTGCCCACCACCTGGAAAACCCTGATGCCGGACTTTCTGACCCAACGCTGCGACATCGCGGTGGGCGGTATTTCCGTGTCGTTGGAACGTCAGAAAAAAGCCTTCTTCAGCCAGTCTCTCGGGGTCGATGGCAAGATCCCACTGGTGCGCTGCGCCGATGTGCAGCGCTACCAGACGGTGGAACAGATCAATCAGCCCCAGGTGCGAGTGATCGAGCCCGCCGGTGGCACCAATGAAGTGTTTGCCCGTGCGCACCTGGGCCAGACGCAGATTCGCCTGCATGACAACGTAACGATTTTTGATGAACTGCTGGCGGGCAAAGCCGATGTGATGATTACCGACGCCAGCGAGGCGCGTTATCAGCAGAAGCTCAAGCCTGGGTTGTGTGCGGTCAACCCGGAGCAACCGATGCAGTACAGTGAAAAAGCGTTTTTGTTGCCGCGCGATGATGTGGCCTGGAAGAGTTACGTGGATCAATGGTTGCATTTGAGTGTGGCGACGGGGGCGTATGCGGGGATTGTGGGGCAGTGGTTGGCTGCGCCTTGAATGCGGGGTGTCAGGTAGATCGGTGTTGATTGTCCGGCCGTCATCGCAGGCAAGCCAGCTCCCACATTGGGATCCTGGGGCGTCAGCCCGGTCCTACGCCTTGATCAACGCTACAAACGCCGCACACGCAGCGCTGCGATACGCGCCCTTGCGACTCAGCAGTGCCGCGGTGCGCTGCGGCAACGGTGGATTGATCACCACGGCATGCAGGCCCGCCTGAGCCTCGGCCAGTGCGCGGGGCAGGATGGTTGCCAGGGGCGTGCTGCGCACGATTTCGATGATCGCGCTGATGGAATTGGCTTCCATGGCAATCTGCGGTTTAACCCCTTGCTGGTGGCAGTAGTCGTCGATATAGCGGCGGGTGGCGAAGCCTGTGTTCAGTAGCACCAGGGGCTGTTCGAGCCAGGCTGGTTGTGTGCGTTCTGGATGGCTGGCACTGACGACCAGGCTCAGCTCTTCGACAAACAGCGCCTCACAGTCGATCTCCAGCCCATGCTCGCCGGTAAAGCCGATGCCGATATCCAGCAGGTCCTCGCCCAGGGCGGCTTCGATGCGGTCTTGGGTCAGTTCCTCAATGCTCAAGGTGATGCCGGGATACGACGCATTGAAGCGTGCCAGCAGCGGGCCGATCAGGTAGGCGGTGAAGGTCGGCGTCATGGCCAGGCGCAAATGCCCCCGGCGCAGGTCCTGCACGTCATGTATGGCGCGGGTGCCGGCCTGTAGATCCTGCAAGGCCAGCCGCGCATAACGCACATAGGCCTGCCCCGCGTCGGTCAGGCTGACACTGCGCCCGGAACGGTCCAGCAGTGGCGCGCCCAGGCTTTCTTCCAGTTGCTTGATCTGTTGCGACAAGGTCGGCTGCGACACGTGCAGCGCCTCGGCGGCACGCGTGAAATTGCGATGCTCGGCAACGGCCAGCAAGTAACGGATATGACGCAACAGCATGGGCAGCGCTCCAACTATAGGCATGACTTATAGAAAGCATAATAAACCGGTCTTGGACGCTATAGCCGAAAACTTCCATCCTTGCCCCATCAGCGACGCAAGGAGAACCACCATGCAGCACCTCATCGACGGCTTTCGCAAATTCCAACGTGAAGCCTTTACCCCGCGCAGTGACTTGTTCAAACACCTGGCGACCACGCAAAACCCCGGCACCTTGTTCGTGTCCTGCTCTGACAGCCGCGTAGTCCCCGAGCTGTTGACCCAGCAGGAACCCGGTGACCTGTTCGTCATCCGTAACGCCGGCAACATAGTGCCGTCCTACGGCCCGGAACCGGGAGGCGTGTCGGCCACAGTCGAATATGCCGTAGCGGTGCTGGGCGTCAGCGACATTGTGATTTGCGGGCACTCGGACTGCGGTGCAATGACTGCAATTTCTACCTGCAAATGCCTGGACCACCTGCCCGCCGTGGCCAACTGGTTGCGCCATGCCGAGTCGGCCAAGGTGATCAATGCAGCCCGTACGCATGCCTCGGACGCTGCCCGCCTGGATGCCTTGGTGCGCGAAAACGTGGTCGCCCAACTGGCTAATCTCAAGACCCACCCTTCGGTCGCCCTGGCGCTGGAACAAGGCCGGATGAACCTGCATGGCTGGGTGTACGACATCGAAACCGGCGGCATCGACGCTTTGGACGGGCACACCGGGCGCTTCGTCTCCCTGCTCGACCACCCCAGCACCCGCGCCCACGCCGCCTGAACCTTATTCAACCCAAGAGGACGTCACCATGTTGCAATCCCAATTCGCCCAAACCCCACGCCTGGCCCTGGCCGACACCGTTATCGACCTCAAGGCACGCAAAAACCTGTCGTGGCAGGACCTCACCGACGGCACCGGGCTGAGCCTGGCATTCGTCACCGCAGCCCTGCTCGGCCAGCACCCGCTGCCCAAGGAGGCGGCCGACATCGTGTGCGGCAAACTCGGCCTTGACGAGGACGCCAGCCGACTGCTGCAAAGCGTCCCACTGCGCGGCAGCTTCCCGAGCGGTGTGCCGACCGACCCAACCATGTACCGTTTCTACGAAATGCTGCAGGTCTACGGCTCTACCTTGAAGGCCCTGGTGCATGAGCAATTCGGCGACGGCATCATCAGCGCCATCAACTTCAAGCTGGACATCAAGAAAGTCGAAGACCCGGACGGCGGCTCCCGTGCGGTCATCACCCTGGACGGCAAATACCTGCCGACCAAACCCTTCTGATTTGCCGCCAACCGTCTACGCTCTTGGCACACCAACAAGAACGAGGGACGGGTAAATGAAGAGACTGCTCCGATTCACCTGGCTGCTGCTGTTGTGTTGCAGCCAGGTGCATGCCGCCAAGGCACAGGAAGCGGATGCCCAAGCCGCCAAGGCCCTGCTGGAAAAAGCCTTGGCGTACTACCACAAGCAAGGTGACAAGGCCTTCGCCGCCTTCAGCCGTCAGGGCGAGTTCATCGACCAGGACCGCTATGTGTTTGTGGTCGATACAAAAGGCGTGCTGTTGGCCAGTGGCGGGCCCTCCTCCGCGCTGATCGGTCGCGATGTGTCCGAGGTGCTCGGGCCCGACCTGCAAGCCTCGTTCAAACAAGCCCTTAGCGTGCCCGAAGGCCAGGGTATCCAGCAGGCTGACTATCGCTGGCAGAACTGGAATGACGGCAAGGTCGAACACAAGCATGTGTTTTATCAGCGGGTGGGCGAACGCATCCTGGCGGTCGGTTATTACTTGCCGCGCGCCACGCCGGAACAGGCACGGGCGCTGCGCAACAAGGCGGTGGAGGCGTTAGTCAAGGATGAAACCGGCACGCTCAAGGCGATCAACTCTTTGCAGGGTGGCTTCCTGCAAGATGACCTGTACGTGTTTGTGGTGGACCTGAACACCCGGCGCTACGTCGCCCACGGCACCAACCTGCGCCTGATCAACACCGATTTTGCCAAGATCAAGGACCCGGATGGCAAACCGGTGGGTGTGCCGATCCTCCAGATGATGGCCGAACAGGACCAGGGCGAATACAAATACCGCTGGAAAAACCCGGTGACCGGCAAGGTCGAGAACAAGCATGCCTATGTGCGCAAGAGCGGGCATTTCATGGTTACGGTGGGGTATTACAGCCCCTGATCCTGATCGTTCCCACGCTCTGCGTGGGAACGCCGCCTGGGACGCTCCGCGTCCGCTTATCTAACTTTGTCTTCACGGCCGCGCAGTACCCGATTCGGCATCGCTATCGCAGCGGCCAACCCCAGCAGCGACACCGCCGCACTCACCATCAGCAAATGCCGGAACGTCACCGCCAGCTCGTCGCGCAACGCATCCTGCGCCGGGCCGGGTGCGGCGTTGAGGCCGTCGAGCAGTACGTTGCCGGAACTGCCTTCGGCCACCAGTGCGCCGCTCGTCAAATGGGCGAAACTGGAATCGTGCAACAGCGCCAGCAGCAACGCCGACATGCAAGCCACCCCCACTGCCCCGCCCAGGGAGCGAAAGAGGTTGGTGGTGCTGGTGGCCACACCGATATCCCGTTGCTCTACCGAGTTCTGCGTCCCCACCAACGAGGTCGGGAACTGCATGCCGGCGGCGATACCGCACAACAACATGAAGACGCTGGTAAGCGCCACCGCCTGGGGGGCGCTGTAGGCCATGCCGAGAATCGCCAGCGGGCTCAACACCGCGCCGCTGAGGATCATCGGTTTATAGCGGCCGGTCACCGAGGTCATGCGCCCGGCGAAATACGCGCCCATCGGCAAGCCCATCGCCAACGGCAGCAAGTGCAGGGCTGCGCTGTCGGCACCAGCGCCGGTCACGGTCTGGTAGCGCAGGGGCATCAGCACCGTCAGGGAAATCGCCTGGAAGCTGGTGACGAAAATCGTGCACCAGCACAACACCGCACTGCGGTTGGCAAACAAGTGCATCGGCAACAGCGGTTCCCGTGCGCGGCGTTCGTGCCATACATACACGCTCAAGGCCAGCAGGGCACAGGCCAGCAACCCCAGCACTTGATCGTCACGCCACGAATGGCCCTGGCCGATTTCAGTGATGCCCAGCAACAAGGCGGTGAGGCCGACGATCATCAGCACCGTGCCGAGGTAATCGATGATCGGCTTGCGCTGCGGCACCGGCAGCCCCACCAGAGTGCGATGGGCCACGTACCAGGCACCGACGCCCAGTGGCAGGTTGATCAAAAACACCCATCGCCACGACAGGTACTCGGTCATATAACCGCCCAGTACCGGCCCGGCCACGCTGGCCACCGCGTACATGCTGCTGAAATACCCCTGATAACGTCCCCGTTCGCGGGGAGGAATAATGTCGCCAATGATCGCCTGGCTCACCGAGACCATCCCGCCAGCGCCGATACCCTGCAGAACCCGCGCCAGCACCAGTTGCTCCATGCTTTGCGCAAGGCCGCAGAACAGCGACGCGAGGGTGAACACGCCCATGCCGATGAGCATCATGGGGCGGCGCCCATACAGGTCACCGAGCTTGCCGTAGATCGGCACCGCCACGGTCATCGCTACCATGTAGCCGGAGATCACCCAGGCGAGCAGGTTGACGTCATGGAACTGTGCGGAAATGGCCGGCATGGACACGGCGACAATGGTCTGGTCCAGGGCACCCAGGAAGATCGCCATCATCAGCGCGACCAGGATACTGCGAACGGCGGGAACGGTTGGAGCAGGCTGATTGAGGTGTGTCACGGCAGAACCTTCGAGCAGGGCCCACAGGCAACGGTCACCGGTGGGAATGCTCGATACGATAGCAGGCTATTCGATAGGCTCGTAAGGAAGGCCGACGTAATTTTCTGCGATGGTTTTACGCCCAGCCTCAGAGCGAATGAAATAGTCCAGTTCGCTTTCGGCAATACGCTGGCTGAAGTCATCCGCCTGGGGAAACTGATGCAGCATCGAGGTCATCCACCAGGAAAACCGCTCGGCTTTCCACACTCGGCGCAGGCAGATTGCCGAGTATTTTTCCAGCAAGTCCAGGCGCCCTTCGCGGTACACCTTGAGCAAGATGCGGAACAAGGTGCTCACATCACTGGCTGCCAGGTTCAAGCCCTTGGCACCAGTGGGCGGCACAATGTGCGCGGCATCGCCGAGCAGGAACAGGCGCCCGTACTGCATGGGTTCCACCACAAAGCTGCGCAGCGGCGCGATGCTTTTCTCGATTGACGGGCCGGTCACCAATTGTTCGGCCAATGAGCCGGGCAGGCGGCTTTTGAGTTCATCCCAGAAACGTTCATCCGCCCAGTCTTCCAGCTTCTCTTCGACCGGCACTTGCAGGTAGTAACGGCTGCGGGTCGGCGACCGCATGCTGCACAGCGCAAAACCCCGCGCATGTTTGGCGTACACCAGTTCGGCATGTACCGGCGGCGTGTCGGCCAGCACGCCCAGCCAGCCGAAGGGATAGACCCGTTCGAACACCTTCAGCGCTTGCGCCGGTATCGACTGGCGGGCCACGCCATGGAAACCGTCGCAGCCGGCAATGTAGTCGCACTCCAGGCGACAGGCTTGGCCTTCATGCTCGAAGGTCAGCCATGGCTGTTCACTTTTCAGGTCATGGGGCTGAACATTGGAGGCTTCGTACAGGGTAATGGCACCCGCGGCTGCGCGGGCGGCCATCAGGTCGCGGGTGACCTCGGTCTGGCCGTAGATCATCACCGACTGGCCGCCGGTCAAGGCCTTGAGGTCGATGGAGGTGAGTTGGCCATTGAGGGCAATATCAAACCCGTCGTGCACCAGACCCTCGGCGTCCATGCGTTGGCTGACGCCGGCTTCGCGCAGCAGGTCGACCATGCCCTGTTCCAACACACCGGCGCGGATACGGCCTTGTACGTAATCGGCGCTCTGACGCTCTAGAACGAGGGTCTGGATGCCAGCGTTGTGCAGCAGTTGGCCGAGCAGCAATCCGGAAGGACCGGCACCAATAATGGCGACTTGGGTTTTCAGGGTTTTCATTATTTTTATGACCTTCAAGCTTCACGCGAACGTATGGAGTGAAAGAGTTGTCATTGCTCTTGTGGCTGACATTTTTCACTTGAGTGAGGCTCATAAGAAGGTGAAAACTGCGTCAAAACCTGTGCTTTTCGCCAATCGGGGCGATTACCGAACCATTATCCTGAGTATCGGATTGAAACCATGACCAAAACCGCGATTCCGGTCTTCAAGCTTTACGGGGAAAGCCAGCAGTGGCCGACTCCCGATTTGTTGCACTGCGAAACCATTTCCCGGCGCAGTCGGGAATACCAGTGGGAAATCCAGCCCCACCGGCACGCGGACCTGTGCCAGTTGCTGTATGTGCACAAAGGCCAGGCACAACTGGAAATCGAGGGCCAGCGCACCACGCTTAACGAGTCGAGCCTGCAAGTGCTGCCACCGCTGTGCGTGCATGGCTTTCGTTTTTCCGAGGACGTGGAAGGGTTTGTGGTAACGCTTTCGGCGCCGCTGGTCAGCCACTTGCAGGCGCAACTGGGCTCTACCGTCGATGGCCTGCACACACTTGGCAGCTACCCGGCGGGCAAGGACAGCGATTACTTGAACAGCCTGTTCGTACGCTTGCAGGACGAATACGCCGATGACCAACCGGCACGGGACATGATGCTGCACGCCTTGGTCAGCGTGTTGTTGGTATGGGTCAGCCGCCAGGCGATCCAGCGCCGCCATCCACGCGCGCCGCGGGGTCGTGAGTACTTTCGGCGGTTTACGCAACTGGTCGAACAGCATTACCGCGAACACCCGAAGATTGAAGACCTGGCCCACAAGCTGGGCATCTCGGTCTCACATTTGAACGGGACGTGTCGGGAATTGGGTGGGCAACCGGCATTGCAGATCATGCATGACCGCCAATTGCTGGAAGCCAAGCGCCTGCTGACCTACACCAGCATGACCATCAATGAAATGTCCGAGGTGCTGGGTTTTTCCGACCCGACCAACTTCTCACGGCTGTTTCGCCGCAGGGTCGGGTTTTCACCCAAAGCGTTTCGTGAACAACTGAAGGCAGAGCAGCCTACCTGAGCGCACTGAAACTGCCGGTGCGGGGAACGCATTGGTCCTGATGGCAGCTGATAGCGAACGCCGCTGGCTGCATGCGCGTTTGCTCGACGCGGTAGGCGGCAGTCCCATACAGCGCTGTTGCCAATGCGCAGAGGGTGAAAATTGTCAGGTACTTTCTGGTTTTAATGCTCATGGCACAGACCTCTGAACGGATCTACAGGGTGCTGTTTAAAGCATAGGTCAACTTGCCCTGATGCGATGCCATTCAGCGCGCTTATTTCAGCTCAAAGCCCGACATCCCAACCCGGCTCTTCAGGAAAGCGCAGCACCAGGAAATCCAGGAGGCTACGCAACGCCGAAGGCATGTGTTTGCGTGAGGCGTACACCGCATAGATGTTCATTTGTCGTGGCTCGGCGTGCGGCAGCAAGCGCACCAACTCCCCACTGCGAATCAGCTCGCCGGCCTGATAACTGGGCAGCATTGCCACCCCTGCCCCGGCCAGCGTCACGCGCATTAACGTGCTGGCCTCGTTGGCCGTGATATTGCCGTGGACCGGCACCGACACGTGCTCTCCGTTTTCTTCGAAATGCCACAGGCTCTTGCCGAAGTAGGAGTGAGTCAGGCAATTGTGCCGGGCCAGGTCTTCGACTTTCTGCGGCGCCGGATGCTCGCGCAGATAAGCCGGTGTGGCGCACACCACCGAGCGACATACGGTCAGGCGCCGGGCGATCAGGTTAGGGTCCAGATCATTGCTGGTGCGGATCGCCAGGTCGATGCGCTCGTCCACCAGGTTCACCGTGCGATCAAGCATCTGCAAATCCACCGTCACCAGGGGGTAAAGCTTGACGTATTCGGCAATCGCCGCGCCCAGCTGCGCTTGGCCGAACGAGGTGCTGACGCTCAGGCGCAACAGACCTCGGGGTGCATCATCGGGTTCGCTGACGGCGGCCTGCATATCCCCACACAAGTCCAACAATTGCCGGCAACGCGGTAGTGTTTCCCCCCCGGCGGCAGTGAGGCTGAGCTTGCGCGTGGTGCGGTGCAGCAGGCGTGCACCCACCCAGTCTTCCAGCTCCGCCAGGTAACGCGAGACCACCGGGCGCGACAGGTCAAGGTGGTCGGCGGCGGCGGATTGGCTGCCCAGGTCCACCACGGTGACAAACACGCGCATTGCTTGAAGACGATCCATGATTTGCCCGCTTTTAGAAACAAACTATGTCCCAGCATCGCATTTTTTGTCGCGTTTTATGCAACTAAGCTCTGTGCATCCCTTATCTATGGCAGGAGCTGCCCGATGTTCTCGACCTTCAAACGCTTGACCCTGGCTACTGCCGCCCTGGCATTCGCTGCCCACGCAGCGGCGGCAGAGCTGAAACTGGACGTGTACAACCCAGGCGAAGCCGCGATCTTCCCGGTCAGCTCGGTGCTGGTGAGCGGCGAGAAAGACGCGATCCTGGTGGATGCGCAATTCGGCAAAGGCCAAGCCGAGCAACTGGTGCAGAAGATCCGCGCCAGCGGCAAACGCCTGACCACCATCTACATCAGCCATGGCGACCCGGACTACTACTTCGGCCTGGACACCCTCACCGCCGCTTTCCCCGACGCCAAGGTGCTGGCGCCGCAGCCGGTGGTCGACCATATCAACGCCACTGTCGCCGACAAGCTGGCCTTCTGGGGCCCGAAAATGGGCGCAGACAAACCGGCCAAGACCCTTGTACCGCAGGTACTTAAAGGCCACAGCCTGACCCTGGAAGGACAGCAGCTTGAAGTGGTGGGCCTCGACGGCCCGCAGCCAGATCGCAGCTTTGTGTGGATCCCGTCGATCAAGGCCGTGGTTGGTGGTGTGGTTATCGCTGAAAACATCCACGTCTGGATGGCTGATACCCAGAGCGCGCAATCCCATAAAGACTGGTTGGCCACCCTCAAGCGCATTGAAGACCTGAAACCGAACACCGTGGTGCCAGGCCATTACCTGGGCACGCCATCGCTGGCCTCGGTCAACTTCACCGCCGATTACATCAAGGCCTTCGACCTCGAAACCGCCAAGGCCAAGGACTCCGCCGCCCTGATTGCGGCCATGAAAAAACGCTACCCCACCCTCGCCGACGAAAGCTCGCTGGAACTGAGCGCCAAAGTCGCCAAGGGCGAAATGAAGTGGTAACTGGCTTTAAACCTTAACCCTGTTGGAGAACATCATGAGCAAGATTGCAATCATTGGTGCCACCGGCCGCGCCGGTAGCCAACTGCTGGAAGAAGCGCTGCGTCGCGGGCATACCGTCACCGCCATCGCCCGCAATACCGACAAGCTGGCTGTGCGCCCAGGCGTTACGGTCAAACAGGTTGATGCCCTGGATGCCGAGGCCTTGCAACACGCCATCAGCGGTAGCGACGTGGTGATCAGCGCGGCGCACTTCGCCACCCTTCCCGCCAGCGCCGTGATCGGCCCGGTGAAAAAGGCCGGGGTGAAACGTTTGTTGGTGGTCGGCGGCGCAGGTTCGCTGTTGTTGCCCGGTGGCGGGCGCGTGATCGACAGCGAAGGGTTCCCGGCTGAATATAAAGCTGAAGCCAGTGCCGGGGCTGACTTCCTGGAAACGTTGCGTCAGGAAAAGGAGCTGGATTGGACCTTCCTGTCGCCATCGGCCCTGTTCGACGGCACCGAGCGCACGGGCAAATTCCGCCTGGGCAAGGATGAGCTGCTGATGGACAGTGACGGCAATAGCTCGATCAGTTTTGCCGACTTCGCCATCGCCATGCTGGATGAAGTGGAAACACCGAAGCATTCGCGCCAGCGCTTTACCGTCGGTTACTGACCCAACGCCGTCAACGCTAAACACGATGCGAAGCGAGTAGCTCTTGATCTGCTCTTGATCTGCTTTTGATCTTGATATTAAGCGCCCCGTTAAACCACGCTGGCCGGAATTCGACAGGGATTTGGGGGGTAAACCGGCAGGGATGCCGGTTTAGCCGCCCCGCGCCATGGATGGCGCGTGGCGGCGGCCCCCCAAATCACTGGCGGATTACGGGCACACCGAGCCTAGGCGAGGTGCCGAGTGGTGGGGCAAGAGCCCTTTTGGTTACTTTTGGGGCTCTTTTCCAAAAGTGACCCGCTGTAAAAGCGGAACCCTAGGTGGCCGTTACCGCAGGAATGGATATGTACACAATCCAACTGTGTCGCCTGCCAGGCCGCCTTCGCGAGCAAGCCCGCTCCCACAGTTGGATTGCGGGGGTGTCAGGTAGATATGTGTCGCCTGGGAGGCCGTCATCGCGAGCAAGCCAGCTCCCACATTTGGATCGCGGCGAGTCAGGTAGATTGGCGTTGGCTGTCATCCCACACTGGCTTCACTGACCAACCAATCCATCAGCGCGACCAACCCAACCGACGGTTCCTTCCCCGGCGGATACACCAGGAAATACCCCATCCCCGTCGACACCCGCAGTTCAAACGGCATCGCCAACCGCCCCGCCTTCAGATCCTCGCCAATCAGCGCACTGTCGCCCATCGCCACCCCGGTGCCCTGGGACGCTACGGTCATTGCCAAGTCCAAGGTTTCGAAGTGGTGCCGTTGGATGGGATCGCTCAAGCAGGCATTGGCAGCCTTGAGCCACAACGTCCAATCGCGCTCGTCTCGGGTCGGGTGCAACAGTACCTGATGCTGCAAATCCTGCGGCGTACGCAAACTGCCCAGCAACCCAGGCACGCAGACCGGCGTGAGACGCTCGTCGAACAGATGCCGCGCCTCGGCGGACTGCTCGGCGATGGGCCCGTAGATCACCGCCGCGTCAAACGTCTCACGACGAAAGTCGACGTTATAGGCCACCGTCGTGGTGAGCTCCACCGGCACATCCGGGCGTTCTTTTTGCCATTGCAGCAAGCGCGGCAACAACCAGCGCATCACGCAGGTGGACGCTTTGAGCTGCAAGGTGCGGCGCCGGTCACCGATGTGCTCCACCGCGTCAGCGAGCAAGCCAAACACCTGTTGCGCGCACGCCAGCCATTCGCGCCCCTCCTCCGTCAGGCTCAAGCCCCGCGCCTGGCGCCGGAACAAGGCATAGCCCAACTGGCTTTCCAACCCGGCCACCTGCCGGCTCACCGCGCCCTGGGTGATGTGCAGGTGTTCGGCGGCACGGGTGAAGTTGCAGCACTGGGCCGTGACCCAGAAGGTGTGCAACGCAGGTAACGGAGGGAGGCGTTTCATCGGGGCGCAGCCATGACGGGAGGACATGGCGAGTATGACTTTTTATCGATTGTTGCCGCCACCGGCCAACCGCTCCAATAGCGCTTCGAATCCATCACAAGAGCGACCTGTATGGCGACCTGCGGCGAAGTATTGGTGCACCTCCTGGAACGCTACGGCGTGGACCACGTGTTCGGCATTCCCGGCGTGCACACCGTGGAGCTGTACCGGGGCCTGGCGCGTTCCAGTATCCGACATGTCACCCCGCGCCACGAACAGGGCGCCGGCTTCATGGCCGACGGTTATGCGCGCACCTCTGGCAAGCCCGGCGTGTGCTTTATCATCACCGGCCCCGGCATGACCAATATCACCACCGCCATGGGCCAGGCCTATGCCGACTCGATCCCGATGCTGGTGATTTCCAGCGTGCAGGCACGCAGCCAGTTGGGCGGCGGGCGCGGCAAGTTGCATGAACTGCCGAACCAGAGCGCGCTGGTGGCCGGGGTGGCGGCGTTCTCCCATACCTTGATGTCAGCGGCCGAACTGCCCGCCGTGCTGGCGCGGGCGTTTGCGTTGTTCCAGGCTGGTCGGCCGCGCCCGGTGCATATCGAGATCCCCCTTGATGTGTTGGTGGAAAATGCCGACGCGTTGCTGGGCAGCACGCCTGTCAGCGTCACCCGTGCCGGCGCAGCACCGGCTGCCATTGAGCAGATGCGCCAGTGGCTGGCTGCGGCCAAGCGCCCGCTGATTCTGGCCGGTGGCGGCGCCATTGACGCCGCCACCGAACTGACCCACCTCGCAGAAACCCTCGGCGCGCCCGTGGCCTTGACCATTAACGCCAAGGGCATGTTGCCCGCCGCGCACCCGCTGCTGATCGGCTCCACGCAGACACTGCCCGCCACCCGTGCCTTGGTGGCTGAAGCTGACGTGGTATTGGCGATCGGCACCGAGTTGGCGGAGACCGACTACGACGTCACCTTCGCCGGCGGTTTCAACATTCCCGGAACGCTGCTGCGCATCGATATCGACCCGGACCAGACCGTACGCAACTACCCGCCCCAAGTGGCACTGGTGGCCGATGCGCGCATTGCCGCCCAAGCCCTGCTTACCGAAATCAACCGCCAGCCGCTGGCGCCGCGCACTGCCGACTGGGGTGCAGCACGCGTCGCCCGTTTGTGGGCCGAGCTGGAACCTGCCTGGGGCGCTTCGACGCGTGCGCAAACCCGGTTTCTCAACGCCGTTCTGGAGGAATTGCCCGGCGTGGTGTTCGTGGGCGACTCCACTCAACCGGTGTACAGCGGCAACCTGACCCTTAACCTCGACCACCCACGCCGCTGGTTCAATTCCTCCACCGGTTACGGCACCCTGGGTTATGCCCTGCCCGCCGCCATGGGTGCCTGGCTCGGGCGCGGCGATGGCCAAGCGGTGGTGTGCCTGATCGGCGACGGCGGTTTGCAATTCACCTTGCCGGAACTGGCCAGCGCGGTGGAGGCCCGTACTCCTGTGATCGTGCTGCTGTGGAATAACCAGGGTTATGAAGAGATCAAGAAATACATGGTCAACCGTGATATCGAGCCGGTGGGTGTGGACATCTACACGCCGGACTTTATCGGCGTGGCCACGGCCCTGGGTTGCGCGGCAGAAAGCATCCGCGGCATCGAACATCTTCGCACCGCATTGCATGCTGCTGCTGACCGCCAGGGGCCGACGCTGCTTGAAATCGACCAAGGGCGGTGGGAGTTGACGAATCTGTAATCCCGCAACGCTGGACCTGTGGCGGGGGAGCTTGCTCCCGTGACGCCCTGCCAGCCAACGCCCTATGCGCGCTTACCTCACCACTCGGCATCCGCATTTTTTCAATAGCCCCTGCGACTTTCTGATTTGCCCCGCTGCACGCTCCATGGCCTGATTCGCCCTTGTTCATTCAAGGCAGGCCCATGGAAAACGTTCAGGCAAAATCCACCTCGGCACTATGGCTGATGATCAGCGTAGTGCTCGTCGCTCTCAACTTGCGCCCCTCGATGGCGGCCGTGGGGCCCTTGCTGGCGTCGATTCGTGCGGATGTGCCGCTAAGTTTCAGCAGCGCCGCCTTACTGACCATGTTGCCGGTCATGGCCATGGGCCTGGCGATGTTCTTTGGCATGGGCCTGGCCAAGCGCGTGGGCGAGCATCGCAGCATTGTGCTGTCGCTGCTGGTGATTGGGCTGGCGACCTTGTCGCGGTTGTTCCTGGATTCGGCACTGGAGCTGATAGTGAGTGCCATCGCGGCGGGAGTCGGCATTGCGCTGATTCAGGCATTGATGCCGGCGCTGATCAAGTCGCGGTTCAGCGCCAATGTCTCGTTATTCATGGGCCTGTATGTCACCGCGATCATGGGCGGCGCGGCCCTGGCTGCTTCGTTCTCGCCGTTGGTGCAAGCCCGGACCGGCAGTTGGCGTATCGGCCTGGCTATCTGGGCACTGCTGGCGTTGCTGGCCCTGGTGTTCTGGTATGCCCAGCGTGCGGCACTTCCGCCGTTGCCTCAAGCCGGCTCGGGCCCTCAAGAGGCTTTTTTCAGCAATCGCCGCGCCTGGTTGCTGGCGATCTTTTTTGGCCTCGGCACTGCGTCCTACACCTGTGTGCTGGCGTGGCTGGCGCCCTACTACGTCGAGCAGGGTTGGAGTGAACAGAATGCCGGCTTGCTGCTGGGCTTCTTGACCGCCATGGAAGTGATCTCCGGCCTGGTCACCCCGGCCATCGCCAACCGCCGCCAGGATAAGCGTGGCGTGGTGGCGGTGTTGCTGGTGCTGATCATCCTGGGTTTCTGCGGGCTCATTCTCAGCCCGCAACACTGGAGCCTGTTGTGGCCATGCCTGCTCGGCCTGGGGATTGGCGGCCTGTTTCCGATGAGCCTGATCCTGTCCCTGGACCACCTCGACAACCCGCGCCGCGCCGGTGTCCTTACCGCGTTTGTGCAGGGCATCGGTTATCTGATCGCCGGCCTGTCGCCGCTCATTGCCGGCATAATCCGCGACCAATTGGGCAGCTTCGAATGGGCCTGGTGGTCATTGATGGCAGTGAGCGGGCTGATGCTGCTGATCGTCATGCGTTTCAACCCGGCGCATTACGCACGCCATATCCGCTGACGTCGTATTACAAACATTTTTTGTCCCACACAAAACATTGAAGGGTCCTACAGAGCTTTCTATTGGTACGAGCGTTCCGTTAACATTTTGCTCAGTCTTGTACTGAGTTCGGTACAAAGGGTTTACGGACGAAACCGATGCTAAACAGTAACTTGCTCAGAAAGCTCGATATGCAGGATTTGATGGTGTTCATCGCCGTCTACGACCAGAGCAGCGTTACCGAGGTGTCTGAAACGCTGTTCGTCAGCCAGTCCACCGTGAGCTATAGCCTGAAGAAGCTGCGCACCAGCTTTGAAGATGAGCTGTTTATCAACACCCGCGCAGGCATGCGTCCTACGTACAAGGCCACCACCATGTACGAGCACGTGCACAAGATTCTGGAAAGCATCAACCTGTGCCATGCCGGTGGCCAGGCTTTTGATCCGACCCAACAGGCCGTGACCTTCAATGTGTGCGCGCCGGAATATTTCGAACAGTTGATCCTGCCGCGCCTGCTGAAGCGCTTCGACCATGCCGACCTGCCGGTAATCGTCAATGTGCAGAAGCTGGAGACCGACATCCCCGCCGACGACCTGCGTGAGGGTCGCCTGGACTTGGTGATCTGCTTCGGCCCGCACTTTCACCGCGCTCACAAAGACTTCAAGACCCAGATGCTGTTGGAGGACGACTTGGTCTGCGTGTGCGACCAACGCTCAGCGCCGAGAGAACAGGCGTTCAGCCTGCAATCCTTCGTTGAGCGGCGCCACGTATTCCCTACGCCGTGGACCTCCGACACCAACATGATCGATGGCTGGCTTGCGCGCCAGGCCCGCAAGCGTCAGGTGATTGCACGGGCCAACAGCTACAGCGCGGCATTGAAGATGATTGCCGGCACCGACTTCATCGTCACCTTGCCCCGCCGCGTGCAAAAGTTACTGGCACCGGCGCCGGCATTCGGTGTTTGCGAAGCACCTAACGGTTTGCCGGGATTCACCCTGGATATGCAGTGGAACGAAACCAGTGGGCAGGACAGCGCCAATACCTGGTTTCGGGAACAAGTGGTGAAGGTGTGTGCGGATCAGGGTTTGTTATAGGAACGCGCCTGATCAAGCTCTCCACACCCTAATCAGATAGCCAGTGACGTTCGGCGCTTAGTGACAGCCTGTGACGCGACATCCCGAGCGACAGGGCAATCGATATGGCAGTCTGCTATTACTTTGACCATCCACGCCAGAAACTGCTTTACGGCACCTGAACGCTCACGCCCCGGCACGCATACAGCTGAAAACTGCGCGCCCGGAATCTTGATGTCGGGCCTGTAAGGAATCAGCAATCCATTCGCAACATAGTCTGCCGCCAAGACCGTGCTCGCCAGCGTCAAGCCATGCCCGGCAATAGCGGCCTGGAGCGCAAAATGCTCATCGTTGTATTCACGATAGACCGCGTTTGATAGCCAACCTTCATGATTCGCAGCCGCGCACCAGGACGCCCAACTAATTGAAGCGGGCGATGACGTCGCCCAACGTATATTTATAAGTTTCAACGAAGCTTCAACTTCCTCTTGCCTCCAGTGGGCATGAGAGAAAACACCAAACTGTTCGCGCATAAGCGCGTGGCTGTACAAGTCTGGAAAATCGCGAAACCCACAACGAATCGCTAAATCAACAGATGAGTCACGAAACAAATCCACCACTTCATTACTGGTTTCAACACTGACATGAATGTCTGGATGTTCGCTATAAAATTTCGCCAGCCGAGGGATCAACCATAAAGACGCAAATGCCGGCGTGGTAGAAACTCGGAGTGTGTTGGAGTCGGCGGGTGGCTTGAGCGAAGACATACTACCGCTTATATCCAGAAACGAAAGATGCACCTTTGAATATAGCCTCTCACCGTTCGCTGTGAGTTGAACACCGTGGGGAGTGCGCACAAAAAGCATACTGCCCAGTAAGTTCTCTAGTGTTTTTATTTGTTGTGATACTGCCGCTGGGGTAACAAACAACTCCGCGGAGGCTGCTTTAAACCCACCGAGTCTTGCGGCAGATTCAAATGCACGAATGGCTGTCAACGGCAATTTTGCGAACATTAATCAATCCCCCTTCCATGGTAAAAAAACTAAGCCAGGCTTACTTTATCTGATTTGCCTTCGCTTTCATAGAAGTGAATTCTAGGCTACGCCACCTAGCCGGTAACAGGAGGCGCGTCGATCGAGAATGTCGAGTCCATACTGACCGCGCTTGCGGATTGACGAAATTCTTTAGTCTAACTAAATGACACTGGCCTATATACGGTCTACCCCTGAGTGCACTTCAGCGTTCATGGAGTAGGTCTCGTTGCGCCTTTTTTAGAGCAAATGGTGCATTCATGGAAAAGAACATACCTATCATTGACGTCGGTAGTTTGACGCAGGGAGCAGAGATATCACCACGTCTAGTAAAGGAGATCGACAACGCGTGCAGGGAGGTCGGATTTTTCACCGTCGTCAATCACGGTGTAGATAACACGCTTATTTCAACTGTCTTCTCTCAAATAGAATCGTTTTTTGATCTGCCTGTTCAGGCCAAGGAAAAAATCGAAATTCATAAATCCCCCTATATGCGTGGCTACTTTAGCGAAGGCGCTGATAAGTCGGATGGCATATTGGGCGATGTCAAAGAGGGTTTTGACATGGCCGCGGACTTGTCGCTTGACGACGAGTTCGTAAAAGCCAAATTACCTTTTTACGGCCCCAATGTATGGCCAGAGGAATTACCCGACTTCAAGCTTGCGATGAGGGAATATCACTCGCAAATGCTTGCGTTCGGAAAAAAACTGCTAAACGTGTTTGCCCTTGCGCTCAATATGCCGATCGATTACTTCGATGATAAATTCAAGAAGCCGATGGCCCAATTGAGAGTCCTGCGTTATCCCTCCACCCAATATACGCAGGGAGCGCCGATGGGTGCTGGAGAGCATACAGACTTCGGCTGGATCACGATGATCTCGGAAAGTGCCACCGGGGGGTTGGAGGTACAGAGTGCCAACGGCACCTGGATCAAAGTCAAACCCATCCCAAATGCCTTTGTCGTCAATGTCGGGGATCTAATGTCTCGCTGGACGAATGACCGTTACAAGGCAACGCTGCATCGAGTGATAAATACCTCCGGCAAATTACGCCATTCGGCGGCGTTCTTTATGGACCCAGACTACACCGCCAAAGTGGAGTGCCTGCCCAGCTGTTGCGCAGACGGCAGTCCTGCGAAATACGGAGCGATCATCGCGGGTGAGTACATGGACCAGAGGTTCTTGGAAACCACCACATTTCGTGAACTTGAACCCAACTAGTAGGAGTATTGAACGTGCTAGGTAAAGAATACACATTCTATCTATCAGCGATCGTAGCGATACTGGGCACCGTGGGCTATCACATGCTCATGAAGAAAATACCGTCTACGATCAACCCCTTGGTTTCAATTGTCAGTATTTATGTGGCGATCGTTATCCTGTCCACCTTGATGTTGCCGTTTTTTTTGGGCAGTGGAACGTTACTCGCGGGTTTGAAGCAAATGACCTGGCTTCAGGGAGGCATCGCGTTTTGCATCTTGATGATGGAAATCGGCTTTTTGATGATGTATCGCAGTGGATGGGACCTCAGTACGGGCAATATCGTTACCGGCGCCATTATCAATATTGCGCTCGGCTTCATCGGGGTATTTCTGCTTAAAGAAGGACTCTCTTATTTAAATATTGCCGGTGTTTTATTGTGCATCGTCGGCGTGATACTGATCGGCTACAAATCCAGTAGCAGCGAACAACCCGTGGATGCGGATACGCACGCTACGGTCTCGCTAGTACCACCTTCACTGGTGCCAGATGCAACAGCAAAAGAACCCTAGCCAGCCGTACACCTGCAATACATCTTTGGCATTGTGTATGCACACATATTCAAACCCCGCCGTTAGTTCCACATGCGCACGGAAGTGATTACACCTGTCCAGGCATGATCGGTTGTTCAATGCTAGCCCCCAAACCAGCTCAATAAGCGTTTCAGTGATTTTGCTCTTGAAGGTGATGAGATGTCTTTACTGTATGCTGATAATTATCTGCGCGCCATCAAAGACGCCAACGTGAAAACCCTGCTTATTTCAATAGCTAAAGAGCGAAGACTGTTGCCATCGGTGATGATACTAAGTGCAATAGCATCCTTCACTGTAGGGGGCATATTCCTGGCGTATACTCAACAGATCGTTGCGGTACTCGGTGCGATTATCTTGATTGCCCTTGCCAAAATCTGGTCCTGGTACCTGAGCCACGATTGCGCGCACAATTCTGTTTTCAAGTCGAAGAAAGTCAATTCTGTCATCGGAGAGTTGCTGTCTTTCCTTAACGGCCTCTCTTTCTTTTCATTTGAAGCCTATAGAAAAGATCATGTTCGCCATCATGCCGAAAAAATTGATATTGGTGGGTTTGATAGTGGTCACTTTGCTGTCGCTCATCCGAGGCTATTCAGTGCAATCATTGTTGCAGAAAAAATATATCTTCCCGCCTTCTACTATGTGATCAAGCTTACCAATATTTACTCCGTGATATTCAGCGGCAGCAGGCGCGAAGTTGCAAGGGGTATTGGAAGCCTGTGCATTTACATTGTAGCCTTCGCTACGTTTGCCCGGTTCTCCCTGATACTTGTGGTGGTATGGCAAGCCTCCTCCTTCCTTAGGATACACATCGTACGATTCGTCGACTGTTTCCAGCATTCTTTCCAGCAGGTGTATACGGCGGGAGAAAAGCTAACCCATGGAAAACACTACGAAATCCAGAATACCTTCTCCGTACCGGTGGCAAGAAAGTTTACCTTCCTCAATCTGATTATTTTGAATTTTGGTTACCACGCGGCCCACCACTGCTTTCCAACATGCCCTTGGTATATGTTGCCACAACTGGAAGCTGCCATAACCAAACAGTTGAGGCTTTACGGAATAACGGACACAAGAGAAGAAAGCACGCCATTCTTCAACTTCATGACTGCCTACCATCGTGGGCGGTTATCAAGAATCATCAGCACCGATGAAGGACAACCCTACGATGCTGATGGCCAATTTAACACCCACCATTTCACCGGTGCGTACACAGATAAGCTCTTAGGTTGAGTCACCCACTCAGGTCGGGCCTTATCAAAGCATGGACACTGTCAGGTCGTGGATACGGAGACCCCCACCTCAGCGCTTGAAAGTCGTAACTTACTTATAACTCAACTCATGACAAATCAATCAGATCTATAAAGGAGTGCGTGTGGACGATTCATGTGCAGACGCCAACAGCTTCTGGCTGACGGCTGTTGAAAAAGAGAGTATTCGGGACGCGCTCATAGACATTTGTTACGAGCCAACGGGAGGGCGAGACTACATCCACCTCATTCGCATGACCGCTTATCAAAAGTTTCCCGCGCGACTTCTAAAAAAGCTTGAATCACTTAAAGATGACGATGCTTCTTATTGTGTATTTGAGAACCTTCCGATTGATGACACATTTGGCAGCCCGCAAGGCGACGCTAATAGCTTGAACTTCAAAAGTGGTTATCTTTCTGAAAATGTGCTGGTTGCCCTGGGCAGTTTGATAGCGGAGCCCTACTCCATCAAGCATGAGGGGCCAAAACTGGTCAATGACTTGGTACCGCATCCGGAGGCCGTAGGCGAGTATACCGGCAACGGTTCGGACCTGGAGTTGGACCTGCACACCGAAAATGCCTTTCAGGCTTATGACTCCCGTGGAGACACCTCGCCGCTGGCTCTTCTGCTTCTCGGCGTTCGCGGTGACCCTGCCGGGGTGGGCCCGAAAACCTGGGTGGCCGATGCGAGGGAAGCCCTTCAGGTTCTGGAACAGGCCGATATTGAAATCCTATATGGCAAACATTTCATCATTCGTCAGCCCTACCGCTGGAGGAACAGTGCCGCAGGCGCGAAAGAAACTCATGTGTACCCAATTCTGAGCGGCCCGCTGACTCACCCTAGAGTCACTGCTGCGTTTTACCCGGACATGGTAATTGCCGCTGATCACGAAGCACAAAATACCCTGTTGAGGTTTTACAACGCGCTTAAAAGCGTAGCGCGGCCGCTGGACATTCAACCTGGCAAGTTGGTGTACATCAACAATCGTTTCATGCTCCATTCGCGTGACAAGTTCACCCCCAGTTTCGATCCAGAGGGGCATGCGTATCGTTGGATCCAGCGTTTGTTCATCACGAATAACTTGTGGAACTTCCGTTCATTCAACAAGTGTGGCGCGCGGATCTTCGAACCCGTTACTCGATGATATAAAGAGATAAATTAAATGTCGAACCATAACCCATATACATCAATTATTCATAATATAGGCACTTTCCTCACGGGTGATCTCGCGTCTCCACTCATTACAGCAGACACCCTCGTCAGTGTTGATGGCATGATCACCTACGTTGGTCAGGCAGCAGATGTGGATTTTTCACACGCAGACCTGCTGATTGACGCCAAGCAGAGCACGGTCATGCCAGGTTTGATCGACAACCACACTCACCCGACCCTGGGTGAGTACAGCCCGCGCTCTGGCAACCACAATTGGATCTGGCACTCCTTGCAGGGCGGCGTGACGACCATGATCTCTGCCGGGGAAGTGCACGTTCCGGGGCTACCGACCGACAGGGTCGGTACTATCGCCATGGCAATCGCAGCGCAGCGCTCTTTCTCCAATGCGCGCCCTAGCGGAATAAAAATGGAAGCCGGCGCGCCACTGCTCAACGATGAGTTTTCGGATGAGGATTTCGCCGCAATGGTTGCTCAAGGCATCAACCAACTGGGAGAGGTCGGGATAGGCCCGGTCAAGTCAGTCAGTCGTGCAGCTGAATTGGTCAAGATGGCTCGCAAACACGGTATGACCTCCATTACCCACACGGGCGGTCCTTCAATTTCTACCTCCCAGAGCATGGGTGCAGAAGAGATCCTTGAAATTGCGCCCGATATCATCGGGCACATCAATGGCGGCTATACCGCACTGGCACCCAGCCAAATCAGATGCCTGTGTGAAGGCTGTCTGGGTGCCCTGGAAATCGTACATAACGGCAACGAGTTCGCGGCGGTCACCACCCTGAATTACGCACGAGAAATGAACCAACTGGACCGTATCGTCATTGGCACGGATTCCCCTGCCGGATGTGGGGTTCCCGCGCTTGGCATGCTCAGGGCAATTGCCTTGCTCAGTAGTTTCGGCGACGTTCCACCGGAAAAGGCCGTCTGTTTCGCAACGGGTAACACCGCCAAGGTGAGAAAGTTGAATCGGGGGATTCTGGGCGTCGGAAGAGAAGCCGACATTCTGATCGCCTGTGGGCCTTTGGGAGGAGCGCAACCCAGCGTACTTGGAAGTTTCAGCAGTGGTGACCTTCCAAGTATTACCTCGATTCTGATCGATGGGCGCCTGGTCGTGAGGCAATCCAGGAACTCGCCACCGCCATCTGTCACACCTGAAATAACTCTGCGTACCTAATAGCAGCGTCCCGAAAGGGACGTCGCCTCGAGAGCACTCTTATGCATAGAATTCTGCCCGAGATTACGCGCAGAGGGCCTACCGTACTCGCATGCGGTTGCGCAATTGGATTGGCTATTCCCTATCTTGCAGACTTGGCGAGGCCATTGCTCCCCGTCATGGTTTTCATATTTGTTCTGGGCACTCTCCTGCGTATTAACAACGCTGAAGTCATCACTGCAGCCAGAAACTTGAAAATATCCCTGATATTTCCAGCCCTGATGGTGGTGGCTTGCCCTTATATTTTTGGAATGCTTTCGCTTTACCTCACCGGCAATCAAGAACTTTCCCTTGCGATAGCCATCGCTGTTGCCGCCCCGCCCGCCAGCGGAAATGCAGCCGTCGCGAGAATGCTCGGGCTTGACCCTTCCATGTCCCTGGTGACTGCGCTCTGCTCAATGGCAATTATCCCTGTCACCGCTCCGCTGATACTCCACCTATTCGCTGATGGCCTTTCACTCTCCTTGAACCCCGTTGATCTGGCGATCCGACTGGCCGTGTTGATAGGAGGCGCCGAAGGCGCTGCTATTTTGATACGTCGTTTTTCGCACACCTTCGTCGCCACGCACGGCCTGGCTATTGACGGTATTGTCGTCATCGCGCTTTTCCTCTTTGCAGTAGGCACGATGGCGGGCATGCAGCAGGTAATTCTGGAGACCCCTTCGTTGGCCATATCAATGATCGCCATTGCCTATTGCATCAACGTCTGCCTGCAGCTCCTCATGGGCTGCTTATATCCCGGGTCATTGATCGCCAAGTTCACCATGGCACTCAACGGTGGCAATAGAAATGTTGGGCTATTATGGTCTGCTCTTGGTGTCAGCTTATCGCCCACAATGGCGTTGTATTTTGCATGCTGCCAACTGCCTATTCACACCATGCCGAAGATACTGCAGTTTGTTTTACCCAGAGTTGAAAGCTATTTGAACAAACTGGTTTTAAGCAAGAATCGAATCTGAGCTATTACTGCCTGGAACTGCATAAAAATGATACTCACGCCAGAAAATATCAGGCAGATTGCCGAACGCTCTTCGCTGGAGACTACTGCCTGCTCTTGTATTCGGGGCTTGTCGCAGGGGTGGGAAACCTTACCCAAAACACTCGAGGCGAGCAGCCTGTTGCGCTTCATAGGCGAAATCCCGACCGATAGGGCACAAGAACTCAGCCTTGAGGAATACCACCCGAACGGTACCCATTTCTGGTCTGAAGACGCGCCTATCTGCTTTGATTTCTTTCCTTATAATATTTCAAGCGTCTGGGGCTGTAAGTGTTGCGCGCGAGCATTCCTCAGGTTTACGGAAGCAGGCGCCTATCACTCCGAACAACGCATCCGTATTTTGCGTGCGTCGCTGATTGGCAACCCCGTTCAAGAAGAGCACGTTCAGGATTAGCCGTTCTTGAGGCGTCCCCCTCCTTCCCCTAGCACGGGTATAAACCTCAGGCTTTATTCGCTACCAACCCGCGATCACTCATGAATGCCTCCAGCCGCGAGCGCATCCAGCGTTCCGCCGGGTCTGTGTCAACGTGGCTGAGCCACACCATGGACAAATCCAGGGTCGGGGTTTCGAACGGGAACGGCTCGCAGAACAGATTCCCGCTGGCGGCCATAGCCTGGGCGGTGTAATCCGGCAGGCTGGCGATCATGTCGGTGCCGGCAAGCAAGGCCGGCAACGAACTGTATTGCGGCACCGAGAGCACTACATGGCGTTTGCGGCCCACCTCTGCCAGCCACTCATCGGCAAACCCGGCCACATTGGCGGTGTGGGACACCAGCACGTGGGGCCGTGCGCAATATTCGTCAAGGGTCAGCGGGGTGTCCGAGGCATCGGCGCGCAGCAGGCACGGGCGGATGTGCCGCAATAGCTTGCGCTTGGCATTGGCCGGCAACCCGCGGGTCTGGGTGATGCCGACGGTAATATCGCCAGAAGCCAGCAGGTCGGGAATGCGCCAATAATCCACATGCTGCACCACGAACACCACCTGCGGCGCTTCCTGACGCAAGGCCCGTAGCAAGGGTGGCAGCAGGCCGAACTCAACGTCATCGGACAGGCCGATGCGGAAAGTCATGGTGCTGATGGACGGGTCGAAATCATGGGTCAGGCTCAGGGCCGAAGACAGCGAGTCGAGGGCCGGCGACAGGTGCTGGATGATCTCCTCGGCGCGCGCCGTAGGCTCCATGCGATGGCCGACACGAATAAACAGTGGGTCGTTGAAGAGGGTACGCAGGCGGTTGAGGGCCGAACTGATGGTCGGTTGGCCGAGAAACAGCTTCTCCGCCACCCGCGTCACATTGCGCTCGAGCATCAGTGCTTCAAAGACCACCATCAGATTGATGTCAGCCTTGCGTAATTCATTGCGATTCATCGGCGCCTGCCCCTTTCCCCAAGACAAGCGGCAGTTTAGGAAGGCTGCGGGGCTGCGTCTATGTGCGTACTGCTCAATAAACGGGTTGGGGGCGGTAAATCTGCGTTTGAAGGTTGCCGCTGCGCATAAAAATGTGGGAGCGGGCTTGCTCGCGAAGGCGGTGGATCAGCCGACGACTCCGTTGACTGACACACCGCCTTCGCGAGCAAGCCCGCTCCCACAATTAGACCGCGGTTACCTGACTCAAGGCTTGAGCGGAAACTCCTGGTCACGCTCGGAAAGCTCGGTGCCATCGTCCGGATGCTTCCAGGTTTGCGGCTTTTCGTCTTCGCGCTGCCGCCGGGGTTCTTCACGCTCCGGCTCGTTGTGCTGCTTGTGTTCGTTGCCCATAACGGCCTCCGCCCATAAGAATTGGAAACAGCTTCAAGCATAGGACACGGCGGGTTGTTTTGAAGCCGGGATAGATTGATAGCCAATACGCATCAATTCATCCAAATTAGTCACTTATCATTTCTAAATGTGTCAGCCACTATCCCAAGTCTTAAGCGAAACAAGCACTTTAAAAAGAACGCTGGAGACACAAAACCATGACGACCCCTTCCCGGCCTGCGGCTGCCCCCTCGAAAGTAGGCGCGGTATTGCGCGTTACTTCGGGCAATTTTCTCGAACAGTTCGACTTCTTTCTGTTCGGTTTCTACGCCACCTATATCGCTGCCGCGTTCTTCCCGGCCGCTAATGAGTTTGCGTCATTAATGATGACCTTCGCCGTGTTCGGCGCTGGCTTCCTGATGCGTCCATTGGGCGCGATTATTCTGGGTGCCTACATCGATGACGTGGGCCGTCGCAAAGGCTTGATCGTGACCTTGTCGATCATGGCCAGCGGTACGCTACTGATCGTACTGGTGCCGAGTTATCAGACCATCGGCCTGTGGGCGCCGTTTCTGGTGCTGCTGGGGCGCCTGCTGCAAGGTTTCTCGGCAGGTGCGGAGCTGGGTGGCGTGTCGGTGTACCTGTCCGAAATGGCCACGCCGGGCCGTAAAGGCTTCTACACCAGTTGGCAGTCGGGCAGCCAACAGATCTCCATCGTCGTCGCCGCAGCCCTGGGTTATGGCCTGAACGTGTGGATGGAACCTGCGGTGGTGGCCGATTGGGGCTGGCGGATTCCGTTTGCCGTCGGTTGCGTGATCATTCCGTTCATCTTCGTGCTGCGTCGCAACCTGCAGGAAACCGAAGAGTTCGCCAACCGCAAGCATCGCCCGACCATGCGTGAAGTGATGGCAACCCTGGTGAAGAACTGGACCGTGGTCATCGGCGGCATGCTGATGGTGGCCATGACCACTACCGCGTTCTACCTGATCACCGTGTACGCGCCGACTTTTGGTAAAACCGTGTTGCACCTGAGCACCTCGGACGCCTTGCTGGTGACCTTGCTGGTCGCGATCTCGAACTTTTTCTGGCTGCCGATCGGCGGCACGTTAAGCGACCGCTTCGGCCGTAAACCCGTGCTGATTGCCATGACGGTGCTGACTGTCCTTACGGCTTATCCGGCATTGTCCTACGTGGTCAACGCACCAAGCTTTGCGCACATGCTGGAAACCCTGCTGTGGTTCTCGTTCCTGTATGGCATGTATAACGGCGCGATGATCCCGGCGTTGACTGAAATCATGCCGGTGGAAGTGCGTGTGGCGGGTTTCTCCCTGGCCTACAGCCTGGCGACAGCAGTGTTCGGTGGCTTCACGCCAGCGATCTCCACCTGGTTCATTCACATCACCGAAGACAAGGCTTCACCTGCGTATTGGATGATATTCGCCGCGCTGTGTGCATTGTGTTCGACCCTGGCGTTGTATCGCCGCGCCAATACCCGTGGCCAAGTCATGCAGGAGGCTGCGCAATGAAGCCGCTGTTCAAGACCCTCGCTGCTGTCGTCCTCGGCACCCTGGCGCTATCAGCCCAGGCTGAACAACTCAAGGTCATGACCTCGGGCGGCTTCACCGCCGCGTACAAATTGCTCGGCCCGCAATACGCCGAGCAAAGCGGTGACACCCTCGACACCATCCTTGGCCCGTCCATGGGCAAGGCGCCGGAAGCGATTCCCAACCGCCTGGCCCGTGGCGAACAGGCCGATGTGGTGATCATGGTCGGCTATGCCCTGGATGAGTTGATCAAACAAGGCAAAGTCGACCCCGCGTCCCGCGTGGAGCTGGCGGACTCGCGGATCGGCCTGGTGGTGAAGGAAGGTGCGGCCAAACCTTCGATCAATACCGATTCCGAGCTCAAGGCTGTGTTGAGCCAAGCCAAATCGGTGGCCTATTCGGATAGCGCCAGCGGCGTTTATGTCGAGAAGGAATTGTTCAAGAAGCTCGGCATGCCGGCCAAGGGCACCATGATCCAACGCGTGCCGGTGGGCGAACAGGTGGCCAAGGGTGATTACGAGGTCGGCTTGCAACAAGTGGCGGAATTGTTGCCAGTCAAGGGCGTGACGTTCGTAGGCAAGATCCCGGAAGACGTGCAGTCCGTTACCCGTTTCGCCGCCGGTATTCCAGTGAACGCCAAACACCCTGAGCAGGCCAAGGCACTGTTGCAGTTCATGGCATCGCCCGAGGCCCAGCAGGAGGTGCAATCCACCGGCCTGGACTCGGTGTCACGCTGACCGGAACGGCATCTCCCGCACCAGTCGCTCCAACTCCAGCGCCGCCGGTGGCAACGTCCGCCCGCGGCGCTTGATCAAGCCCACATTGCGCAGTACCTGGGGCTCCACCAGCGGCACACTGACCAGAATCGGGTGAGTGTGCGCCGGCATCGCAATCGACGGCACCATCGCTACGCCCAGCCCCGCCTCCACCAGCCCGATCATGGTGGTCACGTGGTGCGTCTCGCAGATACTCGGCTTTTTCACCCGCACCCCACGCAAGGCCTGGTCGAGCAGGAAGCGGTTGCCCGACGTCTTGTCCACCTCGATGTAGTCATGCTCATAGGCCTCGGTCCAGCTCACGCTGTCACGCCCAGCCAGAGGGTGATCACGTCGACAGGCCAGCACGTAGCGCTCCTGCAGCAGCAACTCGAATTCCACCTCATCGGCCAGGCTACCGCTGAAACTCACGCCAAAGTCCGCCTCGCCGCTGGCTACCGCATTGCACACCTCGCCGGCACTGGCATCCAGCACCCGCAGGCGAATCTTCGGATATAGCTTGTGGAACTCGGAGATTACGTGGGGCATGAAGTAGTACGCGGTAGACGGCACGCAGGCGATGGTGACATTACCCATGCGCGTCGAGGCGACGTTGCTGATACCCATCAGCGCGATGTCGAGATCGTCGAGCATGCGCTCGACCTGGGGCAAAAATGCACGCCCGACCATGGTCAGGCTGACCCGTCGCGTGGTGCGTTCGAACAGCTTTACATCCAGCGCGGATTCGAGCTTTTCGATACGCCGACTGAGGGCCGGTTGCGAGATACGGATGGCCTCGGCAGCGCCACGAAAACTGCCCTTGTCCACCACGGCGCGGAAAGCTTGGAGGTCGTTGAGGTCGAAGTTGATGATCACGGGAGGCAGGCCAAAGGTGGTCGAGGTGGCGAGCATTATCGTATGGGAGCCGGTGGGACGCCATGTGTGCCTAGATGGTTTGCCGAGATCATCCTGTTACACATATGAAGTCATACATATCAGCAGGTTATCAGCCACCTACGGCAACGCGATCGCCAAAACGGGTCAATACTTTCGGCCTGACCTACACAACTGGAGACGTAGCAACTCATGGAAACCTACCCCTTCTGGATAGACGACGAGGCGCCGGACATCGGCATCGATCAGTTGCTTCTTGCATCGCGCCAATGGTCGAGTAGGATTGAATCCCACTCACCCCAGGCGGATACACCCATGCGCTCAACCCAGCAAATGAGCATCACCTTGCCCCTAGAAATGGCGGCCCTGGTCAAAGCCAAGGTGGCTGCTGGCGAATATGCCAGCGAAAGTGAAGTGATTCGCGACGGCCTGCGGGCGTTGCTGGCGCGTGATCGTGCCATGGAGGATTGGCTCAGAGCCGAAGTCATCCCCGCAGCGACCGCCCTTGAGGCGAAGCCTGAGCTTGGGTTATCGCCAGAACAGGTCCGCGAACATATGGCCGCCAGACGTCAGCGCAAAGGCACAGGGGAAGCGTGAGCTACTCGGTAGTTTTTTCGCCCGAAGTCTTGGCGCAACTCGATGCCCTTGAAGACTACATCAGCGATGTCGGCTCCCCTCCTGTAGCGGCGCGTTTTATCGACAATCTTGTCAGCTACTGTGAAAGCCTTGCCCTGTTTCCCTTGCGTGGCATGCGCCGTGACGACCTGCTGAAAGACTTGCGCATCACTCACTATCGTCGCAGCACCATTATTGCTTTCAGGGTGAAGCCTGACTTCAAAACGGTATCAATAGTGGGGGTGTTTTACGGCGGGCAAGATTACACGGCGTTGTTGCACGCAGATCAGAACGAGCACCCGACAAGGGCTGAAAAGCCTGCTGAAAACTGATCAGCAGGCTTTTAGCGTTCAAACACCCTTTAATAAAGGGTCTGATAGCGCGTTCCAAGCCGCTGGTGCACCGAAAAACGCCTGGGCATTACTGTCCAACGTTTCCAAGTGATACCCGCCTTCCTGCACGATCACGCAGGGCAACCCCAGCGCACGGATGCGGGCTCCCAACCGCGCAAAGCCTTCCCGCGTCACCGCGACTTTGCTTTGTGGGTCCAGCTCATAGATATCGAAGCCCAGTGACAACACCAGCACATCCGCCGAGAAGTCCTTCACCGCTGCCAGGGCCTGCTCCAGTTTTTCAAAGAACACCGCTTCGCTGGCACCATGGGGCATCGGCAGGTTGAGGTTGTACCCCTCGCCGGCGCCGTTGCCTTTTTCCTCGGCAAAGCCTGCGACGCCAGGATAGAAGTTGGTCGGGTCGCCGTGGATCGACACATACAGCACGTCGTCGCGGTCGTAGAAAATTTCCTGGATGCCCTGGCCATGATGCATATCGGTATCGAGCACGGCGACACGCTGGAAACCCTGGCGCAGCGCTTGCGCAGCCACGGCCGCATTGTTGATGTAACAGAAGCCACCGGCCGCGTCGAAGCGGGCGTGATGGCCCGGCGGCCGGCACAAGGCGTAGGCGGCAGGGGCGCCATCGAGGATTTCTCCCGCTGCGGCGATGGCGCTTTGGGCTGACCAATAAGCCGAGCGCCAGGTCAACTCACCGATGGGGCAACTGCCATCGGCCAGGTAGCGTGCCGCCTGGGCCAGGATGCCGCGCAAGGCATTGGGTTCACGCACGAAGATGTTGGACATGACTTCGTCGCCCCAGTCTTCGGGGATTTCTTTCCAGCGCTGGTGAGCTTCTTGAAGAAAAGCCAGGTAGTCGCCGCCGTGCACGGCGAACAACGGATCCATACCGTAATCAGTCGGTTGCTGGATATCGAAGCCCAGGGTTTGCGCAGCCAGCAGCAAGTTGCGCGCTCGCTCGGGAACCTCTTGGGGCGTGCGCATCTGGCCGCGGGAGTAGTAGCTACGCGGGTGATGCAGGAGTTGTTCGGGGTGAAAAAACGTCTTCATGAGTTGCTCCTGGATAAACACAGAACCTGTGGGAGCTGGCTTGCCTGCGATAGCGGTGAATCAGGCAGTACATTGTTCTCTGACAGTCCGCTATCGCAGGCAAGCCAGCTCCCACAGGGGTGCGGCGTCGGCCTTTAGAAATGAACATGCCCGGCGCGTTTCAAGACGGCGTTGAGCAAGACATCGGTACCCTGGCGCACATCGTCGGGCAAGACATCCTCGGCTTCGTTGTGGCTGAGGCCGCCGACGCAGGGGATGAAGATCATCGCGGTGGGGCAATAGCGCGCCAGGTGAATCGCATCGTGGCCGGCGCCGCTGACGATGGTCTGCTGGCTGTAGCCCAAGCCGTCCACCGCAGCCTGCACGCAAGCCACGCACTCAGCGTCGAACGGCGTAGCCGGGCTGATCCAGTGAGGCGTGATGGTGACGCTCAGGCTACGGTTGTCCGCGATAGCCTGCAGGCGTGCACGCACTTGCTGCTCCATGGCGTCGATGTCGGCGTCGCGGTGATGGCGCAGGTCGACGGTAAAGTTGAGCAAGCCGGGGATGGTGTTGCGCGACGACTTGGCGATGCTCAGTTCACCCACAGTGGTAAGGCCCTGCGGGGCAAAATCGGCAGCGAGGTTTTCCAGGGCCTGGATCATTTTTGCCGCGCCGTACAGCGCATCTTTACGCAACGGCATCGGCGTGGTGCCAGCGTGCGCGGCCATGCCTTCGACCCGTACATCGAGCCAGCGAATCGCTTGACCACCGGTGACTACGCCGATGCTGTTGGCGTTGTCCTCCAGGATCGGGCCTTGCTCGATATGCGCTTCGAAATACGCATCCACCGCGCCACCCAACGGGCGCTCACCGTTGTAGCCGGTGGCGCGCAATGCCTCGGCCACGCTGATACCGTCGACATCGGCGGTGGCCAGTGCCTTGTCCAGGGCGAGCGTGCCGGTGAATACCGCCGAGCCCAGCATCGCCGGGGTGAAACGGGCGCCCTCCTCGTTGGTCCACACTGCAATTTCCAACGGCTTGCGCGTCTGGATGCCGTGGTCGTCGAGGCTGCGGATGACCTCCAGGCCAGCCAACACGCCGTACACCCCATCGAAGCGTCCGCCTTCGGGCTGGGTATCCAGGTGGCTGCCCATCATCACCGGGGCGGCGTCATTGTCGGTGCCCGCGCGGCGGGCGAACAGGTTGCCGATGGCATCCACGCTCAACGTCAGGCCGGCTGCTTTACACCAGTGGCTGAACAGCTCACGACCGGCCTTGTCTTCAGCGCTCAACGCCAGGCGGCAGCTGCCACCGCGTGCGGTCGCGCCGATCTCGGCCATGTCCATCAGGCTACGCCACAGGCGCTCGCCATTAATCTTCAACATTGCTGACTCCCTCAACTGTGTGCCATTTCCAGGCGGTGGGCCGTGGCATGGCGGCGGGACAAGGCCAGTACGCACACCAACGAAACCGCCGCGATCACGCTGTAAAACACTGCCATCGGCCACCATTGGCCCAGGTATTGATGGGCCAGCCAGGTGCCGATCAACGGTGTCAGGCCGCCGGCCAGCGCGCCGCATACCTGGTAAGCCAGGGAGATCGCGGTGTAGCGCACACGGGTTTCAAACAGGCCGCTGACAAAACCTGCGATGACGGCGTAGAACGACGCCATGCACACCACCGCCAGGGCAATGCCGAGGATGATCAACGGTGCCTGAGCGCTGCTGACCAGGACGAACATCGGGTACGGCGAGGCCATTGCCAGCACGCACATGGCGCACAGAAACCGGGTAGCGCCGACCTTCTCCGCCACCCAGGCGGCCAGCGGCTGGACGCAGAACTGAATAATGGCGACGAAGAACAGGCACTCCAGAATCAACGAGCGCGGCAGGTTAAGTTGCTGAGTGCTGTAGGCAATCATGAAGGTGTTGGTGAAATACACGCGCTTTTTCCGCCAGGGCCTTGTCTTCGAGGAACTCCGGCGACTCGTTCACACCCAGGCGAATCGCGAGGCCGACGATCAACAGCAAGGCACTGGCCAGGAACGGCAGGCGCCAGCCCCAGCTGAGCAGGTCCTCTTCAGGTAAACGAGTGACGGCACTGAACGCTAGCAAGGAAAGAATCAAACCGGCCGGGCTGCCCAACTGCGCGAAGGATGCAAAGAAATTACGCCGCCCTTTCGGCGCGTGCTCGCCAGCCATCAACACCGCCCCACCCCACTCGCCGCCAACCGCAATACCCTGCACCACCCGCAACAGGATTAACAGCACCGGTGCGGCAGCGCCGATCTGGGCATAGGTCGGTAACAGGCCGATGCACACCGTGACCACGCCCATCATCACGAGGGTAATCACCAGGGATTTCTTGCGGCCGATGCGGTCGCCGATATGACCGAACACGATGCCGCCCAACGGCCGCGCAAAAAAGCCGACGGCGAAGGTGCCGAACGCGGCCATGGTGCTGAACAATTTATCGTCGGAGGGGAAGAACAGTTGACCGAACACCAGCGCTGCAGCGGTGGCATAGATGTAAAAGTCGTACCACTCGATCATGGTGCCGATAAAGGCGGCGGCCGCAGCACGGCGAGGCTGCGGCGAAGCGGAAGGCTTCATGGGGCTGGCTCCTTTGTTTATTTTTTTGGCAGGAGAAAGTCAAACCGGTGCGCTCTGGTGGCGCTCGTTAAACCCGATTTTTCGGCCAGGGGCTATGATTAGTCAATTTTCTATTTATTATCTTGATTATAAGAACTGCTTATTATCGAGCGCCGCCATGCCCGAATTCCGCCGCGATATTCACCCTCTGCTCAATGACCGCCTGGACTGGAACCTGCTGCGCACCTTCCGCGTGATCGGCCAGGAACTGAGCATCAGCCGCGCCGCCGCCCGCCTGCATCTGACGCAACCGGCCATCAGCCAGGCGCTCAAGCGCCTGGAAGAACAGCTGGATTGCCAGCTCATCCTGCGCCGAGGCCCGCGCTTCGTGCTCACCGAAGCCGGTGAGCAGATCTTCGCCATTGCCGGAGAGATGTACGGCCAGGTCTCGCAGATGAGCAACGCCCTGCAAAAGCCGGGTGATGAAGTGATCGGCAAAGTGCGCTTGCTGATGATCAGCCGGATTAATTCCGACACTTTCGATGACTTTCTCGCGGGTTTTCATCGCGAACATCCACGGGTCGATCTGGAAGTCGAAGTGATGCGCAGCTCCGACATTGTCGCCGCGCTGCTGGAAAAAACCGCGACCCTGGGGCTCAGCCTCAATCGCCGGCCACAACCGCGCCTGGAACAGCATCTGTTTCTGCGTCAGCGTTATGCGTTCTTTTGTGGAAAACACCACCCATTGTTCGGACGCACAGGGTTAGTCGAAGGGGATCTGCAATCGGAGAATTTCGTGAGTTTTACCAGCGACCAGATTGGCGGCATGTTGTCGCCGCTGACTATTTTCCGTGATCAGCAAGGGTTTGGCGGGCGGATCGTGGCGTCATCCTCCAGCCTGGAAGAAGTGCGGCGATTGGTCATTGCCGGGTTTGGCTTGGGCTGCTTACCCACTCATGTGGTGGCGGACGATGTGGAGCGCGGGCTGCTGTGGCGGTTGCCGCCGGATGAGGGGATTGCGGATGTGGATATTCATCTGTTGTGGAACCGGGAGCAGAAGTTGAGTCGGGCGGAGGGGGTGTTTATTGAGTGCCTTCTGGAACGGTTGGCCGAAAAATGATTGCTCACATCGATAGCACTGATGATTACTATCGAAACGAGCGCCTGAACGATTGCCGACACTGATTCCTATAATCGCCCCACATTCCCTCCTCGCCTGGCTTCAGGCGACATTCCTCCCGGAACCCAATCCCATGCCAAGCGCGAGCCAGGCCCCTAGCGGGCATCCTGAACATAATCAACAAAGCGTCAAACAGCAGTGGTTGGCGATTCTTTCGGTCGCCGTGGGTGCCTTTGCCCTGGTGACCAGTGAGTTCCTACCGGTGGGCGTACTCAACGACGTCGCCAGCGATCTGGGCATCAGTGCCGGTCACGCCGGATTGATGGTGACATTGCCCGGCATCATGGCTGCCCTCGCCGCGCCGTTTCTGTCGGTCAGCATTGGCGCCATGGACCGTCGTTACTTGCTGATCGGCCTGACATTGGTGATGATCATCGCCAACTTGGTGGTGGCCTTCGCTAATGATTTCAGCCTGCTGCTGTTCGGCCGCGTATTGCTCGGCATCAGCATCGGCGGCTTCTGGGCCACGGCCATTGCCCTCAGCGGGCGGCTGGCGCCCAAGGGCGTGGGCGTAGCAAAGGCCACCTCGATCATCATGATGGGCGTGACCCTGGCCACCGTTCTGGGCGTGCCTGTGGGTACCTGGCTCAGCGGCCTGATGGGCTGGCGGATGACCTTCCTGGTCACGGCGTTGGTGGGCATTCCGGTGCTGTTGGCGCAAATCTTCCTGCTGCCGCGACTCACTCCTGAGAAAGCCATTCAGATCCGTGACCTGCCAGCTTTGTTTATCAACCCACAAGCACGGGTCGGGTTGATCGCCGTACTGCTGATCGGCCTGGCGCACTTTGCTGCGTATACCTATGTCGCGCCGTTCTTTAAACACAGCTCCGGCTTCGACGGGCCAACGATTGGCTCATTGTTGCTGCTGTATGGCGTGGCGGGCGTGCTGGGCAATGTGTTCGCCGGCTTCGCCGCCAACCGCAGCGTACGCAACACCCTGCTGCTGGTCGCGCTGATGATCGGTACCAGCACTGCACTGTTCCCCTACTTCGCCACCGGTATGACAGGCGCCGTGGTGCTGATCGCGCTCTGGGGCTTTGCCTTTGGGGCTTTCCCGGCCTGCGCCAGCATCTGGATGTTCGTGGTGGCGCCCAAGGATGTGGAACGAGGCATGCCGCTGTTCGTGGCGCTGTTTCAGGTGATCATCGCCCTGGGTTCATTCTTTGGCGGGCGGATCGTCGACCAAATGGGCAGTTCGGTGTTGTTGAGCCTGGCTACGGTGTTGGTGGGGTTCGGGTTTGCGACCGTGCTGGTGTTGGGGCGCAAGGTGAGTAATAGCCTGGTGGCGCAGCCTGCCTGACCGGGTTGTAGGCGCAAAAAAGCCTGCTGAGCGTTGAGTTCAGCAGGCTTTTTTCGTTTCGGGAGCAGGTATTTATTTGGCCGTGGGGAAATCACGCTCCAAGACAGCGTCCACCAAGGCTTGCGCGTTCTCAATCAATTGAGCCAGGGCCATGATCACGGGCGACTGCGTGCTGACTGGATCTTCGGCGCATTGGTAGGCGGATTGAAGGGCGGATGAGAGGGTTTCGGTGGCGTTTATAAGGGTTTCTTCGGTGCCGACATCATCGGCTACGCAAAAGATTTTGCGTGCATGCCCTTCGGTAGAATCAGCGGTGATCTTATTCATGATGTAACCCCAGCCAACGCAACCCTGCACGAAAACTGCCGAACCTGCACAACGTAAGTACCTGTTTCGGAAAAGCTTGGTAACCAGAACCCCACCAGGAACCTTGTGTGCATAAGCCTGCAAGCTAGCCTCAAAAGGTCGCCGCGGTGGCGACATACTGTCAAGGGTGCTGATATGCCAACGAGATATCGCGATGCGGTCACTGGTGAATACGTAACAGAGCAAGAGGCGAAGAGAAGACCAAGGGAAACGGTGAAGGAAACCGATAAAAAGCGCCCGGCAAAGCCGACGGCCAAGAAGTAGGATTAACAGATGAGAGCGACTGCCGTATGTCCAGACAGACTTGCCAATGAAACCCGACTGCTCCAATGTAATGACCAACGTCATTACACAAGGAGCTATCTCTTGGCATCTATCAACATCCGTATCGATGACGACCTGAAAGCTCGTGCCTACCTAGAGCTGGAGAAACTCGGTGTCACACCTTCTGAACTGATACGTCAGGCGTTGCAATATGTTGCCGAACGCGGCCAGTTGCCATTTAAGCCTGTGCTGATGACTGAAGAGGATGAAGCCTTGATGGCGACCGTACGTGAGCGTCTTGCATCGCCTCAACGCGTAAGGGTTTCTTTGGATGACCTATAGCCTTGATTTTGATGCGCGTGCATTGAAGGAATGGCAGAAACTCGGCGACACCCTCCGTCAGCAACTCAAGAAGAAGCTGGTCGAAGTCCTGAACAACCCACGTATTGAGGCTAACCGCCTACATGGGCTGCCTGACTGCTACAAGATCAAACTGCATAGCAGCGGATACAGGCTGGTGTATCAAGTGATAGATCAGGAAGTTACGGTGTTCGTGGTCGCCGTCGATAAACGTGAACGAGATCAGGCTTATCGCAAAGCGTCTGAGCGCCTTGTTCAGCGTTAGGCAGGACTACAACAATTCCCTGAAGCAGCCGTTAATAAAGGCTGAAAACGAAAAAGCCCCGCAGTTTATTCAGCTACGGGGCTTTTTCTATGTAATGGCGGAGAGATAGGGATTCGAACCCTAGGTACCGGTGAAGGTACAACGGATTTCGAATCCGTCCCATTCGGCCACTCTGGCATCTCTCCAACGGCGCGCATCATAACAGCATGATTGATGGATGCAAAGCGCCGAAGCGATTTTTTTCCGTGCTATCAGATGCTTGCGTCGATTACAGCGGTACGCCGAGGCGCTTGGCGACTTCTTCGTAGGCTTCGATCACGTCACCGAGGCCTTGGCGGAAGCGGTCTTTGTCCATCTTCTTCTTGGTGTCCTTGTCCCACAGGCGGCAACCATCCGGGCTGAACTCGTCGCCCAGGACGATGGAGCCGTCGTGGAACACGCCGAATTCGAGCTTGAAGTCCACCAGCAACAGGCCGGCGTCGTCGAACAGCTTGCTCAGCACGTCGTTGACCTTGAGGGACAACTCCTTCATGCGCGCCAGTTGCTCAGCGGTGCCCCAGCCGAACGCCACGACGTGGGATTCGTTGATGAACGGGTCGCCCTTGGCGTCGTCCTTCAGGAACAGTTCGAAGGTGTAAGGGTTGAGCTTGAGGCCCTCTTCCACGCCCAAACGCTTGACCAGGCTGCCGGCGGCGTAGTTACGCACGACGCATTCCACCGGGATCATGTCGAGCTTCTTGACCAGGCACTCGTTGTCGCCCAGCAGTTTGTCGAATTGGGTCGGGATACCGGCCGCTTCGAGTTTCTGCATGATGAAGGCGTTGAACTTGTTGTTCACCATGCCTTTGCGATCCAGCTGTTCGATGCGCTTGCCGTCGAACGCCGAGGTGTCGTTGCGAAACAGCAGGATCAGGCGGTTGGCGTCGTCGGTCTTGTATACCGACTTGGCTTTGCCGCGGTAGAGTTCTTCACGTTTTTCCATGATGGGCTCCGCTTTGAGTAAGGTGGGCTAGGCGATGTGTCGCCAGTCGAGCCCTGAATCTTGATCGGCCAGTTGCAGCCAGTCCGGGTCGCACCCGAGGGTGTCGACAAAACATTGCCGGGCAAGCGTCGGCAGGTTGTTCTTGCTGCTGAGGTGAGCCAGGACCAGGTGTTGCAGGTCTTGCCAGCCCAACTCATACACCAGGTATGCGGCCTGGTGGTTGTTCAAATGTCCCAGCTCGCCGCCCACCCGTTGCTTGAGAAAGTAAGGGTAGTGACCGCGTGCCAGTAGATCCCTGCAGTGGTTGGACTCGATCATCAAGGCATCGAGGTCCCGGTATCCGTCCAGCACCCTGGCGCAATAGGAACCCAGGTCGGTCAGCACGCCGAAACGCCGCTGGCCGTCACTGAATACGTATTGCGTGGGCTCCTGGGCATCGTGGGCAACCGCGACGACATTGATGCTCAGGGCACCGATTTGCAGTTGCTCGCCACCGGCCAGAAAACCTGCCGGCTCAATGGGTTTGCGCATCCCGCGCAACGTGCCGCGACTCAAGTACACCGGCAGATTGTAGCGCCGAGACAGCAAACCCACGCCATGCACATGGTCGGCATGTTCGTGGGTTACCAGAATCGCGCTCAGTTGCGTGGGGTGAACCCCCAGGCGCAACAGGCGCCGCTCGGTTTCCCGCAGGGAGAAACCACAATCGACCAGCACGTACGTGTCATCATGGGCGACCAGCGTACCGTTCCCTTGGCTACCGCTGCCGAGAACGGCAAAACGCATCGGATCAGCCCAGGTTGTCTTGAATCACGCCCAACACTTTGCGCGCTGTTTCAGCTGGCGCGACGGTGTTGATGTTCTTCTCGACGGTGACTTGCACGCTTTCGCCCACCTTGCTCAAACGAACCTGATAACGCTCGGCACGGGTTTCGATCTCTTCCTTGGTCGGCGCGCTGCCGAACAATTTGCCGAAGAAACCTGGCTCATCGTCTTTCTTCTCGGCCTTTTCAGCCACGTTGATGTAGTACAGGCCCAGGCTGCGGTTGATGTCTTCAACGCGCCAAGGGCCCTGCTCCAACGCACGGCCAACACTGGCCCAGGCACGGTCGAGGTCTTCACCCAGGTTCAGCACGACGTTACCGCTGCCGTCTTCGGTGAGGCTGACGCGGCTAGGGGTGTCGTAATCACGGGCGGCGAGCAGGGAAACGGAACCGCCCTTCTCGGAGATACGGCTCATGCTGGCCAGCATCTCGTCGACCAGCGCGGCGTCGACGCCGGTGTTAACCGAGCGCGGCGTGAAGTCGACGTCAGCCGTGCTGCCGGCAGGCCGCTCGGCGCTGACGACATAGACTTCGCTGGTATTGCGCTGCACGCCGGGCTCGATGCGCACACGCACACGGGCTTCGCTGTCGGCGGCTACACCGCCCGCCAGCAGGCGCTGGGCCATGTTGGCGGACAGCTCGCGACCTTGCTGCCATGCGGTGGTGAACTCACCGGTCTGCGGGCGTTGCTGGTCGAGGCGGAAACCGTTGTCCTGGAAGAACTGCACCGCCACCGGCCAGACTTCGGCAGGCGGACGCTGAGCCACGATCCAGCGGTTGTCGCCGCTTTTCTGCAGGCTGTAGTCGCTGGCATCGGCCACGGCCATAATCGGCTGTGGGCGTGGCACTACGTACTCACCCTTGACCGTGTCGTCGGCGACGTTGCGTGGAATCGGCAACAATGGGTCAAGGCGCTTGGCGACATTGACATCAGGCGGCAGTTGCATCGGTTTGGTTGCTTGCGCTTCCAGGTAATCGCTGCCGCGGTCACGGAAGTAGCCTTCCGGGCCCCATACCCAACCGCAGCCACTGGTGCTGGAGATAATCAAGGCAAGTGCGGAAAGTCCGGCCAATCGCTTCATGCGTAGTGCTTCCTCAATTAAACCAGGACGCCGGACTGGCGCAGGGCCTGTCGCAGCGGTTCGTGACAGGCTTCGCTGAGGGGGGTGAGCGGCAGACGGATACCGTCCGGCATCAGGCCCATCTCAAACAGCGCCCACTTCACGGGAATAGGATTGGATTCGATAAACAGTGTCTTGTTGAGCGGCATCAGCTTTTCGTGGATGGCGCGAGCGGTGGCTGCATCGCCCGCGATGGCGGCGGCACACATATCGCTCATGGCGCGCGGGGCCACGTTGGCGGTCACGGAGATATTGCCCTTGCCACCCAGCAGGATCAGCTCGACAGCGGTGGCGTCGTCACCGGAATACACCAGGAAGTCGCTGCTCACGCCGGCCAGGATGTCCTTGGCGCGTTGCAGGTCGCCAGTGGCTTCCTTGATGCCGATGATGTTCGGCACGGTGGACAGGCGGATCACGGTCTCGGCCTTCATGTCGCACGCGGTGCGACCCGGTACGTTGTAGAGGATCTGCGGGATCTGCACGGCTTCGGCGATGGCTTTGAAGTGCTGGTACAAGCCTTCCTGGGTCGGCTTGTTGTAGTACGGGGTTACCAGCAGGCAAGCGTCGGCGCCAGCCTTCTTGGCGTTCCTGGTCAGCTCGATCGCTTCACGCGTCGAGTTGGCGCCCGTACCGGCGATCACGGCAATGCGGCCCGCAACGCGCTTGACCACGAACTCGATCACCTGGATGTGCTCTTCCACATCGAGGGTGGCCGATTCACCTGTGGTGCCGACCGCCACAATGGCGTTGGTGCCCTCTTGCAGGTGGAAGTCCACCAGTTTGCCCAGGCTGTCCCAGTCGAGACGACCTTGTGCATCCATGGGTGTGACCAGTGCCACCATACTGCCCGCAATCATGCAACCGCTCCTGCCGGAAAAAGAGAGCCGTAATGGTACTGGCGCCAAGATGCTTGTACAAGCGAAGTACCGCGTGAGGATGCGTTCTGGCGCAACTAAACGTCGGGCAATGACATCATCGGGCCAAAGCACCACCCGAAGCCGGCTGATCACGCAATGAAAACGCCACCTCCTAGCCCTTGGCGACGCTTTTCGCTACCCTTGATCCTTTGATCGATACAGCCCACACGGTATCGACCGCTCATCGCTTTAGGAAGGCTGCATGTCCACCCCCACAGTTCGCGAACAATTCCTTGTTATCAGTGCCCTCGGCGCCAACCCCATGGAGCTGACCAACGTCCTGTGCCGCGCCAGCCATGAGAACCGCTGCGCCGTCGTGACCTCCCGCCTGACCCGCCACGGCGAGTGCAGTGCGCTGGTCCTGCAGATTTCTGGCTCCTGGGATGCCTTGGCACGCCTTGAAACCGGCCTGCCGGGCCTGGCCAAAAAGCACGACTTTACCGTCAACGTGGTACGCAGCGCCGCCCTGGAAAATCGCCCACAGGCTTTGCCTTACGTGGCCTATGTCAGCTCGGCCTACCGTTCGGACATCGTCAACGAGTTGTGCCAGTTCTTTATCGACCATAACGTCGAGCTGGAAAACCTGACCTGTGACACCTACCAGGCGCCACAAACCGGCGGCACCATGCTCAATGCCACCTTTACCGTGACCTTGCCGGCCGGCGTACAGATCAGTTGGCTGCGCGACCAGTTCCTCGATTTCGCCGATGCCCTGAACCTCGACGCCTTGATCGAACCATGGCGCCCACAGAACCCCATGTAAGGAAGTACCTCTCTATGCCGGTAGCCATCGACACACCCGTGGCCGATTTCGAGGCCCAGGCCACCAGCGGCCAGACCTTCAGCCTCGCGGCCCTCAAGGGCAAGCAAGTGGTGATCTACTTTTACCCGAAGGACAGCACCCCAGGCTGCACTACCGAAGGCCAAGGCTTTCGTGACCAGTACGCCGCATTCAAGGCCGCCAATACCGAAGTGTTCGGCGTGTCGCGTGACAGCGTGAAGTCCCACGAGAACTTCAAGGGCAAACAGGAATTTCCTTTCGAGCTGATCAGCGATAAGGACGAAGCGGTCTGCCAGCTGTTTGATGTGATCAAGTTGAAGAAGCTGTATGGCAAGGAATACCTGGGTGTGGATCGCAGCACATTCCTGATCGACAGCCAAGGCGTGCTGCGTCAGGAATGGCGCGGAGTGAAAGTGCCGGGGCATGTTGATGCCGTGTTGGCGGCAGCGCAGGCGCTGAATAAGGCCTGATTCTGCGTCGACAAGGCCGTCAGGCCTTGCGCAACCAATAACGGTACACACCCTCGGCGGCGTCTTCATGCTCCAGGGTGTGGCCGGCCAGCTTGGCAAAGGTGCGAAAATCACGCTGGGAGCCGGCGTCGGTGGCAGTCACCTTGAGCACGGCACCGCTGGCCATTTTATTGAGCTCCAGCTTGGCCTTGAGCAACGGCAAAGGGCAGTTAAGACCGCTGGCGTCGAGTTCGGCGTCACAGGCTACAGCGTCGGTCATGGTGCTACTCCAGGCAAACATTCGGGCCGCTTAGAATATCTGGTCCCAAGCTCAGTGTCCGGCTACAGTAAGCTCTTTGTCGAAAGGCTTTGTGCATGACTTTTTTGCGCCCTACCCTGCTGACGCTGGCCTGCCTGCTGGCCTCCCCGGCCTTTGCTGACGACCTGCCGTCACTTGGTGACGCCAGCTCTGCCATAGTCTCGCCGCAACAGGAATACCAATTGGGCCGCGCCTGGCTGGCCTACCTGCGCGGCCAGGTTTCGCAACTCAATGATCCGCAACTCAAGGATTACGTTGAAACCAGCGTGTACAAGTTGGTGGAGACCAGCCAGGTCAATGACCGGCGCCTGGAATTCATCCTGATCAACAGCCCACAGCTCAACGCCTTTGCGGCTCCCGGTGGGATCGTCGGGGTCAACGGCGGCCTGTTTCTCAATGCACAGACCGAAGGTGAATACGCGTCGGTACTGGCCCACGAACTGGCGCACTTGTCCCAGCGTCACTTCGCCCGAGGCGTGGAAGCGCAATCACGCATGCAACTGCCGATGATGGCCGCCCTGCTTGGCGGCATTATCGCCGCCGCTGCGGGTGCCGGCGATGCCGGTATCGCCGCGATTGCCGGCTCACAAGCCGCCGCGATCCAGGAACAGCGCCGCTTCTCTCGCCAGAACGAGCAAGAGGCCGACCGCATCGGCATCCTCAACCTGGAGAAAGCCGGCTACAACCCGCGCTCCATGCCCACGATGTTCGAACGGCTGATGCGCCAATACCGCTTCGACGCCAAGCCACCGGAGTTCCTGCTGACTCACCCGGTAACCGAATCGCGTATCGCCGACACCCGCAACCGCGCCGAACAAGCCAAACCTGGCGGCAAGGAAGACAGCCTGCGCTATCAACTGATTCGCGCACGGGTGCAGCTCAAGTACGAAGACACACCAGGTCTGGCCGCCAAGCGCTTCCAGGCGCAGCTGGATGAGAACCCTAAAAATGACGTTGCGCGTTATGGCCTGGCCATCGCTCAGATCAAGGGTACTCAACTCAAGGAAGCGCGGGAAAGCCTGGCGCCGCTGCTGGCCAAGGCGCCCAACGACATTACCTACAACCTGGCCCAAATCGAACTGGACATCACCAGCAACCGCATGCCGGATGCGCAGCAACGTACCGACCGCATGCTCACCCAGTACCCCAGCAACTACCCGCTGAACCAGGTGCGGGTAGACCTGCTGCTTAAACAGAACCGTACCGCCGATGCAGAAAAGGCACTGGATGGGCTGCTCAAGTCGCGACCGGACGATCCGGACGTGTGGTATCAGGTCGCCGAGACTCGCGGCTTGTCCGGCAACATCATTGGCCTGCATCAGGCTCGCGCCGAATATTTCGCATTGGTGGGGGATTTCCAGCAAGCCATCCAGCAGTTGGACTTTGCCAAGCGGCGCGCCGGCAATAACTTCCCGTTGTCCTCACGCATCGACGCCCGTCAGCGTGAGCTGATCGAACAGGAGCGCTTGGTGAAAGGCATGATGAGCTAAACCCGGCGCCCACAAAAAAGCCCCGCTGCCGTTAACTGGCAGCGGGGCTTTTTTATAGGTCTAGCGGATTACTCGGCCAGTTTGAAGGTGATGAAGCTGGCACGGCCTTGACGCAGGACGCGCATCGACACCGAGCGATTCTTCGGCAACGCCTTGGCGATGTCGGCGAATTCCTTGGTGGTATCGATTGCCTGGTTGTTCAAGTGGGTGATCACGTCACCCGGTTGCAGGCCGATCAAGGCGGCTGGGCCGTCCTGCACTTCCTTGATCACGACACCGCTTTGCAGGTCGAAGGTTTTCTTCTGCTCGGCGGTCAGTTCAACGACGGCGATACCCAGGCGGTTACTGCTGCGCTCGGCGCCTGGCTTGGCGTTGCCCAGGGCGTCCAGGGTCGCGCCTTCTTCCGGAATTGCCCCAACGGTCAGTTCGACGTTCTGGCGCTTGCCATCACGAATCACTTCCAGCTTGGCTTTGCCGCCGGCCTTGAGCGCGCCGACCAAGTGAGGCAAGTCCGCCGACATGATGATCGGCTGGCCGTTCATGCTCAGAATTACGTCACCGACTTTCAGGCCGCCCTTGGCCGCAGGGCCATTGTCCTGAATCTGCGCAACCAGGGCACCGGCCGGCTTGTCGAGACCGAAGGACTCAGCCAGGTCCTTGTTCACTTCCTGGATTACCACGCCCAACCAGCCGCGGCTGACCTTGCCGCCGCTTTTGAGTTGATTGGAGACGTCCATGGCCACATCGATCGGGATCGCGAAGGACACGCCCATGAAGCCACCGGAGCGGGTGTAGATCTGAGAGTTGATCCCCACCACTTCGCCGGCCAGGTTGAACAGCGGGCCACCGGAGTTACCCGGGTTGATCGGCACATCGGTCTGGATGAACGGTACGTAGTTTTCGTTTGGCAGGCTGCGACCGATGGCGCTGACGATGCCTTGGGTAACGGTGTGGTCAAAGCCGAACGGTGAACCGATCGCGACCACCCACTGACCGGCCTTCAGGTCCTGGGACTTACCCAGCTTAAGCACCGGCAAGTCCTTGCCATCGATTTTGAGCAAAGCCACGTCGGAACGTGGATCGGTGCCAATCAGCTTGGCCTTGAGTTCACTGCGGTCGGCCAGGCGCACGAGAATCTCGTCGGCATCGGCAATCACGTGGTTGTTGGTGAGGATGTATCCGTCAGGCGAAATGATGAAGCCGGAGCCCAGGGACTGGGCTTCGCGCTGACCACCGCCACCACGGGGAGAGCGAGGTTGGGGCATCCCGCGTTCGAAGAACTCGCGCAACATGGGCGGCAAGCCTTCCAGGTCGGGCATCTGCTGGTTCGAGACTTTGCGATCCGGCAGCTTCTGCGTGGTACTGATGTTCACCACGGCAGGCGAGGCCTGCTCCACCAGTTGGGTGAAGTCAGGCAGCTCGACCGCTTGCGCAGGTAAGGCCTGGCCCAGCACCAGCACTGTGGCGACTATGGATAAGTAAGACTTCAAACGTGGTATCGACATACAGCTCCCGTTACGACGAGCAGGGTTAAGCGACAGGGTTCAATAAACGCCGGATACTGCGAGCGGCATTTTTGTTCCGCGAACAAACAAGGCCAGAGCCATCAAACCCTGACCTATAAAAAACATGGGAAGTTTTTGCAAGTGAAAATGCTGATCCAGAGATTTCATACGCCCCGCACCCAACGAAATTCGGGCTCAGATTGAAAGAACAGGATGAACATAAGATTAACAATCTCAGGGCGTGGCGGCGGCCTTCTCACCACGTACCGACAACGCGATGCGCTCAGCAGTACCAATGGGAATTTCGCCCACTACCGTGACCATTATTTCGCCATCTACTGTATTCAAGCGCCGCGAGACTGCCACGGTCGGCCCAAGCTGAGCGCGGGTTTCATTCACATCGGCGCCATCGGCTAACTCAAGAAACACCGAAAAACGCGCAAGCCCATCGTCATACATCAGGCTGTCGACGGTAGATTTCGTTTGGGCATCTTTACGCGTAGCGCTGCTGATCTGTTGGAAACCAGGCGGTAGCCAGTCCAGATGCCACTTTTGCGTGGCAGACAACTCAGGTGCTTTAGCGGCGGACATCGTTACTGGCGAACAGTCGCTGCTGGGCTGCAAGTCCTGGTCAGAAGGAGTGGCCGAAGCATCCAGGCGGGTGAACTGAAAACGCTCCAACAACTGCCCTTGGTCATTTAGCAGCAAGGATTTAAGCGGCAGCGCAGTTTCACGGTCCAGGTGTAATTCAAACCCATAACGATAGGGATCACGGGGGCTGATCGACACAATCATCGCATGACGACCGGCCACGCGCGATTTGCCAATGACGGCCAGATCATAGAATGAAGTGAGTTTTTTTGGATCAAGAATACGCGAGGGTGCCTCAGCTGATTGACCGAGACCGGCAGCCAACGTGCCACTGACACATTGTGCCCGACCATCAACCCTGACCGCTTCCCGGGCGGAGCCGTCAAGTTGCAACAAGCGTTCACGAACATGACCATTCTGGACACGGTGCCAGATGTCATGGGTAGAAAAACTGCCGTTACGTTCGTAGACAAACGTACCTTCAAAGCTTTGCTGCTGCTCTGCACGCCCAAGTCGAGTCAGCCAGTCTTGGGCTTCATCGGCATGGGCGGATAGTGCAAACCAACTACTGAGCAAAAGCGTAAGGAGCGGTATGGCGCGCATAGGGCTCCTTAGCGAATCAGCGGTTTTCCTGGCTTGCTGCACGAGCGTATGGCAGAGCGCTGTCAGTGCCTTTGGCAGCCGATTCCTGCGCATGTTGACGCAGGTAGCCTGGAAGGCGCTGATCCTGCCAGCCGGATTGCCCCTGAAGTACACCATTAGCCATAGGGCCGGTGGTATCAGTGCTTTCCTTGTAGCCAGCCAGCACGGCCGGGCCTTTGACTTGCGGACCGGCCATGACCGGTTGCTGAGTCTGTTGGGCCAGCTCGTTGCCTGCGATCTCGTCCTGGTTGTACAGGCGAACGCCTGCCAATACAGCAACGGTCACCGAAGCGGCCACTGCCAGACGACCCAGGCTACGCCACGGACCACGCGAGGCTTTTGCCGGAACGGCTTCATCAGCCAGTGCAGCAGAAACGGCCGCAGCAATATCCAGACGAGGGATTAGGAGATCCTTGTGCATCACCGCCCGAGCGACTTGGTAACGAGACCAGGTATCACGGGTTTGGGCGTCATCAAATGCGTTAAGCACTCGACGAAGTTCCAGTTCATCCGCTTCGTTATCCATCACTGCGGACAGCGATTCCTGCAGGGCATCACGACTCATGGCGGTTCCTCTCTTGGCTGTCGCCGCTGTCTTTAGTTTTCCTGCAACAACGGTTGCAAGGCTTTGTCGATGGCTTCTCGGGCCCGGAAAATCCGCGACCTCACAGTCCCCACCGGACATTGCATGACGCTCGCAATGTCTTCGTAACTCAGACCATCGAATTCACGTAAAGTTAACGCCGTACGCAAATCTTCTGGCAGTTGCTGAATAGTGCGATGGACGGTTCCTTCGATCTCGTCGCGCAGCAATGCACGCTCCGGCGACTCGAGATCTTTTAGGCCGTGATCACCATCGTAGAATTCAGCATCTTCTGAACTGACATCACTGTCTGGTGGGCGGCGACCGCGTGACACCAGATAGTTTTTCGCCGTGTTGATGGCGATGCGGTATAGCCACGTGTAAAACGCACTGTCACCGCGGAAATTTCCAAGTGCACGGTAAGCCTTGATAAAGGCTTCCTGCGCAACGTCCTGCGCTTCATGGGTGTCGTGCACAAACCGCACGATCAACCCGAGAATTTTGTGCTGGTATTTCAGCACTAGCAGATCAAATGCTCGCTTATCACCGCGCTGTACGCGCTCGACCAGCTGCTGATCCTCTTCCTGGGTTAGCATGAACACTCCTCGTTGTACTTGAAGGAGGCTTGCATAACTAAACGATCAGGCTTGCAAACATAGACTCGGGCTTTTCGCAAAAGTTCTCCCCCTTCAAGCAAGTTTCCGGCATGCACTGATTTGGCACACACGAAAAACGCAGCACGGTCGGTGCCGGCTGCGCGAATAATCTTGTCGCCGGTTTCGTGACGCGTCCAATGCTCCCGACGGGCCAATAAACTCAACGTTTTCCCAGCTTTCGGGCAACCTGCTATTGAGTCGGGGCTTATGCAAAAAGTTCCCGTCCCGCTAACCGGCCGTTTCCCAAAGCTGCGCAGCATAATCTCACAATGCCACGAAGGCGTGGCTATTGTGCCGCTCCACCCCTCTATATACTAGTGGCCCGTGTGACCCTTTGATTCGCCGATCCAGGCGTACTGTTTGCGCCCCCCTTTGGATCGCTTTTTGCGGAATCCGTCAAATGAGCCAACAGTTTCAACACGATGTCCTCGTAATCGGCAGCGGCGCCGCCGGCTTGAGCCTGGCCCTGACCCTGCCCAGCCATTTGCGTATAGCGGTTTTGAGCAAAGGCGACCTGGCCAACGGCTCGACCTTCTGGGCCCAGGGCGGTGTTGCTGCGGTGCTGGATGACACCGACACCGTGCAATCCCACGTCGAAGACACCCTTAACGCCGGCGGGGGCCTGTGCAACGAAGACGCCGTGCGCTTCACCGTCGAGCACAGCCGGGAAGCCATCCAATGGTTGATCGACCAAGGTGTGCCTTTCACCCGCGATGAACATGCCGGCAGCGACGACGGTGGCTTTGAGTTCCACCTGACCCGTGAAGGCGGCCACAGCCATCGCCGAATCATTCACGCTGCCGATGCCACCGGGGCCGCGATTTTCAAGACCCTGCTCGACCAGGCCCGCCAACGTCCAAATATCCAATTGCTGGAGCAGCGCGTCGCCGTCGACCTGATCACCGAAAAACGCCTGGGCCTGCCGGGCGAACGCTGCCTGGGCGCCTACGTACTCAACCGCACCAGCGGTGAAGTCGATACCTATGGCGCACGCTTCACCATTCTCGCCTCGGGCGGCGCCGCCAAGGTCTACCTCTATACCAGCAACCCCGACGGTGCCTGCGGCGACGGCATTGCGATGGCCTGGCGCTCGGGCTGCCGGGTCGCCAACCTGGAGTTCAACCAATTCCACCCCACGTGCCTGTACCACCCGCAGGCCAAGAGCTTCCTGATCACCGAAGCCCTGCGCGGCGAAGGCGCACATTTGAAGCTGCCCAATGGCGAACGCTTCATGCAGCGCTTCGACCCACGCGCCGAGCTGGCACCACGCGATATCGTCGCCCGCGCCATCGACCACGAAATGAAGCGCCTGGGTATCGACTGCGTGTACCTGGACATCAGCCACAAGCCCGAAGCCTTCATCAAGACCCACTTCCCGACCGTCTACGAACGCTGCCTGACCTTCAACATCGACATCACCAAGGGCCCGATCCCCGTGGTACCGGCCGCGCACTACACCTGCGGTGGCGTGATGGTCGATCAGCATGGCCGCACCGACGTGCCGGGCCTGTATGCCATCGGCGAAACCAGCTTCACCGGCCTGCACGGCGCTAACCGCATGGCCAGCAATTCATTGCTTGAATGCTTCGTGTATGCGCGCTCGGCGGCAGCGGACATTCTTGAGCAACTGCCGCGCATCCCGGTACCGGCCGCCCTGCCCCGCTGGGACGCGAGCCAGGTCACCGATTCGGACGAGGATGTGATCATCGCCCACAACTGGGACGAGCTGCGGCGCTTCATGTGGGACTATGTGGGCATCGTGCGCACCAACAAACGCCTGCAACGGGCGCAACATCGGGTGCGCTTGCTGCTGGATGAGATCGACGAGTTCTATAGCAACTATAAGGTCAGCCGCGACCTGATCGAGTTGCGCAACCTGGCCCAAGTGGCCGAGCTGATGATCCGGTCCGCCATGGAGCGCAAGGAAAGCCGCGGCCTGCATTACACCCTCGACTACCCACAGATGCTGCCCGAAGCCCGGGACACTATCCTGGTGCCAACCACCTACGGCGGCTGAACTTCAGGCGTACCCGCAGGCGCCGATGCACATCGGTGGCCTGCGCATCCTTTGGCACGCAGATGGACCGCACTCGCCGTTCACCCTGCACTCGGTAACGCAACACCACGATCAGCGGCAACGCCAGGCTGTCGGGCCGCAGCTGCACTGGGTGCCACCCGCGTGCGGCGCTCCATAATTGCCAACCATCGTCGTCACGGCGCAGGCCACGAATCGACGAACGGTGAGTGAGCAGGATTTGCCGCGGCAATACCCAGGCACAATGAGCCAGACATAGCAGGATGCCCAGGCTTGAGTAAGGCAGGTTTAGAACCAGCAGGCTGCCCAGCGCGACCAGTTGGGCAAGCACATAGGCCGCCAGCAACAGCCGCGAGGCCTGCCAGCGGCATTCGAAACGATTATTTGGGCTGGACACGATCCAGGATCATCCGAACCATGCGCTGCAGCTCCGGGTCTTCGGATTCGGCGCGCTCCATGAACCAGCCAAACATGTCCTGGTCTTCGCACTCGAGCAACCTGACGTAGAGGTCGCGGTCCACCTGATTGAGCGTCGCGTATACCTCTTTGGTGAAAGGCACCAGCAACACATCCAGCTCCAGCATACCGCGACGGCTGTGCCAGTAGAGGCGATTGATTTCTACATCTTCGACCATGGAGCCCTCCTAAAATAGAGCGCAAGTATACAGCCCCGACGACACTGGAACAGTCGGCTTTGGTCGCCCTATATGGAAACTATGCATTTGCCGGACGCCCCTCTATGATGCACCCATGACTTTTTGACCTGCGATGACCCATGGCTGACTCCGCTTTTTTCTGCTCCCTGTCCCACGAAGGCGTTCTCGCCGTCCGCGGCTCTGATGCTGCCAAGTTCCTGCAGGGCCAACTGACCTGCAACCTCAATTACCTGAGTGATACCCAGGCCAGCCTGGGCGCGCGCTGCACGCAAAAAGGCCGGATGCAGTCGAGCTTCCGCATCCTGCTGCAGGGTGATGGCGTGCTCCTGGCCATGGCCACCGAGTTGCTTGAGCCGCAGTTGGCGGATTTGAAAAAGTACGCGGTGTTCTCCAAATCCAAGCTCACCGACGAAAGCGCTGCCTGGGCGCGCTTCGGCCTGGCGAACGCAGACGCGGCCCTGAGCGCCCTGGGCCTCGCGCTGCCGGTCGAGACCGATAGCGTGGCGCGCAACGAGGCATCGATTGCCGTCCGCGTTTCCCCGGGCCGGGCCGAACTCTGGGTACCTGCCGAACACGCCGACGCCGTGCGCAGCCAATTGGCCGCGCAGTTGCAACAGGCTGACTTGAATGCCTGGTTGCTTGGCCAGATCCGTGCCGGTATCGGCCAGGTGATGCCCCAGACGCGCGAGCTGTTCATTCCGCAGATGCTCAACCTGCAGGCTGTGGGCGGCGTCAGCTTCAAGAAAGGCTGCTACACCGGCCAGGAAATCGTCGCGCGCATGCAGTACCTGGGCAAACTCAAGCGGCGCCTGTATCGCCTGAGCCTGGAGGCCAACGAGCTTCCCGAGCCAGGCACTCCGTTATTTTCCCCGAGCCATAACAGCGCGATCGGCGAAGTGGTCATCGCAGCAAAAGCCGACCAGTCGATTGAACTTCTCGCCGTGCTGCAAGCCGAAGCTGCCGACAGTGGCGACGTGCGCTTGGGCACCCTCGAGGGCCCGGGCTTGAATCTGCTTGACCTACCCTACCAACTGGACCGTGACCGCGAGATCCAGCGTTAATCGCCGTACTTTTTGCAGCACCCTAGAGAGCATGAATGAACAAGCTGGCGGAAAAAGTCCAACAAGCGTTGGTAACGGCCATCGACAACGATGACCTGGTTCTGCCGACATTGCCGGAGGTGGCCCTGAAAATTCGCCAGGCCGCCGAAGACCCGGACATCAGCATCAGCCACCTGAGCAAAGTGATCAGTCGTGACACGGCCCTGTCGGCGCGCCTGATCAAAGTGGTCAACAGCCCGCTGCTACGGGCCAGCCAGGAAGTCACCGACCTGCACACCGCCATCACCCGGCTCGGTACCAACTACAGCAGCAACCTGGCTATCGGCCTGGTGATGGAGCAGATCTTCCACGCCCGCTCAGAGGTGGTCGAACAGAAAATGCGCGACGTGTGGCGCCGCAGCCTGGAGGTGGCGGGCGTGAGCTACGCCTTGTGCCGTCGCCACAGCCAGCTCAAGCCAGACCAGGCGGCGCTGGGTGGCCTGGTGCATCAGATCGGCGTGCTGCCGATCCTCACGTATGCCGAGGATCACTATGAGCTGCTGGCCGACCCTGTCAGCCTCAACCACGTCATCGACAGCATCCACCCGGTGCTGGGGGACAAGCTGCTGCGGGTCTGGGACTTCCCTGAGATGCTGGTGAACGTGCCGGGCCAATACCTTGACCTGACACGCGACTCTGCAAGCCTGGACTACGTCGACCTGGTGCAGGTCGCCGCGCTGTACTGCCACCGCGGCACCGACCACCCTCTGGGAACCGTGCCGATTACCGCCTTGCCGGCCCTCATGAAGTTGCGCATAGACCTGCACAGCGACGCCCTGCGCAGTGAACTGGACGAAGCGCGCTCGATGTTTTACTGATCAACCCGCGATAAAACTCACGCGTACCTTTAGCCCCGCCAGCTCGCCATCATGCAGGCTGATCTGCGCCAGGTGCGCACGGCAAATCTCCCCGACAATCGCAAGCCCCAAGCCCGACCCCATGCCCTGCTGGCTGCGTCGATAAAAGCGTTCGAACACCCGGTCCCGCTCATCCAGTGGGATGCCTGGGCCGTCATCCTCGACTTCCAGCACCGCTGGGGCCTTCACTCGCAGAATGACGTTGCCGCCGGGCGGGGTATGGGCCAAGGCGTTATCCACCAGGTTGCTCAGCAGCTCATTCAACAGCGTTGGTTCGCCGCGCAGCCATACCGGCTCGTCGGCCTCCAGCGCCAGGGCCACGCCCCGCGCATGGGCCAGCGGCGCCATGGCCATACCGAGCTCACGGGCCAATTGGCTTAAATCGAGCAGTTGCGCACCGCCTTCGGCAATGGCGCGGGCACCGTTTTCGATGCGGGCCAGGGACAACAATTGATTCGCCAGGTGCGTCAGGCGGTCGGTGCCCTGGGCGGCCGTTTCCAGGGTGCTGCGCCAGGTGGCCGGTTCTTCGGCACGCAGGCCCAGTTCCAGCCTTGCCTTGAGCGCCGCCAGGGGTGTGCGCAGCTCGTGGGCAGCGTCGGCAATAAACTGCGCCTGGCGCTCGAACTGCCCGCGCAAACGTTCGGTGAAATGGTTGAGCGAGCGCACCAGTGGGCCGAACTCATCCTGAACTTCCACTAATGGCAGAGGCCGCAGGTCATCAGGCTGGCGCTCTTCCACCGCCGTACGCAGGCGTTCCAGCGGGCGCAGTGCGGCGCTCACCGCGAACCACACCAGCAATAACGCACCGATGGCGAGCATGCCCAGACGCAGCAGTGTATCGGCCATCAGGCTGCGGGCCATGGCCACCCGGGCTTCGTCGGTCTCCGCAACACGAATTTCGGCCATGCCGTTCATGTTCGGTTCCGAGACGGCCTTGAGCAGGCTCACCACGCGAACATGCTGGCCCAGGTACATGGCGTTATAGAACCGCGCCAAGGCTGGATAATCGTCGGTGCGGGGCGTGCCGGGCGGCGGGCCAGGCAGGTTTTCGTAACCGGAAATCAGTTTCTGATCAATATCATTGACTTGGTAATAAATGCGCCCGGCACTGTCGTAGGCAAAAGTGTCCAAGGCCACATAGGGCACATTGGCGCTGAGGGTGCCGTCCACCTGGGTCAAGCCGGCGGCAATGGTGCGTGCCGAGGCCAGCAGCGTGCGGTCATAAGCGGTGTCGGCGGCTTCGCGACCGTTCCAATAAGCGCTCATGCCGCTGGCGAGCATCAACAACACCAGCAATAACGCAAGGTTGCACAGCAAGCGCCAGCGCAGGCTGCTGGGCTTATGCATCACGGGCTTCCAGCAAATAGCCAAGGCCCCGGAAGGTGACGATGGCGATGGGTTGGCCATCGAGCTTCTTGCGCAGGCGATGCACGTAGATTTCGATGGCGTCGGGGCTGGCCTCCTCGTCCAGGCCGAATACCTGGGACGCCAATTGTTCCTTGCTCATCACGCGCCCCGGCCGGGCGATCAACGCTTCGAGCACCGCTTGTTCTCGGGAGGTCAAGGTCATCAGCTCGCCTGCGACCGTGAAGCGCCGGGTGTCGAGGTCGTACACCAGCACACCGCAGGTTTGCTGACGCTCGCCGCCCAGCACGCTGCGCCGCAACAGTGCCTTGACCCGTGCTTCGAGTTCCGTGAGTTCAAACGGTTTGGCCAGGTAGTCATCGGCGCCCAGGTTCAGGCCGTGCACGCGGTCTTTTACATCACTGCGAGCAGTCAGCATCAGCACCGGCAGGTTTTTTCCACGTGCCCGCAAACGTGCGAGCACCTCGAAACCATCCAGGCGCGGCAACCCTACGTCCAGGATCACCGCGGCGTATTCCTCGCTGCTCAAGGCCAGGTCCGCCGCCACGCCGTCATGCAACACATCAACGGTCAAACCCATGCTCTTGAGCGCTTGGGCCACGCTTTCGGCGAGCTGCAAATGGTCTTCAACCAGGAGGACACGCATGGATTTCTACCTCGTTCAGGGGTGGTCGACGCCACGCTTTACCCGGCAGTTTACAGCCGCAACCTGGCCTGTGAAGCCCGAAAACATTGAAAGGCGATTGAAAGGTTAGTGAAAGCTTCGCCCTTTAGCATCCAACCACGGTGGTCTATGCCCGCCGAGTTGCCTGACCCGTAGCGCCCGAAAAACGCCTCGAAGCGTTTTCGCCAGAATAAGAACAATAACGGAGTACACCACGATGCTGTCGACCCAGCCACAGGCTTGCCCGCCTGTTCGTTCTTCCCGCCTGACCCACACCGCCCTCGCCAGTGCCGCTGCCCTTGCCGGCTTTTCGCCGCTCAGCCAGGCTGCCTTCTTCGAAGACAGTAGCGCGACCCTGGAAACCCGCAACATGTACTTCAACCGCGACTTTCGCGACGGTACCAGTGCCCAGCAATCCAAGCGCGACGAATGGGCCCAGGGCTTCATGCTCAACGTGCAATCGGGCTACACCGACGGCACCGTCGGCTTTGGCGTGGATGCGCTGGGCATGCTCGGCGTCAAGCTCGACTCCAGCCCCGACCGCACCGGCACCGGCCTGCTGCCGACCCACGATGACGGCCGCGCCGCCAACGAGTACTCCAAGCTGGGCCTGACCGGTAAAGTGAAAATCTCCGCCACCGAGCTGAAGATCGGCTCGCTGATCCCCGAACTGCCGATCCTCAAGCCCAACGACGGGCGCATCCTGCCGCAGACCTTCAACGGTGGCTTGATCACCTCCAAGGAACTCAAGAACCTGGTATTCACTGGTGGTCGCCTGGACAAAGCCAAGGACCGCGACGACACCAACTACGAAGACATCGCGCTCAATAACAAGAACAGCCGCTTCCTCAGCGGTGCCACCGGCAAGCACTTCAACTTCGGCGGCGTCGACTACAAGTTCGCCGACAAGATCACCGGCAGCTACCACTTCGCCCAACTCGACGACGTGTATCGCCAACACTTCCTCGGCATGGTCGCCTCACGCCCGATGGGCCCTGGCACTTTCGCCGCCGACCTGCGACTGGCAATCAGCGATGACACCGGCTCGGCCCGCGGCGGCAATATCGACAACACGTCCCTCAACGGCTTGTTCAGCTATGCCCTCAATGGCCATAAGCTCAGCGCCGGCTACCAGCACATGTCCGGCGACAGCGCCTTCCCGTATGTGGATGGCAGCGACCCGTACCTGGTCAACTTCGTGCAGATCAACGATTTTGCCGGCGCCGAAGAACGCTCCTGGCAGGCACGCTACGACTACGACTTTGCCAAGCTGGGCATTCCTGGCTTGAGTTTCATGAGCCGTTACCTCTCGGGTGACAACATCAAGCTCAAGAACGGCGAGACCGGCAAGGAGTGGGAACGCAACAGCGAGATCAAATACGTGGTGCAAAGCGGCACGTTCAAAGATGTGGCCGTGCGCCTGCGTAACGCCACCTATCGTTCCAACTATTCGGCCCGTGACGCAGATGAAATGCGCTTGCTGGTCAGCTACAGCGTCGCACTTTGGTAGTAACCCCCTCATAACAAAAACGATGGAGATCACCATGACCCTTTCACTGCGTAAATTTGCCCTCGCCGCTGGCTGCATGCTGTTCGCCGGCCAACTGCTGGCCGCCGACGAACCCAAGCGTCCGGAATGCATCGCCCCGGCCTCCCCAGGCGGCGGTTTTGACCTGACTTGCAAACTGGCGCAAAGCGCGCTGGTGAACCAAAAGCTGCTGACCAAGCCGATGCGTGTGACCTACATGCCAGGCGGCGTGGGCGCGGTAGCCTACAACGCGGTCGTCGCCCAGCGCCCTGCGGATGCGGGCACGTTGGTTGCCTGGTCGAGCGGTTCGCTGCTGAACCTGGCCCAGGGCAAGTTCGGCCGTTTTGATGAAAGCGCCGTGCGCTGGTTGGCGGCAGTGGGCACCAGCTATGGCGCCATCGCGGTGAAAAGCGACTCGCCCTACAAGACCCTTGATGACCTGGTCAAAGCCCTGAAGAAAGACCCGGGCAGCGTGGTGATCGGCTCCGGCGGCACCGTCGGCAGCCAGGACTGGATGCAAACCGCGCTGATCGCCAAGGCCGCCGGGATCAACCCGCGCGAACTGCGTTACGTCGCCCTTGAGGGTGGCGGTGAAATCGCTACGGCTCTGCTGGGGGGGCATATCCAGGTGGGCAGTACCGACATCTCCGACTCCATGCCGCATATCCAGAGCGGCGATATGCGCCTGCTGGCGGTGTTCTCCGAGCAACGCCTGGATGAGCCGGAAATGAAGGATATCCCGACCGCCAAAGAGCAAGGCTACGACATCGTCTGGCCGGTGGTGCGTGGCTTCTACCTGGGGCCAAAGGTCAGCGATGCCGACTACGCCTGGTGGAAAGACGCCTTCGACAAACTGCTGGCTTCCGAGGAGTTCGCCAAGCTGCGTGACCAGCGCGAGCTGTTCCCGTTCGCCATGACGGGCCAGGAGCTGGACACCTACGTGAAGAAACAGGTGGCTGACTACAAAGTGCTGGCCAAAGAGTTCGGCCTGATCCAGTAATCGCCCCTCTTTTGTGTAATGCCCCTGTAGGAGCGAGCGTGCTCGCGAAGAACCCAAGGACATCCACGTGCGTCCAGAGAGCACGCGTTATCGTTGACGTTTTTCGCGAGCAAGCTCGCTCCTACAAGAGGGGCCTTGGAGTTTTCTATGCTCTTACAACGCATTTTCGCTGCCGTGCTATTGCTGGCCTGTATCGGCCTCGCGCTGATGGCCTGGCCGTATCAGGCGGCTTTTTCCTACGAACCCGTAGGGCCAAGAGCCTTCCCCCTGCTGTTGCTCGGGCTGATGGGCCTGGCGCTCATCTACATGATGATTCGCCCGCAGGCGACCAAACACACTGACGATGAACCCGCGCTGGATCAACCCACGTTGATCAAGATCGGCATCTGTGTGGCCCTGCTGCTGGTGTTTGCAGGCACATTCGAATCCTTGGGTTTCATTCTCAGCAGCATGCTGATCGGTATTCCGATGGCACGGCTGTACGGCGGCCGCTGGTTGCCCAGCGTGGTGATCATCACCTTGATGAGCGTCGGTCTTTATCTGCTGTTCGATAAAACCATGGACGTACCGTTGCCCCTCGGCCTGCTCGACGTTCTGGAGAACTGATATGGATACTTTTGGCTATTTGGGCCAGGGTTTCGGCGTTGCGCTGAGCCCCTATAACCTGGTGACCGCGTTGTGCGGCACCCTGATTGGCACCGTGGTCGGCCTGTTGCCGGGCCTGGGCCCGATCAACGGCGTGGCACTGCTGATCCCCATCGCCTTCGCCCTGGGCTTGCCGCCAGAGTCGGCGCTGATCCTGCTGGCAGCCGTGTACCTGGGCTGCGAATACGGCGGCCGCATCAGTTCGATTCTGCTGAACATCCCGGGCGAAGCCTCCACCGTCATGACCACCCTCGACGGCTACCCGATGGCCCGCAAAGGCCTGGCTGGCGTGGCACTGTCATTGTCGGCCTGGAGTTCGTTCATCGGCGCGTTTATCGCCACCTGCGGCATGGTGCTGTTCGCCCCGCTGCTGGCCAAGTGGGCGATTGCGTTCGGCCCGGCGGAATATTTCGTCCTGATGGTGTTTGCGATTGTCTGCCTGGGCGGCATGGCCGGTGACAAACCGCTGAAGACGTTTGTTGCCGCGCTGATCGGCTTGTTCCTCTCTTGCGTGGGCATCGACGCCAACAGCGGTGTGTACCGCTTTACCGGCGATAATATTCACCTGACCGACGGTATCCAGTTCGTGGTCCTGGTGCTCGGCCTGTTCTCCATCAGCGAGATTCTCCTGCTGCTGGAAAAAACCCACCGTGGCCAGGAAGCAGTGAAAGCCACCGGGCGCATGATGTTCAACGCCAAGGAAGCCTTGTCGGTGCTCACTGTGAATCTTCGTTGCGGCGTGTCGGGCTTTATCATCGGCGTGTTGCCGGGCGCTGGTGCAACCATGGCCTCGGCCGTTGCCTACATGACCGAGAAACGCATCGCAGGCGCCAGCGGCAAATTCGGTCAGGGCGACATGCGCGGCCTGGCCGCCCCAGAAACCGCGATCGGCGCATCGGTCTGCGGCGCCATGGTACCCATGCTGACCCTCGGCGTTCCTGGCTCGGGCACCACGGCGGTGATGATCGGCGCCCTATCGCTGTACAACATCACCCCCGGCCCACTGCTGTTCCAACAGCAACCGGACATTGTCTGGGGCCTGATCGCCTCGTTGTTCATTGCCAACATCATGCTGGTCGTGCTCAACATCCCGATGATCCGCATCTTCACCCGTATCCTCGCCGTGCCGAACTGGGCGCTGGTGCCGGTGATCGCCATCATTACCGCGATTGGCGTGTACGCCGTGCATGCCACCACCTTCGATCTGTTCCTGATGATCGCAATCGGCATCTTCGGCTACATCCTGCGCAAGCTGGACTTCCCGCTGTCACCGCTGCTGCTGGGCTTTATCCTCGGCGGCCTGATGGAGCAGAACCTGCGCCGTGCGCTGTCGATCTCCAACGGTGCGCTGGAAATCCTGTGGTCGAGCCCGATCACCTTTGGCGTCTGGGTGCTGACCGCAATCATGCTGCTTGTACCGCTGCTGCGTATCTGGCGTAAACGCGTGCAACAGCGTCGTGCCCTGGCCGATGTCTGAGGTCACCTTTAAACATTGGTGGGGAACACCGCTGGTCGGCCTGGCCGGCGGTTACCTGGCCAGCCTGGTCGGCTGGCCTTTGCCGTACATGGTCGGCTCGTTGCTGGCGATCATCCTGGTGCGCTGCCTGACGCCCTGGCAATTGGCAGAGATTCCCGGCGGGCGCAAATGCGGCCAATGGGTGGTGGGCATCGGCATCGGCCTGCACTTCACCCCGGTGGTGATCGAGCAGGTGATGAGCCACTTCGGCCTGATTTTCTTCGGTGCACTGGTCACCAGCTTGTCGAGCGTGGTGGGCGTGTGGTTGATGCGCCGCAGCGGTGAAGACCGCGCCACGGCGTTTTTCTCCAGCATGCCGGGCGGTTCCGGGGAGATGGTCAACCTCGGCGCCCGCAATGGCGCGGTGCTCAGCCGGGTTGCGGCCGGGCAAAGTCTGCGGGTGCTGGTGGTGGTGCTGTGCGTGCCAGCGATCTTCAAATATTTGCTCGGAGGCGGCGCGCCGCAGTTCCATCCGGCGCCCGTGGACTGGGCGTGGCTGGCCGTGCTGTTTCCGGTGGGTGCGCTGGTTGCCTGGGGCTGGCAACGCTTGCGCCAACCCAACCCTTGGCTGTTCGGGCCATTGCTGGTGAGCGCGATCGCCAGTGTGACCTGGGATTTACACATCGGCCTGCCCGACGGCGGCAGTCAGATCGGCCAATGGTTGATCGGCAGCGGTTTGGGCTGCCACTTCAATCGGCAGTTCTTCCGTCGCGCGCCATCGTTCATGGGCCGCACCTTGATTGGCACGGCATTGACCATGCTGCTGGCGACGTTAGCGGCGGTGGGCTTGAGCGCCCTCACTCACCTCGACCTGCGATCACTGACCCTGGGCATGATGCCAGGCGGTATCGCTGAAATGAGCCTGACAGCTGAAACCCTGCAGCTGTCGGTGCCCTTGGTGACGGCGATGCAGGTGATGCGCTTGTTGTTCGTGCTGTTTTTGGCCGAGCCTTTGTTTCGGCACTGGAACCGTCAGCCAGCCCCCCGCTAAAACCTCCCACATGTTGAATGTGCCAGGCCTCACACCGGTGGCAAACGCCACTCGATGGGGGCCTCGCCATTCTGCTCGAGAAACTTGTTGGCCCGGCTGAAATGCCCGCAGCCCAGAAACCCGCGATACGCCGACAACGGCGACGGATGCACCGAGGTCAGCACCAGATGCTTGGTGGCGTCGATGAGCTTCTGCTTGCTCTGAGCATGGGCGCCCCACAGGAGGAACACCAGGTGAGGCTGATGCTCGCTGACTACCTCGATAATCCGATCGGTGAAGAACTGCCAGCCCTTGCCGGCATGGGCGTTGGCGTTGGCGCGCTCCACGGTCATGGTGGTGTTGAGCATCAGCACGCCCTGGTCGGCCCAGCTTTGCAGGTAGCCGTGGTTGGGGATGTCGATGTTCAGGTCGCGCTTGAGCTCTTTATAGATATTGACCAGCGACGGCGGTGCCGGCACGCCCGGTTGTACCGAGAAGCACAAGCCGTGGGCCTGGCCAGGGCCGTGGTACGGGTCTTGTCCGAGAATCACGACCTTGACCTTGTCCAGCGGCGTTGAGTTGAGCGCGTTGAAAATCAATGGGCCGGGGGGGTAGATCTCTTTGCCAGCGGCATGTTCCTGGCGCAGAAACTCGCGCAATTGCGCCATGTAGGGCTTCTCGAACTCCTCCCGCAGGGCGTGTTTCCAGCTGGGTTCGAGTTTGATACGGTCGCCATCGGTCATAGTTGAATTGTCTTGTAAAAAAGAATGAGGCGAACCCTAGGAAAGCCGACCCCGCTTGTCAATTGATCTGACACAGCACCGGCACTTTCCCACGAAGGGATCATACTCATCCTTCACCTTCTCGATTGAGGCCACGATGAACCTGCATTTCGAAGAACTGACCGGCAGTGGCGGCGCTCGCATCGGTATCGCCAGCCTGGACGCGCCAAAGTCCCTTAACGCCCTCTCCCTGCCGATGATTCTGGCCCTGGATGAGCGCATGGAGGCCTGGGCCAAAGACCCGCAGATCGTCTGCGTGCTGCTGCGCGGCAACGGCCCCAAAGCTTTTTGCGCCGGTGGCGAAGTGCGCAGCCTGGCTCAGGCTTGCCGTGAACAGCCGGGCGAAGTTCCGACCCTGGCCGCGCAGTTTTTTGCCGCCGAATATCGTCTTGACTACCGCCTGCACACCTACCCGAAGCCGTTGATCTGCTGGGGCCACGGTTATGTATTGGGCGGCGGCATGGGCCTGTTGCAAAGCGCCGCCGTGCGTATCGTTACGCCAAGCAGTCGTTTGGCCATGCCCGAAATCAGCATTGGCTTGTACCCGGATGTGGGGGCCAGTTGGTTCTTGTCCCGCTTGCCGGGCAAGCTCGGCCTGTTCCTGGGCCTCACCGGCGCCCATATCAACGGTCGCGACGCGCTGGACTTGGGCCTGGCCGACCGTTTCCTGCGTGATGACCAGCAAGACGATCTGCTCGATGGCCTGCTGCAGCTGAACTGGCAGGAACAGAGCGCGATGCAACTCAACAGCTTGCTCAAGGCCCTGGCGCAGGAGGCAAACAGTGATCAACCCGAAGCGCAATGGCTACCGCGCCGCGCACAGATCGACGAATGGCTTGATGTAGGAGATGTGCGGTGTGCCTGGCGCGCCTTGAGCCTGCTGCGCGACCACAGCGACCCGCTATTGAGCCGGGCCGGCAAAACCCTCAGTGAGGGCTGCCCACTGACGGCGCATCTGGTGTGGGAACAGCTCCAGCGTGCCCGTCACCTCTCATTGGCCCAGGTGTTCGAGATGGAATACACCCTGAGCCTCAACTGCTGCCGTCATCCGGAATTCGCCGAAGGGGTTCGGGCGCGCCTGATCGACAAAGACCAGGCGCCTCGTTGGCACTGGCCGGATATCAACACACTCCCGGAAACGGTGGTGCAGGCGCACTTTGACAAGGCCTGGGAAGGTAGGAATCCTCTGGCGGATTTATCTGACTACTGACAGGTCTGTACGCTTGTCGTTGACCTTGAAAGCGCAATTGTCCGGCTGGCTGTCCTCGCACGTATACACCGGCAACTCGAACGCATCGGGCTGCAGCCTCCAATACAAGGTGCTGGTCAACGACATGTTGATAACCTCATTTCCGCTGCTTGGCCTCAACGCTACAACACCGTTCCAACTGGTGCGGTAGATGCACTTGTCCATGTAGCCGTTTCCTCTCTCCTCGCCGTCGCCCGGCATGAAGATTGCGCCAATGAACCCGTCGACAACACCACGCGACGCTACCTTCGGGCTTTGCCAGCGCAGGCCATTGTCCTGGGCGCGATAATGGCCGTCTGCATACGCGACCTGCGACGGATAAGGACAGCCTTGCTCCGCTCTTGCCGATGCAATGAAGCAGCTCATCAGCAGGAGCACGCAAATCAATTGTTTGAACATAGGGTTTCCATCTGCTCAGTCTCACCACGCAAAAGCACAAGGCTCCTCGTTAGTGAAGTACAGCTAGCGCCTCAAAGATAGCTGTTAAATCTGACAGTACGGACATACGGTACCTATAAAAAACGGCGCATGATGCGCCGCTTGTTTTTCAAGATATTTAACGGTGACCGCCGCGGCCACCTCCGTGGTCGGAACCGCGTCCACGCCCGCCATTGCCCCAGCGGTCGCCCCACCCCTGGTTTGGGTAGGGCCGGTACCCGGCGCGGGGGTAATAGCGCGGGGCCGGTTGGTAGTAGCGCGGCGCCGAATAGTAGCGAGGCTGTGGCGCATAGTAGCGAGGCGCTGGCGCGTAATAGCTGCGCCCAGAAGGGTAATAACGCGGGCCGCCGTAGTAATAGGCTGGCGCCGGCGCGGTGTAGACCTCGGAGCGATAGTAGGTAGCGCCTCCATCGTAATAGGGCACGCAGGCTGAAAGGGTCAGGCCGAGCAAAGCGATGAGCAGCAGTCGTCGATACATGGCGGCCTCCTGGACCGCGGAAGAGCTCCTCCAGCGACGCTGGCGAGCGGCATTCAGCTTTCACTGAATGACGAAACATCTGACATCAAAAACCGAATCTGGTGCGTTCGCGACACAACTGGAAACACCTGTTTCAGACGAAGTGAAAGCCCGCCAAAACGCCATGATGATGGAATGCCGCGCAGCCGCGCTGTATCGTGCAACAACTAACGCGCCCTACCCGATTCCCTTCTGAACCGACCCATGATCACACCGACCCTTTGCCCCGCCTGTGGTGCCCGCAACGACTGCTCCCTGGCCGATCCGCGCACTGCCGATCAAGCCTGCTGGTGCTACGGCGTCATCATCGACCCGGCGGTGCTTGAAGCCCTGCCGGATGAGTTGCGTGATAAAGCCTGCCTGTGCCCACGCTGCGCCCAGGTGGACGAACAGTTGCGTAACCGCAATGCGCGTTGATCGTTTCCTCAGCAACCTGCCACAGTTCAATCGCAAGCAAGTGCGCCTGTTGCTGGTGGAACGCCGGGTGACCGTTGAAGGGGTTGCGGTCAGCGATCCTCACCATGACGTACGTGAATTCAGCCAGGTCTGCGTTGACGGTGAAATCCTGCAAGCGGGCAAGCCGGCGCGCTATTTCATGCTGCACAAACCCCGGGGTTGCGTCAGCGCCACGTCGGACCCGCAACACTCCACGGTCCTTGACCTGCTGGACGAACCGGACAAAGCCGAACTGCATATCGCCGGGCGCCTGGATTTCAACACCACCGGCCTTATCTTGATCACCAACGACGGCCAATGGTCGCGGCGCCTCACGCAACCGCAGACCAAGTTGCCCAAGGTGTACCACGTGCAAACCGAACAGGACATCAACCCGCAGTACGCGGTGACGTTCGCGGCGGGCGTGTATTTCGCTTTCGAAGATCTCACCACCCAACCTGCCGAACTTGAACTGCTGGGCCCCAGGACAGCGCGGTTGAGCATCATCGAAGGCCGATATCACCAGGTCAAACGCATGTTCGGTCATTTTGATAACAAGGTGATCGGCCTGCACCGCGAGCGAATGGGGCCCTTAGTGCTCGATGCGTCGCTTGCGCCGGGTCAGTATCGGCCACTGACTGACGAAGAGATCCTAAAAGTCTGACGACCGTTCAGCCGATGATGGCAAAAAACCAGCCCGTCGCCTTGCGACATGCGTTCCGTACTGCTTGAATCAGGGCTTCAGCCAGATAATGACTGATGAGTCGCCTATAACCTCCAAGAAACACCTTGCCTCGCCCGCGCTTGATCCTCGGGCCTTCCCGGCAAACCGCCCGCCATAACAACACCCGCCGGCCAGCCGTCATCGGACCGACATGGGCCCTCATTTTCCAGGCGTATGCCTACCTGTCATAAAGCTCGTGCAGAGTGATCTGCGCGCACTACCCGCTTGCCAGGAGTCTTACGACATGAGGCCAGAAATCGCTGTGCTGGATATACAGGGTCAGTATCGGGTGTACACGGAGTTCTATCGCGCGGACGCGGCGGCAAAGACCATCGTCCTGGTCAACGGCTCAATGGCGACCACAGCGTCCTTCGCTCAAACCGTGAAAAGCCTGTACCCGCAATTCAATGTGGTGTTGTACGACCAGCCCTACGCTGGCCGTTCCAAAATCCATAACCGTCATGAGCAGATGCTTACCAAGGAAGTCGAAGGCCAGATCCTCCTTGAACTGCTCGACCACTTCGCCGCTGAACACGTATTGTCCTTCTCCTGGGGCGGGGCCGCCACGTTGGTTGCCCTCGCACAGCGACCCCGTCGGGTAGAAAAAGCCGTAATCAGCTCATTCTCGCCGGTGATCAATGCGCCCATGCGTGACTACCTCGAACGTGGCGTCGACTACCTGGGCAACCTCGACCGCGACCGCGTCGGCCATCTGGTCAACAGCACCATCGGCAAGCACCTGCCTTCGCTGTTCAAACGCTTCAACTACCGCCATGTCAGCAACCTGGCCGCACACGAATACGGGCAGATGCACTTTCACATCAGCCAAGTGCTCAACAGCGACCGGCAGTGCTACCTCAAGGCAGCCAGGCAGATCGATATTCCAGTGTTGTTCTTGAACGGCGAGTGGGACGAATACACCAGTGCAGACGACGCCAAACTGTTTGGCCAGCATGTGGCCAAGAGCAGCTTCAGCACCATTCAGGCAACGGGACACTTCTTGGACATGGAACATAAAGCCGCGTGCCGCGACAGCCGTGAGGCCGTGGTGGGCTTCTTGAAAGGGCAGCGGCCCGCAAGCCCGTTACGGTATAGCCAGGGCCAGGCGCAGCATGCATGGGCGCTTTGAAATCAGGCCTGACACTGTGGCGAGCAAGCTCTGTCGCCACACGCAACTCTCACATTTTTCAAAGAAAAACTTCAAATCCAGCTGAACATCTGGTACAAAGTCAGCCGCTCTGAGCGGGTATAGTTTAGTGGCAAAACGAAAGCTTCCCAAGCTTTAGTTGAGGGTTCGATTCCCTCTACCCGCTCCACTCAGATTTGCACTTGCGTCAGGGGTTTCTGGCGGAGGCTGCACAAAAAACCGGTCCTTGGTGACCGGTTTTTTTATGCCTAAAATTTAGTCTCCAGCACTCATCTGCTGCTCGGCTATCTGTTGAATCGCATCGTTGAATACGTGTTGAATCATCCACAGGAAAAAGCTGCTCGGGGTTTCTGGCATTCGCAGCGCGAAAAGTATTACAGCAGGAGCGATAGGTACGCCTAAGCAAAGTCTTACAGGAAGACCGGCAACACCTCACGATAATGTAGGCTCATCGGCCCAGAGTTCGGAAACATGGCAATGCTGGACACCAAAAAAGCCACACCCAAAATCATCCTGTGCCAAGTAGCCGGCTGGGTGTTGGTTTTGCCGCTGCTGGTCTCGTTTGTACGGCTGCCCTTCCCCCTCGGATTATTGCTGGAGTCAGGAGTGATTGCCTCCTCAGCGTATGGCGTGAGGTTTGCCTGGCGTCACGCAACCCCACGCGTGGCTGTGTTCGCTTTGTTTGTCACCCTGCTCAACGTCATTTCTATGGTCATGTTAAGTACAGCGTCCGTACTCAAGGCCCTTTACATTATCGCCTGGCTCTACTGGTACCCCTATTATTCCAACTGGGTTTACTGGAATGTCTAGTTTGGCAAGAATTTGACCGCAAGAAACGTAGTTCCCAGCCCCCTTGGTGGAACTACAGTGGCGTCGTCCCCATCAACGCCCTTCAAGGAAACTGCTCATGGACTACCAATACAAGCTCATGCCTTCCCCTGTCGGTGAACTCACTCTGGTGGCGCGGGATGGCAAACTCAACGCCATCCTCTGGGAAGTAGAACGTGCCAATCGCGTGCGCCTGGGTGAATTGATCGAAGCCGACGACAGCCCAATGCTCTTGGAAACCGAGCGCCAATTGCAGGAATACTTCACCGGAAAGCGTAACCACTTCGAACTGGAACTGGACTTCACCGGCACTGACTTCCAGAAGCAAGTCTGGCAAGCACTGCTGACCATTCCCTTCGGCGAAACCCGCAGCTATAGCCAGATCGCACAGCAGATCGGCAACCCCAAAGCCGTGCGCGCCGTCGGCGCCGCGAATGGGCGCAACCCCATTTCAATCATTGCGCCATGTCACCGGGTGATCGGCGCCTCCGGCGGACTGACCGGGTTCGCGGGCGGGTTGGCAGCCAAGCAGTATTTACTCGCACTTGAAGGCACAGGCCAGACGGAACTGGCGTTATAGGCGGTATTGACCCATACCCCGTCTGAAACCCGGCATGAAAACGGCGGTGGGAGTCCCCTCCCACCGCCGTTTTTCAGATCGGGCAGCGGCCTCAACCGTCGCCTTGATGGCCCTTACCGTAGGTCGACGCCAGGGCCCGGGCTTTTTGCAAGCGCTCTTCAAGCTTGGGTAGCGTCTCATCCACCAGTGCCTTTATCTCTGGCACATCCGACGCCGCGCCTTCTTTCTGGAACAGGGCGATGGCGTCTTCGTTTTCCTTGACCTGCTGCGCGGTATAGGCAGCGTCAAACGAATCGCCGTCCTTGAGTTCAGGCATCAGGGTTTCGGCTTTATCAACGATCTTCTCCCGTGGGGCCACTGGCAAATCAAGCTTCTTGGCGATCGCCGCCAAGTGCTGGTTGGCCAGCGTGCGCTCGTTGATGACCTCAATGGTGTAGTCCTTGATTTCCTGGGACGAGGTCTTGGCGTGGGCCATGCGACTGGTTTCGATATCGGCCATACCTTTGGCCGAAGCCTGCTCGATGAATTCTGCAGGCGACTGGGCGAAAGCATTGCTGGCGCCGAGGCCCAGCAGCATCGCGAAACTGGCGGTGCGTAACCGGATAGCCATGCGGCTCATGATGGGTTCCTCCAGGGCAAAAATAGGCGCGGGAGCATACAACCCGCCCTGAATTCGAATTTTCAGGGCGGTAAAGGTTTAGAAAAAACTTACCTGGGCGACGAACGGTCGTCGTCGCATCAGGCCGCTTTGCTGCCGAACAGGCCCGGCAATGCGTGCGCCAAAGCATTGAGGGCGAAGCCGATAAACATCACGCCGCAGAGCTTGGTGATCAGGATTTCATGGCGTTGATACAGCGTGCGCACCCGTTGGGCACCCACCACGCCAATCAGGATCGCGTAGGCCAGCAAGCCACCGATAAAGCTCAACAGAATCAAGGTCGGCAGCATCGACCAAGTCAACAACTCGGCTCGGCTGGAGAGCAACGCGGTGAACGTCGCCACGGCAACCGGGTAGGCCTTGGGGTTGGTCAAGCCAAACAGAATACCGTGCCAGAACGGATGGCGCGCCGCGCCCTGAGGGGCATCGCTATTGCGGCGCTGGGTGCGGATCGCACGCCAGCCGAGCCAGAATAAATACACCCCGCTGAGTACGCCGAGCACATCAAAGGCACTGCTGCCGACTTCTCGCGCACCGACGATGGCAATCAGCGCCGTGCTGCACCACACCACATCGCCGAGCAAATGACCGCACAAGAATCCTGCCCCGGCACGCCGGCCACGGGCCGCACCGATGCCGAATACGGCCAGGACACCGGGGCCAGGGGTAATGCCGTAGATAAAACCCGAAGCCAGCACGGCGAACAGCAAGGATGGGGTCATGGTAGACGCTCCGACAGACGCTTGAGGGTGAACGATTCTGCATGTTTCAGCGCGGTGGGTAAAACTTCATTCCAGCATAGGGCTGGGCGCGACAGGCTTGCAGCCGCGAGGCCAGATCGCCGACATGAACCTCGAGCTTATGGCCGTCGGGATCGAGAAAATAAAACGATGCGCCTTCACTGCGGTTGTCTCGCCACTCCTGTACGCCGGCGGCGCGCAGGCGTTCGACCAAGGCAGTGAAATCAGCAGCATCGACAGTGAACGCATAGTGGGTGTAATCCATCGCCGGAGCAGCCGAGCGCAACGGGTCCAGCGACAGGCACAGCCAAAGCCCAGGCAGTGAGAGGTAGGCACCGTTATCCCAGGTTGCGTCGAGCTGCAGGCGCAGCAGGTCGTGATAGAAACTGACGCTGCGCGGCACATCGGCGACGGCCAGGGTCAGGTGGTTGAAACCGCTGAGCATCTAGGTGTTCTCGCGTTATCGTGGGTCTGCGGACAATACACCCACCACCCTGCCAATCAACCACTGCAACCCCACATCCCCCCCCCGCCGCGTATGCCAGGCCAGCTCAAAGGCAAACGACGGAATATGAAACGGCGGTGGCACGGCCAGCAATTGCCGAGCGTCGATATTCATCAAACCCCGGGACGACACCGTCAGAATCAGGTCCGTGCCCTGGATCAACTGCGGCGCCACGCTCCAGTGCGGCAGGCTGATCGCCACGTGGCGGCGTTCACGAATGGCCGTCAGCGCCCGTTCGATTTCTGGCGTGCCGCTGCCGCGCATCTCCAGCAGCACATGGGGGCGTGACAGATATGTCGGCAGGTCCAGCACTCCGTTGGGCGCAAGGCTGGTGGGGTCGACCAGGCAGGTGTAATGCTCTTCGAACAGCGGCGTAGTCCGCAGTTCGGCGGGCATGTCGGGGAATACGCCCGCAGCCAGATCGAGATCGCCATTGAGCACACCCTCAACCATGCCTTCGCGGCTGGCCTGGATGATCTGCAAGTCGATACCGGGCGCTTCATGGCGTAGGACGCGAACCAAACCGGGCAGGAATATCGCCGCGCTGTAGTCCGACATCGCCACACGAAAGCGGCGCTTGGCAGAAGTGGGGTCAAAACGATTCGGCGCCAGTAATGCCTGCACCTGGGCCAGAGCTTCGGTCAATGGCGCCGCCAATTCCAGGGCGCGGGCGGTTGGCACCAGTGTGCCGCCCTGACGCATAAGCAGCGGGTCGCCCAGCATATCGCGCAGCCGTGCCAACGCATGGCTGACCGCCGGCTGGCTCAGGTGCAGGCGCTCGGCGGCGCGGGTGACGTGTTGCTCGCTGAGCAAAGCGTCGAGGATCACCAGCAGGTTAAGGTCGACGCGGCGCAGATCATTCATCAACTGCATGTCCAGCATAAGAATTTGGAATTTAAATTTGCGCGACGAATACCCTAGAGTCCAGCAAAACCTTTGGGAGCGTCGAGATGACTGTGTTGCATTGGGTAGGTTTGTTAGCGCTGGCGGTGTTAGCCGGCGCGGTAGTGCCGTTTCAGAGTGCGATCAACGCCAACCTCGGGCGCGGGCTCGGCCATCCGTTGTGGGCCACCCTGGCGTCGTTACTGGTGAGCATCATCGTGCTGCTGCCGGTGATTGTGGCGATGCGTTTACCCCTGCCGAGCCTGGCCTTTATCAGCAAGGCACCGTTGTGGATGTGGGCCGGTGGTGCCTTTGGCGTGTGTTTTATTTCATTGGCGTTGATGCTGCTGCCCAAGCTCGGCGCATCGGGCTTCATTGCGCTGGCCATGGCCGGGCAGATTCTCGCGTCGTTGCTGCTGGACCATTTCGGCCTGTTCGGCCTGGTGGAACGTCAGTTGACAACCTCCCGGGCGTTGGGCGCGTTACTGCTGATCAGCGGCGTTGCGCTGATTCAGCTCAGCGGCGCTCAGCCGCCAGGCGATTGATCTGGGCCTGCTCCACCACGGGCTGCGGCGCGCCTTGGCTGGCCGCCTGCAACATCGCACGGCCGACGGTCTCGGTGCTCACCACCCAATCCGGTTTCAGTCGCCGCACAAACGAAAGCACCGGCCCAAGCACGCTGTAGAAGGATTGGTACAACGGCGTCTTCGAACGCACACCGTGCAACGGCTGGATGATCCCGGGGCGGAACAGATACACCGCCTTGAACGGCAAGCGCAGCAAGGCATTTTCGGTCTTGCCCTTGACCCGCGCCCACATCGACTTGCCGGCTTCGGAACTGTCCGTGCCGGCGCCGGACACATAGATAAAGGTCATCTGCGGATTGAGCCGCGCCAGGGTGCTGGCCGCCACGAGGGTCAGGTCATAGGTGAGGTGGGTATAGCGCGCCTCCTTCATGCCCGCCGACGAAACACCCAGGCAGAAGAAACATGCATCAAAACCCTGCAGCAGGTTTTCCAGGGGGTGGAAATCCAGCATGTCGTTGTGCAACACCTGATGCAGCTTGCCATGCTCCTGGGTCAAGGGCGTGCGGCCGACGGCCACCACTTCCTGCACATCGACCGCCAGCAGGCACTCGCGCAGCACACCCTGGCCCACCATGCCGGTGGCGCCGAATAACAGAACTCTCATGAAGGGACCTCAGCGGCACGCCGCACGCTTGATGCTTGAATGCATTGAGCGTGTAGCTTACCGCGTGCTGCCATAGGCTGCCCCTATCAAAAAGCGCTACGAAAGATCTCCTCAATCTGACGCTGGTCCGCCCGCCGCGGGTTGGTCAGCCCGCAGGCATCTTTCAACGCATTGCTGGCCAGCAACGGAATGTCCTGCAACTTAGCGCCAAGCTCACGCAAGCCCGCAGGGATTTCCACGTCCTGTGACAACCGACGAATCGCCGCGATGGCAGCCTGGGCGCCCTCCTCGGCGGTGATGCCCTTGATATCTGCGCCAAGGGCCCGGCCCACGTCGCTCAGGCGTTTGGCGCAGACGCTGGCATTGAAGCTTTGTACATGGGGCAATAGCACCGCGTTGCACACGCCGTGGGGCAAGTCGTACAAGCCGCCCAGTTGGTGGGCCATGGCATGCACGAAACCCAGGGACGCGTTGTTGAAGGCCATACCGGCGAGGAATTGCGCGTAGGCCATGTTTTCCCGTGCGGCCTTGTCAGTGCCGTCGCGCACCGCCAGACGCAGGTTGACGCTGATCAATTCGATGGCCTTGATCGCGCAGGCGTCGGTGATCGGTGTCGCAGCGGTGGACACGTAAGCTTCGATGGCGTGGGTCAGCGCATCCATGCCCGTGGCGGCGGTGAGGCCCTGGGGCATGCCGACCATCAGGGCCGGGTCGTTGACCGACAGCAACGGCGTGACATTGCGGTCGACGATGGCCATTTTTACGTGGCGGCTTTCGTCGGTGATGATACAAAAACGCGTCATCTCGCTGGCCGTGCCAGCGGTGGTATTGATGGCTACCAGCGGCAGTTGCGGCTTGCTCGATCGGTCCACGCCTTCATAGTCGCCGATACGCCCACCGTTGGTGGCGCACAGGGCAATGCCCTTGGCGCAGTCATGGGGCGAACCGCCGCCCAGGGACACGACGAAATCGCAGGCGCTCTGTTGCAGTAACGCCAGGCCTTTTTCGACGTTTTCCACGCTGGGGTTGGGCTTGGCGCCGTCGTAGATCACTGAGTCGATATCCTGCATCGCCAGCTTCTCGGCGATCATGCCGGCCACACCGGCTTTGGCCAGGCCGACGTCGGTGACGATCAACGCCTTGCCAAAGCCGTAGTTGCGGATGGCGGTCATCGCTTCGTCGAGGCAATCGATGCCCATGATGTTGACGGCGGGGATAAAGAACGTGCTGCTCATGATCAATCCTCAAAGGCTTTATGCCGACAGAATCAACCTGTACCGCGTGGCGCATCTTGATCAGGATCAATGCCGGCTCGTGATAAAGTCACCCCCCAGCCGATTTCGAGTAGACCCGCCGCAATGAAGGATTTCCAGGATATTGACGCCCACCTTGAAGACTGGAGCTCCCTGCGCGCTGCCGTCGACTTCAGCGGGATTCTGATCGGCAACGGCGCCAGCCGCACGATCTGGGAAGACTTTGCCTACGACTCGCTGTTCGAAAACGCCCGTACCGTCGAAGAAAAACCCCTGAGCGCCTCCGAGCTCAGCGTGTTCGACGCCTTGCAAACCCGCAGTTTCGAGCAAGCCTTGGGCGCCTTGAAAACCACCAGCCGGGTCAACAAGGCCCTGGCGGTCAGCTCGGCGGCGCCGCGTAACCGTTACTACGCGATCAAGGAAGCACTGATCAACACCATCCATGCCGTGCACATTCCCTGGCGCCTGGTGCAACCGTCGACGCTGGCGACGATCAACGCGGAGCTGGCCACCTACGCCACCGTCTTCACCAGTAACTACGATTTGCTCAACTACTGGGCGACCCTGCACGCACCGGGTATCGACGACCTGTTTCGCAGCGCCGACTCAAGCTTCGACCTGCGCAATACGCGCACCGACATCACCCGCATCCTGTACCTGCACGGAGGCCTGCACCTGGTGCGCAACCTCGACGGCACGGCGCGCAAATTGCCGTCCACCGACAGCACCCTGCTCAGCAGTTTTGCCATCAACAACACGATCAAGACCCTCGACGATGTGCCGCTGTTTGTCAGTGAAGGCAAGGTGCAGGAGAAACTCAAAAGTATCCGCAGTTCGGATTATCTGTCGTTCTGTTATGAACAGCTGTTGAGCCATGAAGGCGCGCTGTGCATCTTCGGCCATGACTTGGGGCCGCAGGATAAACACCTGGTGGATGCTATCGGCCAGGCCAGCATCAGCACCCTGGCGATCTCGGTGTCGGGGCGCAGTGATGGGTTTGTTCGTCAGCAGAAGCGGCGGTATATGGAGCTGTTCGAGGGCTCTAATGTGGAACTGAGGTTCTTTACCGCGCGTACGCACCCACTGGGCAATCCGGCATTGTCCGTCCCTGTAGAACGCTGAGCAAAATGTGGGAGCTGGCTTGCCTGCGATGGCGGTGGGTCAGCGACAGATTGGGCACCGATAAACCGCTATCGCAGGCAAGCCAGCTCCCACATTGAATGCATTTCAAGTCGGGATCAGTCTCACTCCTCAGCGCTGTGCACCACCACCAGCAACTGCGCCTGCACCTCTCCCACCGAGCGAATCCGGTGGGGTTTCTGCGCGTTGAAATGCAGCGCATCACCGCGCGCCAACAGCACGCGCTCGTTCATGAAATCCACCTCAACCTGGCCTTCATGCACGAATAAAAACTCCTCCCCCAGGTGCTCCTTGAAGGTCTTGTCGGTGAACTCCGCCGGCGGATAAATGATGAACGGCAGCAGGCTGCGCTCGCTGACTTGGTGGGCCAGCACCGCATAACCCGGCGATGTGTCGGGCCGCTCATGGCTACGCACCAGGCTGTAGCTGTCGAGGCTGACGTTGTCTTCGCTGAACAGTTCTTCGACCTTCACGTTCAACGCCTTGGCAAGTTTCAACGCCGCAGCGATGGATGGCGTATTAAGCCCGCGTTCGACTTTCGACAGGTAACTCTTGGTCATCCCGGATTTTTCGGCCAAGGCCTCCAGGGTCACGCCAAGTTTTTTTCTTAATATTTTCAAGCGGATAGACATGTGCTGCGGTTAATCCCTGCAGAAAGCGATGAGACAGGTTTGCCAATGACACAAAGTGTCATATAGCATCTTTAGTGTCATTTGCATTCACCCAACGACCTTGCGAGCAGCGGGCGACCAGCAAATCCGACGTCCATTGAACCACCCAAAGGACACCGATATGGCCAAGACATTAGCACTCCCAAAAGACCAACTGGTCAAGCAAGCACTGAGCCAGATGCAAAACAGCCTGGCAGATAATACGTGGACCGACCGGCAAAAGCTGGCGCTGACCTGCCGAATCCTGTTCGAGTACGGCCACGACTCCGGCTTGGCCGGGCAGATCACCGCACGTGGGCCGACGCCCGGCACCTACTACACCCAGCAACTGGGCCTGGGTTTTGACGAAATCACGGCCAGCAATCTGTTGCTGGTCAACGAAGACCTCGAAGTACTGGAAGGCCATGGCATTCCCAACCCCGCCAACCGTTTTCACACCTGGGTGTACCGCGGCCGCCCGGATGTAAACTGCATCATCCACACACACCCCACGCACATTGCCGCGCTGTCGATGCTGGAAGTGCCGTTGCAGGTGTCGCACATGGACCTTTGCCCGCTGTACGAAGATTGCGCGTTCCTGGAGGCCTGGCCCGGCGTGCCGGTGGGCAATGAAGAAGGGGAAATCATCACCGCGGCCCTGGGCGACAAGCGCGCCATTCTGCTCTCGCACCACGGCCAGTTGTCCACCGGGGCCAGCATCGAAGAAGCCTGCGTGATTGCGCAGTTGATCGAACGGGCTGCCAAGTTGCAGTTGCTGGCGATGTCTGCTGGTACCGTCAAACCGATCCTGCCGGAGCTGGGGCGCGAGGCCCACGACTGGATCTCCAAACCCAAACGCCACGGCGCCGCGTTCAACTATTACGCCCGGCAAAACCTGCGCAAGCACGCCGATTGCCTGAACTGATTGCCCCCCTTTTCGACCGGAGTTTCCCCCATGTCCAACCCAACCATTCACGGCATCATCGGCTACACCATCACGCCCTTCAGCGCCGACGGCCAGCGCGTTGACCTCGACGCCCTCGGGCGCTCCATCGACCGCTTGATCAACAGCGGCGTCCACGCCATTGCGCCCTTGGGCAGCACGGGCGAAGGCGCTTACCTGAGCGATGCCGAGTGGGATGAAGTCAGCGCCTACAGCATCAAGAAAGTCGCCAAGCGCGTGCCGACCATTGTCAGCGTGTCCGACCTGACCACCGCCAAGGCCGTGCGCCGCGCCCGCTACGCCGAAGAGCACGGCGCCGATGTGGTCATGGTGCTGCCGGCCTCGTACTGGAAACTCAGTGACGCGGAAATCCTCGCTCACTACGCCGCCATCGGCGACAGCATCGGCGTGCCGATCATGCTTTACAACAACCCGGCCACCAGCGGCACCGACATGTCGGTGGAGCTGATCCTGCGTATCTTCAAGCAGGTCGAGAACGTGACCATGGTCAAGGAGAGCACTGGCGACATCCAGCGCATGCACCAGTTGAAACTGCAGAGTGACGTGCCGTTCTACAACGGTTGCAACCCGCTGGCGCTGGAAGCCTTCGCGGCTGGCGCCAAAGGCTGGTGCACCGCGGCGCCGAACCTGATCCCGCAACTGAACCTGAGCTTGTATCAGGCCGTACTGGCCGATGATTTGAACAAGGCGCGGGAGCTGTTCTACCGACAGTTGCCCTTGCTGCAATTCATCCTCAAAGGCGGGCTGCCGGCGACGATCAAGGCCGGGTTGCGCTTGACCGGGTTGGAGGTGGGTAATCCGCGCTTGCCGGTGTTCCCGTTGGGTGAGGCAGGGATCGGACAGCTCAAAGCGTTGCTGTCATCGGTATAAAAACGCCCGGCTCTCGCGAGCCGGGTGCAGGTCTTCTTGCACAACTGTCAGGTCTTGTCCTTGATAGTGACACTGGGACCATTGGTCTTGACGCTGGCAATGCCATTGTCTCGTGCGGCTGTAGAGGTGTACTGCTCACTGCTGCCGATCACTTGATGATTGGCCGCCTTGAGGTTGAAGAACGGTTGGCCGTTGCTGGCCACTTTTTTCTCATAACGTTCATCATGTGGGCTGTTTGTCTGCACTGAAGCAATGCCGGCTTCAGTAGCACCGCGGGTGGTGTAAAGCTCGCTGGTCAATATGGTTTCTGCGTTCGCCGCCTTAAGCACGAAACGAAACTGCCCGTTACTGCTTTTACTCAACTCATACCATCCAGCCATGACTTTCTCCTTTGAGTGGGATATCGCTCCCAAACTTGTAGGATTAAAGGCCATGCCCCAATTTTTTCCAGCCAAACACGGGAGATCTATTTAGCTGGAGACAAATGACAATAATTCTCGATATCATTCGCGACTTTTCCACGTCGTACTTCGTCAAGAAGGGTATCCATGTCTCGTCCCCAGCCCGACCCGTCGGCGGCCGATGCCTGTCGCGGGTTTTATGCAGACATTCTGTATTTCCTGCGTAAACGCACGGACAACGCCAGCGACGCGGCGGACATGGCCCAGGATGTGTTTACCCAATGGCTGGTCTACCGCGACCGTGCCAAGGTCGAGCAGCCACGGGCGTTTCTGTTCCAGATGGCGCGCAACCTGCTGCGCGATCACTGGCGCAAACAGAAGGTACGGCAAACCGTCCACCCTGATCACGCCGAAATGGATGCCGAGCCGGTCACCGACGAGCACAACGACCCCATGGCCGCCGCCCTTCGCCTGCAACGCCTGGAACAGTTGAAAGAAGTCCTTGCCGAACTCTCGCCGCGCCGACGAGAAGCCCTTATGCTGCACCGCTTCGAAGGCTTGAGCCAGGCGCAGATAGCAACGCGCATGGGCATCTCCACCAGCATGGTGGAAAAGCACATCGCCTTTGCCCTGCTGCACTGCAAGCGCCGCCTTCAACCCGCCCCCGGCACGGAGCAGCCAGAATGAACCGCCCGAGCGACACAGACGCGCTGGACAGCCAAGCGAGCGATTGCATCGACGCCCAAGCCGCCAGTTGGTTTGCACGCAACCGCAACGAAGCAAGCCGCGCCGACCGTAAAGCCTTTGCCGACTGGCAGGCGGTGCCCGCGCATGCGCGCGCCTATGCCGAATTCGAACAGCTGTGGGCCGACCTCGCCCAGTTGCAACAATTGAACAAACCGTTGGCACTGCCCAAGCGCAAGCCCAGCCTTTGGCGCCCTGCCCTGGCGATGGCGGCTGCTCTGCTCTGCGCCGTGCTGGCGACCTCTATCGGCGCACCGCGCGAGCTGTATCACAACCAGGTTGCCACCCATGCCAAGGGCATGCGCACTTTGAATCTGCCAGATGGCAGTACCTTGTATGTGAATGCCAACACCCATATCCGCGTGGACTTCAGCGCCCATCAACGGGTGCTGCATCTGGACAAAGGCCAGCTGTACATCGAAGTGGCCGCCGACAAGGAACGCCCCCTCTACGTGCAGGCCGGCGAGTCGAGCGTACGGGTGGTGGGCACGGCTTTCGATGTGCGCCGTGGGCAGCAGCAATTGGTGGTCAGCGTTGCCCATGGCCAGGTCGCTTTCGCGCCAAATGGCGAAAGCCCCGTCACCCTGCTCGACGCCCAGCAACGGGCCTCATACAACTACGCCAAAGGCACCGTGCAATCGCAAAGCCTCAGCGCCGAAGAGATCGCCGATTGGCGCAGCGGGCATTTGTCGTTTCGCAATCGAGAGCTGGCCAGCCTGATCGACGAACTTAGCCTCTACCGTCCACAAACGCCGTTGCAGGTCAGCAAGGCCGTCGCGCAGCTCAAGGTGTCGGGCAACCTTGATGTGAGCGACCCGGACGCCCTGCTCAACGCCTTGCCCGCGCTGTTGCCAGTGAAAACCGTGCTCTCGGCGGATGGCATCATGAGAATCGAGCCGAGCAAATAAACGGCAGAAACCACACATGAGAATATTTTGCATTCGCATGTGTGGTTTTTTTTGCCTGCCCCGTCTTCCTCCTGTCTGTGTTTGATACGCACACCTTTTTGGCTATTTAGCCGCTCCGGGGGATTTCATGTTTCGCGCGCCTTGCCACGCTTCGCACCTGTTTCTTCGACCGACACTCATGGCTACGTGCCTGGCCTTGAGCCTCAGCGCCGAAGCCGAGTCGCTCAAGCTGCACCTGCCGGCCCAGTCGCTGGCCACGTCCCTGAGCCAGGTGGCCCAGCAAGCGAAAATCCAGCTGCTGTTCGATGAAACCCTGCTCAAGAACGTGCAGGCCCCAGCGCTTGACGGTAACTACACCCCGGAAGTGGCCATCCGTTCCCTGCTCAAAAACGGTGAGCTCAACCTGATCAAGGTCGGCAGTACCTATGTGGTGCGCCCCGACGAGGGCAAAACCACCACCGGTGGCGCGATCCAGTTGGACACCCTGAGCGTGATCGGTACTGGCAATGAGGTAAACGCCAGCACCGTCAACCGCTCCACCCTGACCCAGGCCGACATCGACCGTTACCAGTCCAATAACATTCCCAGCCTGTTGCAGACCTTGCCCGGTGTCAGCCAGGGCGGCTCGCTGAAGCCCGGCGGCCAGACCATCAACATCCGTGGTTTCGGCGATGCCGAAGACGTGCCGCTGACCGTTGACGGTGCCACCAAGACAGGCTTTGAGCGTTACCAGCAAGGCACGGTGTTTATCGAGCCCGAGCTGATCAAGCGCATTGAAGTGGAAAAAGGCCCCAACTCGCCGTTCACCGGTAATGGCGGCTTCGGCGGCACGGTCAACATGGTCACCAAGGACGCTCCGGACCTGCTCAAGGACGGCCGCAACAGCGGTGCGATGCTCAAATATGGCTACTCCAGCAACGACCATGAACAGGTCTACAGCAGTGCCGTCTATGGCCGTACCGACGACGGCCGTTTCGATGCGCTGGCCTACCTGACCCAACGCGACGGCGGCGATATGAAGGTGGCCGCCAAATTGCCCAACGACAACAATGAGTACCCGATCAACCCCCAGCGCCTGCCCAACAGCGCCCAGGATGTGGACGGCAAGCTGTTCAAGGTCAACGCGCACTTTACCGATGAGCACAGTGTCGGGCTGTCGTACTCGCGCTCCCACAGCAACCGCTGGACCCCGTTTTCCGCCGCCAGCTACCCCACGCCGCCAACCCAGTTCAACATCGACCGCTACGGCTACGAAGGCGCGTTGAAGCGCTTCCTCGCCCACCGTGACACGGTCGACACCACCTGGTCGGGCAAGTATGAATACCAGCCGCTGGACAACCCGCTGGTGGACTTGACCATCAAGTATTCCCAGTCCAACACCGAACAGACCGATGAGCGTGACGCCACGGCGTTTTTCCAGTTGGCCACCGGCGGGCGCAAGATGGACACCGCCTACACCGACAAGCTCCTGGATATCCGTAACGTCAGCCTGTTTGACACCGGCCCCTTGCAGCATGCCGTGACGGTCGGCGGGCAAATCCGCAAGCACACCCGCGAAACCGAGATGTGGATGCCCGGCGCCACCTACAACACGCCGCGCTACAACTACGGGCACTTCCAGCCGGGCTTCATGCCCCACGGCAAAGTCGATACCAACAGCTTCTTTATCCAGGACGCGGTGACGTTGGGCGACGTGACGATCACGCCGTCGCTGCGCTACGACCATGTGCGCAACCGCGGCGAAGGCAACGATGCGCCCTACTACAACAACCCGGCAGTGGGTCACGACTACAGCGACCGCACCTACACTGGCTGGTCGCCACGCCTGGCGCTATTCTGGACCGTGACGCCGAGTGTGGGGCTGTTCGCCAACTGGAGCCAGACCTGGCGCGCCCCGGTGATCGACGAACAATACGAAGTGCAGGGCGTGGGCAGTCGCACCGCCACCAGCGTCGACCTGGACCCGGAGCGCATCACCTCGATCACCCTGGGCAACATCACCAGCTTCGATAACCTGCTCGCCCAGGACGACAACTTGCAACTGCGCACCACCCTGTTTCACAACAAAGTCGAAGACGAGATCTTCAAGGCCACCGGCGTGGGTTGCCAGAACCAGGCTGTCAATGGCGGCAGCATCGCTTCAGCTTGCCCGCCTGGGCCGATGTCCAACTACCGCAATATCGGCAGCCTGACCATCAAGGGCGTTGAGCTCGAATCGATCTACAACTCCACCTACCTGTTTGGCTCGGTGTCGTTCGCCTATGCCAAGGGCCAGCACCAAGGCGCCTACACCAATCCCTGGGGCCCGGACGTGGCCGCGCGGGATATTCCGCCGACCAAATGGGTACTGGTACTGGGCACTCACATCCCGGCCTGGGATGCCCAGGTGGGCTGGATGAGCCAATTCATCGGCGCCACCGACCGCCTGCCCAGCGACAAATACTCTGGCGGCCCGGGCTCCAGCATCGGCGATGTGTTCTACGACCAGTACGGCAACAAGCGCTACAACACCCAGGGCCTGTTCGCCAAATGGACACCGCAGCAGGCATATCTCAAAGGCACCGAGGTGAACTTCACGGTGGACAACCTGTTCAACAAAAACTTCCGCCCGGCCTTGAGCGGCGACCGGGCGTACACCAAGGGGCGTGATGCGAAGATCAGCGTGACGCGGTTCTTCTAAGCACACACGCATTCCAAATGTGTGTGTGGCTTGCCTGCGATAGCCATAGGTATCTACACAACTGTGCAGTTCGCCGCAGCCACCGGTAACCACGATGCGAAGCGAGCCGCTCTTGATCTTGATCTGCTTGTGATCTTGATCTCAGGCGCCCCGTTAAACCACGCTGGCCGGAATTCGCCAGTGATTTGGGGGGTAAACCGGCAGGGATGCCGGTTTAGCCGCCCCGCGCCATGGATGGCGCGTGGCGGCGGCCCCCAAAATCACTGGCGGATTACGGGCACACCGAGCCTAGGCGAGGTGCCGAGTGGTGGGGCAAGAGCGTTTTGCTTACTTTGCCGCTTTTGCAAAGTGAGCCGCCGTCAGGGCGGAACCCTAAGTGGCCGTTACCTAAATAACGGATATGTACTCAGTCTGATCCCACATCCCGGTCGGCTGTCAGGCCGTCTTCGCAGGCAAGCCAGCTCCCACATTTGGATCGCGGGGCGTCAGGTAGATATGCGCTGGCCGCCGGGGCCGTCACGGGAGCAAGCTCCCACAGGGAACCGCGCCCATTTCAGGCCAGGTAGCCATCCCCGCGCAACAGGGTTTCCAGGCAGTGCTCGGTGATGTGATAAAACGCCTTGAGCTCCTGGATTTTTGCCAATAGCTGCGCGTTGTCCACAGGCTCGGCACGTTTGACCGCCAGGATCATCTTGTTCTTGTTGGTGTGTTCCAGCGAGATGAACTCGAACACCTTGGTCTCATAGCCACAGGCTTCAAGGAACAATGCGCGCAGGCTGTCGGTGACCATTTCCGCCTGCTGGCCCAGGTGCAGGCCGTATTGCAGCATCGGCTTGAGCAACGCCGGGCTCTGGATCTGCAGGCGGATCTGTTTGTGGCAGCACGGCGAGCACATGATGATCGACGCACCGGAACGGATGCCGGTGTGGATCGCGTAGTCGGTGGCGATGTCGCAGGCATGCAAGGCAATCATCACGTCCAGCTCACTGGGCGCCACGCTGCGTACATCGCCACATTTGAACACCAGCCCCGGGTGCTCCAGGCGTGCGGCGGCGCTGTTGCAGAGGGTGACCATGTCTTCACGCAACTCGACACCGGTGACCTCGCCCTCGGCCTTGAGGGTATTGCGCAGGTAATCGTGAATGGCGAAGGTCAGGTAACCCTTGCCCGAGCCGAAATCGGCGACACGCACCGGGCGATCGAGCTGCAACGGCGACGACGTCAGTGCATGGCTGAACACTTCGATGAACTTGTTGATCTGCTTCCACTTGCGCGACATCGAGGGGATCAGCGCCTGCTTGGCGTCGGTCACGCCCAGGTCGGCGAGGAACGGCCGGCTCAGGTCGAGGAAGCGATTTTTTTCGCGGTTATGCTCAGCCGAAGGCGCCTCGCGCAGTTGCTGCGGTTTGCTTTTGAACAGCGAGCTTTTGTTCTTCTTGCTGTATTCCAACTGGGCTTCGTCGGTCAGCGCCAGCAAGTGCGCGTTCTTGAACGAGCTGGGCAACAGCTCGGCGATCGCCGCCACGCCGTCGGCCAAGGGGAAGTTCTTGGTGATGTCGCGGGTCTTGTAGCGATAGACGAACGACAGGCAAGGCTGCTCCTTGACCACCACCGGCTTGATGATCAGCCGCTGCAACTCGGCTTCCTCACCGACGTACTTGGCCAGCACCAGCTTGATAAAAGCGTTCTGGGCCAAGCTTGCGCTCAACAGTTCGATGAACTGGGCATGATGATCCGGCGCAGGGCGGGCAGGTTGAGCGGTGACGGACATGAACAAAAACGCCTCGGGTAAAGAATGCCGGGCATTTTAGGCGGGATGGGGGTTCAGGGCACGGGGTTATTTGATCAACGGTCAATCAACCCGAATAAGGATGCTGCCTTGTGTAGGAGCGAGCTTGCTCGCGAAAAACGTCAACGATAACGCGGGTGTCCTGAATGAACGCGGCGTCGATGAGTTTTTCGCGAGCAAGCTCGCTCCTACAAAAAAGCAGTTATTCGAGTACGACCAGGCGATTGGGCAGTTCGTTGCGGGTTTGGGTAACGGGCACATGCACCTTGAGCAACTCGCCACAGGCTTCAACGCAGGCGATGAACCCGGCCAGCGTCTGCCCCTGTTTAACTTGCTGGGTAAACGCCTGGACAATAGCGTCCCAATTGCTGTCATCCAGGCGCTTGGAAATCCCGTCATCCACCAGGATCTCCACATAACGCTCGGCCTCGCTGACAAAAATCAGCACCCCGGTGCTGCCCACCGTGTGGTGCAGGTTCTGCTCCAGAAACTGCCGCCGCGCCAGGTTGGACGCACGCCAGTGGCGTACCGAACGCGGGATCAGCCGAGTAGTGACCTTGGGCAAGCGGAACACCAGGCACAGCACAATGAACGTCGCCCACTGCGCCACCAGCAAGGTGTACATGGTCAGGTAGCCCGACAGGTAATGCACCACACCCGGCACCACCAACGCGATCAAGCTCGCCCACAGCAACGGAATGTAGGCGTAGTCGTCGGCGCGCGCCGCCAGCACGGTGACCAACTCCGCGTCGGTGGTTTTCTCGACCCGGGCGATCGCTTCGGCGACTTGGCGCTGCTCGTGTTCAGTCAGTAATGCCATGGTTGTAGATGCTCTATTCTCGTTATTGTCATTACCAGCTGCCCGAAGCCCCGCCACCGCCAAAACCACCGCCGCCGCCGCGGAAACCACCGCCACCGCCGCCGCCGCGCCCGCTGCTGTTGAGAATCGCCAGCAGGATAGCGCCCACTGGCAAGCCCATGCGATTGCACAGCCACAGCACGCCGATCAGCAGAATAAACAGGCCGATGGAAAAACCGGGATTATCCATGGCGAAGTTCGCATCCGCCACATGGGCCGGCACCGCCAAGGGCTCACCGCCCACCACCTGGATCATCGCGGCCACACCGTCGCTGATGCCCTGGCTGAAATTGCCGGCCTTGAACTTGGGCAGGATCACCTGGTTGATGATCACCCAGGATTGCGCATCCGTCAGCACGCCTTCCAGGCCATACCCGACTTCGATGCGCAATTGGCGGTCATCACGGGAGACGATCAACAGCGCGCCGTTGTCCTTGCCCTTTTGGCCAATGCCCCACTGGCGGCCCAATTGATAACCGTAGTCCTCAATAGGCACGCCTTGCAGGTCGGGCACGGTGACCACCACCAACTGGTCGCCCGAGGTCTGCTCCAGCGCCTGCAGTTGCTGGGTCAGTTGCTCGCGCACCGCCGGGTCGATCATCTGCGCGCTGTCCACCACCCGCCCGGTCAGCGCCGGGAAGCTCAGTGCCGCCTGGGCCACGCCCACGCAGGCCAACAGCCACAGCGCCAGGCCTATCCGTAATAAACGCATCGACACCTCAGTGCAGCCTTATTTGAACTTCACTTGCGGCGCTTTATCGGCATCGGCGCTGGTGGCTTCAAACGTGGCGCGGATCGGCAAGTCGCTGTACATCACGCTGTGCCACAGGCGGCCCGGGAAGGTGCGGATCTCGGTGTTGTAAGCCTGTACGGCCTGGATAAAGTCACGGCGAGACACAGCGATACGGTTCTCGGTGCCTTCAAGTTGCGATTGCAAGGCCAGGAAGTTCTGGTTGGCCTTCAGGTCCGGGTAACGCTCGGACACCACCATCAAACGGCTGAGTGCGCCGCTCAGGCCATCCTGGGCTTGCTGGAACTGCTTGAGTTTTTCGGGGTTGTCCAGGGTGCTGGCATCCACCTGGATCGAGGTGGCCTTGGCCCGCGCTTCAATCACCGCGGTAAGGGTTTCCTGCTCGTGGGCGGCATACGCCTTCACCGTTTCTACCAGGTTGGGGATCAGGTCAGCACGGCGCTGGTACTGGTTCTGCACCTGGCCCCAGGCGGCCTTGGCCTGTTCGTCCAGCGTCGGGATGTTGTTGATGCCGCAACCGCTCAGCACGCTGCTGATCAGTAACAGCGCCGCAGCCTTGAAGCCCCAGCGATAAGTGTGTGCTGCTTGCATAGTGTTTCTCCTGCCCGATCTGATGGAATGTGACGACTAACCCTATAAACCACGCGCTTGGGGCATAATCCGCCACCACTGGAATGCTTTGAGCCAATCAGCTACAAAGATGCCCAGCGCGAAAAAGAGTTCAGAGTGTGCTGCATTTATCTGAACAACACCCGAACAACAATAGACGTTCCCCACATTTTGGCCGACAGCATCTCTCTGAATGCTGCGCAGTCGCCGAAAAAGGATATTCATGAAAAAGCTGTGTTTGCTCGGCCTTGTTGCCACTCTGGCCAGCCACCCCGTATGGGCAGAAACAAAGCCTGCTGCGCTTAACGACAAGGACGCCTTCGTCAGCGACCTGCTCAAGCAAATGACCCTGGATGAGAAGATCGGCCAATTGCGCCTGATCAGCATCGGCCCGGAAATGCCCCGTGAGCTGATCCGCAAGGAAATCGCCGCCGGCCGCATCGGTGGCACGTTCAACTCCATCACCCGCCCGGAAAACCGTCCGATGCAGGACGCGGCCATGCGCAGCCGCTTGAAGATCCCCATGTTCTTCGCCTACGACGTGATCCACGGCCACCGCACCATTTTCCCGATCAGCCTGGCCCTGGCCTCCAGCTGGGACATGGACGCCATTGGCCGCTCCGGGCGCATCGCCGCCCAGGAAGCCGCCGCCGACAGCCTCGATATCACGTTTGCACCAATGGTCGATATCTCCCGCGACCCGCGCTGGGGCCGCACTTCCGAAGGTTTCGGTGAAGACACCTACCTGGTGTCACGCATTGCCGAAGTGATGGTCAAGGCGTTCCAGGGCACCAGCCCCGCGAATGCCGACAGCCTCATGGCCAGCGTCAAGCACTTCGCCCTCTACGGCGCGGTGGAAGGCGGGCGCGACTACAACGTGGTCGACATGAGCCCGGTCAAGATGTACCAGGACTACCTGCCGCCCTACCACGCGGCGATCAAGGCCGGCTCCGGCGGCGTGATGGTCGCGCTCAACTCGATCAACGGCGTGCCTGCCACCGCCAACACCTGGCTGATGAACGACCTGCTGCGCAAAGACTGGGGCTTCAAGGGCCTGACCGTCAGCGACCACGGTGCGATCGTCGAGCTGATCAAGCACGGCGTGGCCAAGGACGGACGTGAAGCCGCCAAGCTGGCGATCAAGGCTGGCATCGACATGAGCATGAATGACTCGCTGTACGGCAAGGAATTGCCGGGGCTGCTCAAGTCCGGCGAGATCCAGCAGAGCGACATCGACAACGCCGTGCGCGAAGTGCTCGGTGCCAAGTACGACATGGGCCTGTTCAAGGACCCGTACCTGCGCATCGGCAAGGCCGAGGATGACCCGGCCGACACCTACGCCGACAGCCGCCTGCACCGTGCCGAGGCCCGCGACATTGCGCGCCGCAGCCTGGTGTTGCTGAAAAACCACAACGACACCCTGCCGCTGAAAAAATCCGCGACCATTGCCCTTGTCGGCCCGCTGGCCAAGGCACCCATCGACATGATGGGCAGTTGGGCTGCTGCTGGCCGGCCTGCGCAATCGGTGACCCTGCTCGACGGCATGAACGCCGTGATCGGTGAAAAAGGCAAAGTCATCTATGCCCGTGGCGCCAACATCACCGGCGACAAAGCGGTGCTCGACTACCTCAACTTCCTCAACTTCGATGCCCCGGAAGTGGTGGATGACCCGCGCCCTGCCCAGGTGCTGATTGATGAAGCGGTGAAGGCGGCGAACAACGCCGACGTTATCGTCGCGGCGGTGGGCGAGTCCCGTGGCATGTCCCACGAATCGTCGAGCCGTACCGATCTGAACATCCCGCAAAGCCAGCGCGACTTGATCAAGGCCCTCAAAGCCACCGGCAAACCGCTGGTGCTGGTGTTGATGAACGGCCGTCCGCTGTCGATTCTCGAAGAGAACCAACAGGCCGACGCGATCCTGGAAACCTGGTTCGCAGGTACCGAAGGCGGCAACGCCATCGCCGACGTGCTGTTCGGTGACTACAACCCATCGGGCAAGCTGCCGATCACCTTCCCTCGTTCGGTGGGGCAGATTCCGACCTACTACAACCACCTGACCATCGGCCGGCCATTCACCCCAGGCAAGCCGGGCAACTACACCTCGCAGTACTTCGATGACACCACCGGCCCCCTGTTTCCGTTTGGCTATGGCCTGAGCTACACCACGTTCAGCCTGTCGGACATGGCACTGTCGTCCACCACGCTGAACAAGACCGGCAAGCTCGATGCGAGCGTCACCGTGAAGAACACTGGCAAGGTCGATGGCGAAACGGTTGTGCAGTTGTATATCCAGGACGTGGCCGGTTCGATGATCCGCCCGATCAAGGAGCTGAAGAACTTCCAGAAGGTCATGCTCAAGGCTGGCGAAGCGCGCACGCTGCACTTCACCATCACCGAGGACGACTTGAAGTTCTACAACGCCCAACTCAAGTTCGCGGCGGAACCGGGTGAGTTCAATGTGCAGATCGGCTTGGATTCCCAGGATGTGCAGCAGCAAACCTTCGAACTGCTCTGATCTGAAGCTGTAAACACGGTCGCTGTGGGAGCTGGCTTTTGTGGGAGCTGGCTTGCCTGCGATACAGGCACCTCGGTTTGTCAGGTGTACCGAGGTGATGCTATCGCAGGCAAGCCAGCTCCCACAGTTGATTGAGGTGGCCCGACTAACCGCGCCGATCCAGCAGGTTCACCACCAACCGATCAATCCAGCCCCACACCCGCTGCTTCACCCGCCGCCACAATGGCCGCGCCTTCCATGCCTCCAGGCTCACCGCCTGGCTTTGGGCAAAGTCCGCTTCGAAACTGCCCACCACCGCTGCCGTCAACTGCGGGTCCAGCGCTTCCAGGTTGGCTTCCAGGTTGAAGCGCAAATTCCAGTGGTCGAAATTGCACGAGCCAATGCTCACCCAATCATCCACCAGTACCATCTTCAGGTGCAGGAAACACGGCTGGTATTCGAAGATCTGCACGCCTGAGCGCAGCAGGCGCGGGTAATAACGGTGCCCGGCGTAACGCACCGACGGGTGATCGGTGCGCGGGCCGGTGAGCAGCAAACGTACGTCCACACCGCGCCCTGCCGCCCGGCGCAAGGCTCGGCGCACGCTCCAGGTTGGCAGGAAGTACGGGGTCGCCAGCCAGATACGCCCCTTGCTGCTGTTCAAAGCACGAATCAACGATTGCAGGATGTCACGGTGCTGACGCGCATCGGCATACGCCACGCGGCCCAGCCCCGGCCCGGTGGCGGGCACCTTGGGCAAGCGAGGCAAACCAAAGTGGGTAGCCGGTTTCCACTCACGGCGCGCGGCGTTAGCGTGCCATTGCCGGTCGAACAGGGCCTGCCAGTCCAGCACCAACGGGCCGCTGATCTGCACCATCACTTCATGCCAGTCGGCGGTGTCTTGCCCCGGCGTCCAGAACTCGTCGGTGACACCGGTGCCGCCGACCACCGCAATGCGCTGGTCGATCAGCAGTAGCTTTCGATGGTCGCGGTACAGGTTGCGCATCCAGCGCCGCCAATTCAGGCGGTTGTAAAAGCGCAGCGCCACGCCGGCATCGGTCAAGCGCTTGCGCAGCCCCAGGGTAAACGCCAGGCTGCCGTAATCGTCAAACAGGCAACGCACCTGCACGCCGCGTTCGGCGGCCAGTACCAGCGCCTGCACCATGGCCTCGGCGCAGGCCCCGGCTTCGACCAGGTACAGCTCAAGGTCAACCTGCTGCTCGGCCCGGGCGATGCCCACCAGCATCTGCGGGAAGAAATTCGGCCCGTCGATCAGCAATTCGAACTGATTGGCGCTGCGCCACGGGAACACCGCGCCGCTCATGTCAGCGCGCCGTGAAAATCAGCACCGCACCCACCGGCACCGACAAACTGATCGACTTGAGCCCTGCCGCCTTACGCAAGGTAGCCACACCGGGCGCCAGGTCGAAATCTTCGGCATGCAGCACCACGGGCTCCAGAGTTACCACCTGGAAACGCCGCTCATCCAGGCGCGTGGCCAGCAGTTCGGCGCTGTAGGTCTGGGTCTTGCCGTGCAGCGTGACGCTCAAGGGCAGGCGCAATTCCAACTGCGCGCCGGACGCCAGGTCATTGATGGGCTGCAGATTGATCTGTGCGCTGATCTGCGCTTCGGGGAAGGTCTTGATCTCGAACAGCTCTTTACGCATGCGCTCGTCGCGCAACGGAATACCGCTGTTGATTGAGTCCAGCTCCACTTCCAGCCGAGCCGCGCCTTTGGCGTCGACTTTGCCGTGCAGCACCAGGAAGCGCTGGACTTCGGCAATCTCGGTGTTTTTGGTGGTGACGAAAGACAGGCGCGAGGATTCGTTATCCAGGTACCAATCGGCGTGGGCAGGCACAGCAGCAAAGGCCAGCAGCGCGAAGACCAGAGGTTTGACATTGAACATAAAGACTCATGGGGCAAAAAACCTGGGCGAACCTTAAGCGCAATCTCACAACCTGCGCAAATCCAATGTGGGAGCTGGCTTGCTGTGGCGAGGGAGCTTGCTCCCGTTCGACAGCGCAGCTGGAGCCGGCTTTTTGGGGGCGCTACGCACCCCAGCGGGAGCAAGCTCCCTCGCCACAAAAGCCAGCTGCCGCAGGGTTTTTGCTGTGTTTTCAAACCAGCGTTCGTTGCACTTCGCAGATCGTTTCTTCAAGGCTGCCCATGTGCAAATTCAACACCCGCTCCACCGGCGCCTGATGCATCGGCCAATGCAGCGCCATGCTCCCCACCAATCGGCCGTTGGCGCGCACCGGCAAGGCCACCGCCCGGATCAGGAACGGCAAACGCACCGGGTATTCCCAATAGCCCTCGGTACGCTGTCCGAAGCCCTGGTGCTGGGTTTGCTCGCATGCGCGATAGTGCTCGTCTGCCGCCACATGATTGCGGCCTGCCAGGCGCTGTACTTCGTCAGCCGGCAATTGCGTCAGGCAAGCCTTGCCCATCGCCGAGTGGAACAGGCTGGCGTACTGGCCGACGATCTGGCAGTTGTTCGGGTACAGCTTGCGCAACACGCTGGGGATCGCGCTTTCCATGACCTCCAGGCGCTCGCCATCGAAGCACGACAAGTCCACCACCAGCCCAGTGCGCTCGCTGAGCTCCAGCAACCAAGGGGCGGCGCTCTCCACCACCTGGCGCTTGAAGCGTTGCTGGGTATCGCCAAACAAGCGTCGGGCACGCAGGCGGTAACGCCGATCGCTCAGGCCGCGGTAGACCCACCCCTGTTCCTGCAAGGTCAGCAACATGCGCGACACCGTGGCCTTGGGCAGCTGCGTGAGGTAGTGCAGTTCTTCCAGCCCCAGGGCCTGGTGCTCGCCCAGCAACTCGACGATTGCCAGAGCGCGCTCAACCGAGCGTACGGTGCCTGTCTCCATATTCGATCTCCCTGTTGCTGGTGGATGATCTTTTTTCACAGCAAGATACAGGCCCGGTCAGCGCTCAACGGGTCGTTGCAAGGCACGCCGGTGGCCGGCGTTGTACCCATTGGGTCAGTTGTTCATGGGCATAGGCCAATTGCAGCACGGCCCTGTCGGCCTGGGCCGGGCCAATGATTTGCAGGCCCATGGGCAAGCCCTGAGGGTTGAAGCCCGCCGGGATGCTCATGCTCGGCAAACCGGCGAGGGTCGGGCCGATCACCACTTCCATCCAGCGGTGATAAGTGTCCATTTCACGCCCGCCCACGAGGCGCGGCCAAGGCTGTTGTGCATCGAAAGGGAACACCTGGGCGGTGGGCAACAGCAGGAAATCGTAACGTTCGAACAGCTTGCCCAAAGCGCGGTACCACTGACTGCGGTCCACCGACGCCTGGTAAACCTGCTGGGCACTCAAGCCCTGGCCGCCCTCCACTTCCCATTGCGCTTCGGGCTTGAGCAACGCGCGCTTTTGCGGGTTGGCGTAGGCCGCGCCGAGGTTGCCGTGCACCAGCCAATGGCGGTGTACCAACCAGCAGCGCCACAGGCGCGCCATGGAAAAGTCCGGTTGGCAGCTGTGCACTTCACAGCCCAACCTGGCGAAATCATCCAGCGCCGCTTCGCACAGGCTCATCACGCCATCATCCATCGGCAGATAACCGTTGTAGTCCCCCAGCCAACCGAGGCGTGCGCCGTTGAAGTCGCGTTGCAACGGCTGGCCCAGCACAGCGGGATCGTCCCTGGATGACAACGGCGCCCGGGGATCGTAACCGGACTGAATGCTCAGCAACCGCGCCACATCCGTTACGCTGCGCCCCATCGGGCCTTCGGTGCCCAATTGCTGCACGAACAGTTCCGGCATCGGCCCGTGAGGCACCCGCCCCTGGGAGGGGCGCAAGCCGAACACGTTGTTGAACGCCGCCGGGTTGCGCAGCGAGCCCATCATGTCGCTGCCGTCGGCCACCGGCAGCATGCGCAGCGCCAGGGCCACCGCCGCTCCGCCACTGCTGCCACCCGCCGCCAGGCGTGGGTCATAGGCATTGCCGGTGGTGCCAAACAGCGTGTTGTAGGTGTGGGAGCCCAGGCCGAACTCCGGCACGTTGGTCTTGCCGATGATGATCGCGCCACTGGCCCGCACCCGCGCCACGCTGATGGCGTCTTCGTTCGGTACATGCTCGGCGAACAGCGGTGAGCCCAGGGTGGTGCGCAAACCCTGGGTGGCCGCCAGGTCCTTGATGGCCTGGGGCATGCCATGCATCCAGCCACGGGAATGGCCCCGGTCCAACTCACGATCACAGGCTCTCGCCTCGGCCAGCACGGCCTCGCTTTCGCGCAACGACACCAGCGCATTCACGCCAGGGTTAAAGCGCTGGATCTGCGCCAGGTACGCCTGCATCACCTCTTCGCACGATACCTGCCGCCCATGGATGGCCCGCGACAGCTCAGTGGCATCCCAATCAACAATACTCAAGGCTTCACCTCTCTGGAAAACGGCAGCGGCTTGCTCGCCCGGGGTGCCTCGCGCATGCAGTAAGTGCCCAGCAGCGTCAGCACGCACGCAAACAATACATAAAACGACGGCGCCACTGCCGTGCCCAGCACCTTGCTCAGCCAGGTCACGATCAACGGCGCGAAACCACCGAACACCATCACCGCCACGTTATAGGCCACCGACACACCGGTCGAGCGCACCTCGATAGGGAACTGTTCGGCCAATGCCGTCGGCGCTGGCCCGAAGAACCCGCCAATCGCCGTGCACAACATCACCTGCATCACCAGCAGGCGCTCGATGGACGGCGCAGCGGCTACCCACACATACAAGGGGTAGACCATCACGAAGAACGCCAGGGTGAAGGCCATCAACACCGGTCGCCGTCCCAACCGATCCGAGAGCAGGCCGGACAAGGGGATCACCACGGTCATCAGCGCCACCGCAAACATCTGCACCATCAGCACCTGGTCCAGCGGCAGGCCGAGGTTTTTGTGGGCGAAGGTCGGCATGTTCACCAGCACCACGTAGAACGACACCGTCGCCCCGCAGGCCAGGCCCATGGACACCAGGATGCTGCGCCGATGGTCACGCAGCACTTGCATGAGGCTCGGCGCCGGGCCGGTGGCATTTTTACGCGCCTGGATGAACTCTTCCGGGTCTTCCATGTGCCGACGAATCCACAACCCCACCGGGCCGATCAACAAGCCCAGCACAAACGGCAGGCGCCAGCCCCACAGGTCGAGGGTTTCGGGCGAAAAGAAATGCGTGACCAACGCCACCATCGCCGCCCCGCCGAACACCGCCAGGCATTGCCCTACCAATTGCCAGGAGCCATACAAGCCCTTGCGATGGGCAGGTGCGCTCTCCACCAGAAATGCCGTGGCGCTGGCATATTCACCGCCGGTGGCAAACCCCTGAAGCATCCGCGCCACCACAATCAGCAACGGTGCACCCATGCCGATCGCGGCGTAGTTCGGCGCGAAGGCGATCAGCGCGATGGACACGGTCATCAGCCGGATAATCAACTGCATCGCGGCTTTGCGGCCTTTGCGGTCGGCATAAATACCCAACAGGATGCCGCCCACCGGACGCATGAAAAAGCCCACGCCAAAGGTGGCCAGGGCCATCAGCAGCGACGCGTATTCGTCTTCCGAGGGGAAGAACTGCCGGGCGATGATACTGGCGAGAAAGCCGTAGACGATAAAGTCATACCATTCCAGCGCGTTGCCGATCACGGCCGCCACCACTTGGCGGGTGCGGGAAACGCCAGGCTTTGAAGTCTGCATGAGGAACACTCCATTCAACCGATATAGGGAAAGGGTCCAGCGGCAGAAAAAGGCGTTGCAGTAGGAGCGAGCTTGCTCGCGAAGGTCGTTAACGCTGACGCAGCGCTTTCCGGGAGCCCGTGTCGCTTGTGGGTTTTTCGCGAGCAAGCTCGCTCCTACAAAGGATTGGGTTATCCGGCTGGCTTGAGCCAGCTCTCGGCTAGCGCACCCCAGTAGGCTGCGCCGGTCAGCAGGATGTCGTCGTTGAAGTCATAGGCGGGGTTGTGCACCATCGGTCGCGACACGCCGTTGCCGATAAACAGGTAACTGCCGGGGCAGCGTTGCAGCATCCAGGCGAAGTCTTCGCTGCCCATCAGCGTGCGGGTGTTGCCATCCACAGCGTCGGCACCGAGCAAGGCCACACCGACCTGGCGGGCGAATTCGGTTTCTTCGGCGTGGTTGACCAGCACCGGGTAGGCCGGCCGGTGTTCGATCTGCACGGTGCAGCCGAAGCTGGCGGCCTGGGTCTGGATGATCGCGTTGACCCGTTCCAGCATCTGTTCGCGTACCTTGGGGTTAAGTGCGCGCAAGCTCAGGCGCAACAGGGCTTGCTGGGGAATCACATTGGCGGCTTGCCCTGCTTGAAGGGCGCCGACCGTGACCACGGCAGCTTCCTGGGTGTCGATATTGCGTGCTACCACCGTTTGCAAGGCCATGACCATACTGGCGGCAGCCACCAGCGGATCGACGGTAAGGTGCGGCATGGAGCCATGGCCACCTACGCCTTCGAGCGTCACGGTGAGCAGGTCCTGGGAGGCCATCATCGGCCCCACTCTCAAGCCCAGATGCCCAGCCGGCAAGCCTGGCATATTGTGCATGCCGAACAACCCGTCGCAGGGGAAGCGCTCCAGCAACCCATCTGCAAGCATCGCCTCGGCGCCGCCCTGGCCTTCTTCGGCGGGTTGGAAAATCAGGTTCAAAGTACCGTCGAATTGCTGCGTCGCCGCCAAGTAACGCGCGGCACCGAGCAACATGGTGGTGTGGCCGTCATGGCCGCAGGCGTGCATGCAGCCGGCATGTTGGCTGGTGTAGGCCGCGCCGGTGTTTTCGATGATGGGCAAGGCGTCCATGTCGGCGCGAATCCCCAACGTGCGCGAGCTGTTGCCATTGCGCAACACACCGACCACACCGGTCCTGCCGATGCCGGTGTGCACCTCGTAACCCCACTCCTTGAGTGACTGTGCGACCAGCGCTGAGGTGCGGTTCTCTTCAAAGCCGAGTTCGGGGTGGGCGTGGATATCGTGACGCACAGCGTGCAAGTCGCTGGCAACGTCGCTGAGCCAATCCAGGATGTGCTGGTGCGGGCGCATGGTGATTCTCCTCACAGGCGGGTGGTCCCGTTCTTGTTGGCGACACATCGACAGCTAAGCGCGATGTACGCGTGAGGACAATCAAAGGTGGTTCCACCCTGTGGAACCTCAGGGCCGGTTCTTTTTCCGAGAACCCACGCAGATAATCTAAATGTGGGAGCTGGCTTGCCTGCGATGGCGGCGGCACAGGCACCAGTGATGTTGGCTGACCTGGCGCTATCGCAGGCAAGCCAGCTCCCACAGGGGAATTTGGGTGTGTCAGGGGTTGAGGCGGCAGCCTTGACGGTCGCCCAACCACCGCGCTGTATGGGTACGCCCCAACCCACTCGCCGTGACTTCACTGCGTTCCGGCGAGTCAGTGAACGCACTGATGGGCACGTACTGCTTCACATACCCCAGGCAATACTGCGCCGGGTTGTTGGCCACGTACCGGCACGAGCAGTACTCCTTGGCGGTGTACGCCGCGATGATGTCGGGGAAGGCTTGCAGGTTGACGCGCTCGTGCCAAACCCAGCCGAACAATGCGAAAAGCAACACCAGTAAAACGCTGATGAACGGATGACGACGGATCATGAGCGCACCGCCGCCAGCACGCGTTTGAGCAGTTCGTTATGCCGGTAACTGCCATCCCGATCATCGCCGTAACGCACGATCACCAGGTGTTCGTCGGGCAGCACAAACAGCGCCTGGCCCCAGTGCCCCAGCGCGGCGAAGGTAGTGGCCGGTGCGTCGGGCCAGGGTTGGGGGGCGCCGGTGTTGAGCCACCAATGGCCGCCCGGCACAGCTTCATCCTGGCCGACTTTGTAGCGGTCGAAGGGCCGGCGGTTGAAGGTGACCCAGTCCTTGGGCAGCAGTTGCCGCACGCCCCAGCGCCCATCCCGCGCCATCAGTAAACCTACTCGTGCCAGATCCCGGGCCGTGAGGTAGGCATAGGACGACGCGACAAACGTTTCATCGGCGTCGGTTTCCCAGGTTGCGTCGCGAATGCCCAGGGGCTGGAACAGCGCGTCCCACGGGTAGGTCATGTAGGCCTTGTGGCCGAGCATGCCCTTGAGCGCAGCGGACAGGATAGTGCTGTCGCCACTGGAATAACGGAAAGCCTGGCCAGGAACGGCGGCGGCCTCGGTATCCGCCGCGAATTGCGCCATGTCGGTGTGGCCACGGGTGTAGAGCATCGCCACCACCGAGGATTTCAACGGGGCGTACTCGTAGTCTTCCTGCCAGTCCAACCCGGAGGCCCAGTGCAGCAGGTCGGCCATGCTCACTTTGGGGTGCTGCTTCATCGGTGGGTAGAAACGTGCGACAGGGTCGCCGAGTTTGAAGCGGCCTTGCCCGTAGGCCACGCCCAGCACGGTAGCCATCAGGCTTTTGCTGACGGACCAGGTCAGGTGCGGTGTGCTGGCAGTGGTGGGCGCGGCGTAGCGTTCATAGATGATTTCGCCATCCCGAATGACCAGCAACGCATCGGTGCGAATACCGTTGCGGGTGGCATCGTCACGAGGTGGGAAAGCGTAGGCGTCCAGGGCATCGACAGCGGGACCGGTGAGGGTTGTGCCCACGGCCCACTCCTTTTCAGGCCAGATTTCAGCGCGAGCATTCACGGCGACAAACAGCAGGGCAACGCACAACAGGCCTCGGACCATGGACGCAAACTCAAGGGGGCATTCAAGCCCGCGAGCCTAGCTCACGCCAGTGACAGATTTGCGACAAGGGGGCTGTCATCCAACCGTCACCGTAACTTCATGGAGCTGACACCGAGGCTACATAGCCTGACTTTGGACAACAAAGTCGACTGGCCGCAACCTGGCCGGCACCCGGAGACTCGCTATGACTCAGATCGCCCGCATCAGCGACAAAGGCAATGAACGCCGTCTGCAAGCCGAACGCCTGGTAGGCACGCAGGCATTGCAGGAAGCCCAGGCCCTGCGGTTCAACGTGTTCAGCGGCGAGTTCAACGCCAAGCTGAAAGGCGCGGAACTGGGTCTGGACATGGATGACTATGATGTTCACTGCAGCCATATCGGCGTGCGGGATTTGAACAGCGGTCGACTCGTCGCGACTACCCGTCTGCTCGACCACCAGGCCGCCAGCACCCTGGGCCGGTTCTACAGTGAAGAAGAATTCAGCCTGCATGGCCTGCTGCACTTGCAGGGCCCGATCCTGGAGATTGGCCGCACCTGCGTCGACCCGGCCTATCGCAATGGCGGCACCATCGCGGTGTTATGGGGCGAGTTGGCCGAAGTGCTCAACCAGGGCGGCTACAGCTACCTGATGGGCTGCGCGAGCATCCCGATGCACGATGGCGGCATCCAGGCCCACGCGATCATGCAGCGCTTGCGCGAGCGCTACCTGTGCAACGAACACCTGCGCGCCGAACCGAAAAAACCACTGCCGGCCCTGGACCTGCCGTCCAACGTCATCGCCGAAATGCCGCCGCTGCTCAAGGCCTACATGCGCCTGGGCGCGAAGATCTGCGGCGAGCCGTGCTGGGATGAAGACTTCCAGGTAGCAGACGTGTTTATCCTGCTCAAGCGCGACGAGTTGTGCCCGCGCTACGCGCGCCACTTCAAGGCGGCCATGTGATGAACCGCCTGCGCATTTACGGGCGCATCGCCCGCGTGCTGTTGGTGGTGGGGCTGGGGTTGAGCATGGCCAGTGTGTTTGGCCTGTTCGAGCGCCTGGGCGTGGCTAACTCGATGGTGCGGCGCCAGCGTTGGTCGCGCTTCTTTATGGCGCGACTGACCAACGCCCTGCCCTTTCGCGTGACGGTGCATGGCGAGTTGCCGCAAACGCCGATGCTGTGGGTGAGCAATCATGTGTCGTGGACGGATATTCCGTTGCTGGGCATGGTGGCGCCGATGTCGTTTTTGTCCAAGGCCGAGGTGCGCACCTGGCCGGTGGCCGGCTGGCTGGCGGCCAAGGCTGGCAGCCTGTTTATTCGTCGCGGATCAGGTGACAGCCAACTGATCCGCAAGCAAATGACCCGTCATCTGGAGCAACAGCACCCCTTGCTGATGTTCCCCGAAGGCACCACCACCGATGGGCGCGGCCTGCGCACGTTCCACGGGCGCTTGCTGGCCAGCGCGATCGATGCGGATGTATCACTGCAGCCGGTAGCGATTCGGTATCTGCGCGACGGCCAAGTCGACCCGCTGGCACCCTTTATTGGCGATGATGATTTGCTCTCGCACCTGATGCGCTTGTTTTCCAATGACCGCGGCGATGTGGAGATTCATGTGCTCAAGCCGATTGCCTGCGCCGGGCAGGAACGTGCGGCGTTGGCGTATCAGGCGCAGCAGGCGGTGCAGAAGGCATTGTTCGGCCCGGTGCCGGAAACCGAGCAAGTGGCCGCTCGGCCTGCATTCGCAGCCTGAAGCAATGTGAACTCAATCCAAATGTGGGAGCTGGCTTGCCTGCGATGGCGGTGGGTCAGCCATAACATCAACCGGTAGGCCGCTATCGCCGACAGGCCAGCTCCCACATTCAGATCTCAATAGTCAGTTGAGATTGCGCAAATTTCTGCAACTCTGGGTAGAACAGTCGAAAGTCCTCACTCAACGGCTCATACAAAACCCGCAACTCCTGCATCGCGTACCCCAGTTCCTCAGGCTGTGTCAGCCGCCGCGAAATCCCGCGCAATACCTGCTCCATCACCGCAAACTCGCGGTACGAGCCCAACCAATCATCCGCTGCCATATACGGCGCAATCTGCGCCAGCCGCCCCGGCAACGCGGGTTCGGCCGCCAGTGCCCGATATACCCGGGAGGTGAATAGCTCCAGAGGCTGGTCGGCATACAGCGCCCAATCCCGCGCCAGACAATGGTCGAAAAACACATCGAGGACGATCCCGGCATAGCGCCTGCGGGTCAGACTGAAGCGCGACAACGCCTCGCCCACCAGCGGATGGCTATCGGTAAAGCGGTCGATGGAGCGATGCAACTGGATCGCCGCTTCGATTTGCGGGCTGAACTGGCCCTGAAGGCGGCCTTTGACGAAGTCGCCATAGAGACTGCCCAGCAATTGCGCAGGAAGTTGGCCGCCCAGGTGCAGATGTGCGAGATAATTCATGCTGCGCAGTCTACCACTGCCACCCGCATATCGTTATAACCCGATATACCGATTCGACCTGGCCTCAGATCAAAATCATATTGGTATATCGGGATATTACGATTTAAAGTTCGCCTCATCGCGATATAACGCTTTACGACACCGAGCACCCTGCCATGTCCATCGACCTCGACGAAATAATAAAAGCCCTGGCGCACCCAGTACGACGAGACATCCTCACCTGGCTCAAAGACCCGAAAGTGCAGTTCCCCGAGCAATTGCACAACCACGAATACGGCATCTGCGCCGGGCAGATCGACCAGCGCTGCGGCTTGTCCCAGTCGACCGTGTCGGCGCACCTGGCCACCTTGCAACGGGCGGGGTTGATCAGCAGCCAGAAGGCCGGGCAGTGGCACTTTTTCAAGCGCAACGAGGAAGTGATCCAAGCCTTTCTCGCTGCGCTCATTACCGAACTCAGCGCACCGTAATCATCAAGGACACGCCCATGCCCCTCTCGCTACTCATACTGGCCCTGAGCGCCTTCGCCATCGGCACCACCGAGTTCGTCATCATGGGCTTGCTGCCCGATGTGGCGACGGACCTGGGTGTGTCGATTCCCGGCGCCGGCTGGCTGGTCACCGGCTACGCCCTGGGCGTGGCCATCGGCGCGCCGTTCATGGCACTGGCCACCGCCAGGCTGCCACGCAAGGCGGCGCTGGTAGCGCTGATGGGTATTTTCATTATCGGCAATCTGCTCTGTGCCCTGGCAAGCGACTACAACGTGCTGATGTTTGCCCGTGTGGTCACAGCGTTGTGCCACGGTGCCTTCTTCGGCATTGGCTCGGTGGTGGCCGCCAACCTGGTGCCGGCCAACAAACGTGCGTCAGCCGTCGCGTTGATGTTCACCGGGTTGACCCTGGCCAACGTGCTGGGCGTGCCCCTGGGTACGGCGCTGGGCCAGGAAGCCGGCTGGCGCTCGACCTTCTGGGCCGTGACCGTGATTGGCGTGATCGCCTTGATCGGCCTGATTCGCTTCTTGCCCGCCAAGCGTGACGAAGAAAAACTCGACATGCGCGCCGAACTGGCCGCCCTCAAGGGTGCCGGTATCTGGCTGTCGCTGAGCATGACCGCGCTGTTTGCCGCGTCTATGTTCACCCTCTTTACCTACGTCGCGCCGCTGCTGGGCGATGTCACCGGCGTGTCGCCCAAGGGCGTGACCTGGACCCTGCTGCTGATCGGCCTGGGGCTCACCGTGGGCAACATCATCGGCGGCAAACTGGCGGACAAGCGCCTGGCGGCCACCTTGATCGGCGTGTTCATCAGCATGGCGATGGTTTCCACGGTGTTGAGCTGGACCAGCGTTGCGGTGATACCGACTGAAATCACCCTGTTCCTGTGGGCCACCGCCTCGTTCGCCGCCGTGCCGGCGCTGCAAATCAACGTGGTGACCTTCGGCAAGGCCGCGCCGAACCTGGTATCCACCCTGAACATCGGTGCCTTCAACATTGGCAACGCCCTCGGCGCCTGGGTCGGCGGCAGCGTGATTGCCCACGGCTTCGGCCTGACCAGCGTGCCCCTGGCCGCTGCAGCACTGGCGATTCTCGCGCTGCTGGTGACCCTTATCACTTTCCGTCAGGGCGGCAACGCCGACCTGGCCCCCGCGACCAACTGATCAACTTGAAAGAGAAGGTGTTTTTTCCATGACGACTATTTTCGATCCGATCACACTGGGCGACGTGCAACTGTCGAACCGCATCATCATGGCGCCGCTGACCCGCTGCCGCGCAGACGCCGGGCGCGTGCCCAACGCGCTGATGGCCGAGTACTACGTGCAACGCGCGTCCGCGGGGCTGATCCTCAGCGAAGCCACTTCCGTGACGCCCATGGGCGTGGGCTACCCGGACACCCCCGGCATCTGGTCCAACGATCAGGTGCGCGGCTGGGCCAACATCACCAAGGCAGTGCATGGCGCGGGCGGCAAGATCTTCCTGCAGTTGTGGCACGTTGGCCGCATCTCCCACGAGTCCTACCTGAACGGGGAAACCCCGGTGGCTCCGAGTGCGGTCCAGGCTAAAGGCCACGTCAGCCTGGTTCGCCCATTGGCCGACTACCCAACCCCGCGCGCCCTGGAAACCGCTGAAATCGCCGACATCGTCGACGCTTATCGCACCGGCGCCGAGAACGCCAAGGCCGCCGGTTTCGACGGCGTGGAAATCCACGGCGCCAACGGCTACCTGCTTGACCAGTTCCTGCAGAGCAGCACCAACCAGCGCACCGACCAGTACGGTGGTTCCCTGGAAAACCGTGCGCGCCTGTTGCTGGAAGTCACCGACGCCGCCATCGAAGTCTGGGGCGCCGGCCGCGTGGGCGTGCACCTGGCACCGCGTGCTGACGCGCATGACATGGGCGACGACAACCTCGCCGAGACCTTCACCTACGTCGCCAGCGAACTGGGCAAGCGCGGCATCGCCTTCATCTGCTCCCGCGAAAAAGAAGGTGCGGATAGCCTCGGCCCACAGCTGAAAAAAGCCTTCGGCGGCGTATACATCGCCAACGAACGTTTCACCAAAGACAGCGCCAACGCCTGGCTGGCGGCGGGCAAGGCGGATGCAGTGGCCTTTGGTATTCCTTTTATCGCCAACCCGGACCTGCCGGCGCGACTGAAGGCCGATGCGCCGTTGAACGAGCCGCACCCTGAAACTTTCTATGGCAAAGGCCCGGTGGGTTACATCGACTACCCGACGCTGCCGATCTAACCTAACCCGCAAACCCAATGCTGTAGGAGCGAGCTTGCTCGCGAGAAACTAACAGGCGCCGCGTTCACTCAGGAAGCACGCGTTATCGTTGAAGTTTTTCGCGAGCAAGCTCGCTCCTACAGTGTCAGGAGCAAGTCCCCTCCCACATTTGTGCCTGTCTGTAGCCCCCCTGGAAACATCGCTTCACAGAACGGCAACAATATCGCTACAAAATACTTAGCCGGCTACCTATCAACCGCCCGCCAGGCCGTATATAAAGTCACCCCACAAATCAGCCAGAAGGACGATTGACCGTCCTTAGGCTTTACTGTTGACACAACGGGTTGCAATTACGCATTTTGTTTCAATTGCGCAGGCTGGGGCTCAGGCGCAGCATGTCCAGCCCTATATCAGCCCAGCGCTCGGCGTCCTGGTGCAGTTCAAAGCTATCGGGGACCAGCAGCCACTGGCCGATCAAACCGTGGATGAAGGCATGTATGCAGACAGCCCCACGGGTGGTGTCGAGATTTTCAGGCAGTTGCCCGCGATGAACCGCGTTACGCAACGTCAGGCTGATACGCAGGTTGCATTCCAGGCTGTGGGTCTGGCGTTGGCGGCGCATGTCACACATTTCATCGGTGAACTCGCACTTATGAAACAGAATCTCGTTGATGCGCCGGGTTTTCGGGTCCAGGGCCACTTCATGGTAGAGATGAATCAGCAGCTTGCGCATACAGCCCAGCGGGTCGACTTCATCCTCGCTTTCACTCGCCCGGGCCAATTCGTCCAGGGGTTCGTGCAGCGTATCGAGCAAGGCCTGGAGCAAATCGGACTTATTGCTGAAATGCCAATAGATAGCCCCACGCGTCACGCCCGCCAACGCGGCGATGTCCGCCAGGGTGGTACGCGCTACGCCACGCTCATAAAAGGCTTGCTCGGCGGCTTGGAGAATCTGGCTGCGCGTTTCCTGAGCTTCCTCTTTGGTGCGACGAACCATGGCAGTAAAACCTCAATCGGGACACTGTGGACGGTACTTGACCGTCATCTGAATAATTGTGGGACGACGCCGTCATGGGCGCCGAACGTACTAGAATCGAGGCTTGCGGCGGTGCTTTGTCAACATTGCGCGAAGCCTGTCAAGAGTTTACAAACAACCATGAACGTAAGTATATTGCGTAGCAAGCTACTTATCCACTCACGGCTTGTTTTTTACCCTTCCACACTTCTTGTGCGCACTCTGCGCGCCTGACCCGAGGATCTTCATGCAACTTAAGCCAGCTGTTACCGCTCTGGTCACTGCCGTCGCCCTGGCATCGCTGCTCAGCGGATGTAAAAAGGAAGAAGCGGCACCGCCCGCTCAAACCCCTCAGGTCGGCGTGGTCACCATTCAACCGCAAGCCTATACCCTGACCACCGAGCTGCCAGGCCGCACCACGGCCTTTCGCATTGCGGAAGTCCGGCCGCAGGTCAACGGCATCATTCTCAAGCGCCTGTTCAAGGAAGGCGCCGACGTGAAGGAAGGGCAACAGCTCTACCAGATCGACCCGTCGGTGTATGAAGCCACGCTCAAAAGCGCACAAGCGAGCCTGACCCAGACCAAATCCATCACCGATCGCTACAAGCAATTGGTCGATGAACAAGCCGTCAGCCGTCAGGAATACGACACCGCCGTTGCCAACCGCATGACTGCCGAGGCAAACGTTCAAACCGCCCAGATCAACGTGCGCTATACCAAGGTGTACGCGCCGATCTCCGGGCGTATTGGCCGTTCTTCGGTCACCGAAGGCGCACTGGTCAGCAATGGCCAGGCCGACGCCATGGCGGTGATCCAGCAACTGGACCCGATCTACGTCGACGTCACGCAATCTTCGGCTGAAATGCTCAAGCTGCGTCGCGATCTGGCGAGTGGCCAACTGGAAAAAGCCGGCGAAAACGCTGCCAAGGTCAAGCTGACCCTGGAAGACGGCACGGCCTACGCCCAGGACGGCAAGCTGGAGTTCTCCGAAGTGTCGGTCGACCAGACCACCGGTTCCGTGACCCTGCGCGCCGTGTTCCCCAACCCTGACCACGTGCTGCTGCCGGGCATGTTCGTACACGCCCAGTTGCTGGCCGGTGTGAACAGCAAGGCCATCCTGGCTCCGCAACAAGGCGTGACCCGTGACCTGCGCGGCATTCCGACCGCGCTGATCGTGAACAAGGACAACAAGGTCGAGCAACGCGAACTGGTTGCCAACCGTACCGCCGGTGCCTACTGGCTGGTGGAAAAAGGCCTCAATGCCGGTGATCGCGTCATCACCGAAGGCTTGCAGTACGTCAAGCCAGGCGCCGAGGTGAAGGTCACGGAAGCCTCCAACGCTAAACCCGCCGGTACTGCCGCAGCGCCTGCTGCCGCTGCTGGTCAAGGGGAGTAATCCATGTCGAAATTTTTTATCGACCGTCCCATTTTCGCCTGGGTAATTGCCCTGGTGATCATGCTGGTCGGGGCACTCTCGATCCTGAAGTTGCCCATCAACCAATACCCGGCCATTGCGCCAACGGCCATTGATATCCAGGTGACCTACCCAGGCGCGTCCGCACAAACCGTGCAGGACACCGTGGTGCAGGTCATCGAGCAACAGCTCAACGGTATCGACAACCTGCGTTATGTCTCCTCGGACAGTAACTCCGACGGCAGCATGACCATCACCGTGACGTTCAACCAGGGTACCAACCCGGATATCGCTCAGGTCCAGGTACAGAACAAGCTCAACCTGGCCACCCCACTGCTGCCGCAAGAAGTGCAGCAACAGGGTATCCGCGTGACCAAGTCGGTGAAGAACTTCCTGATGGTGATCGGTCTGGTGTCGGAAGACGGCAGCATGACCAAGGACGACCTCTCCAACTACATCGTGTCCAACATCCAGGACCCGATCTCCCGTACCGCGGGGGTGGGTGACTTCCAGGTGTTCGGTTCGCAGTACGCCATGCGTATCTGGCTCGACCCGGCCAAACTGAACAATTATCAGCTCACGCCAGTGGACGTCAGCAATGCCATCAAGGCCCAGAACGTGCAGGTGGCCACCGGCCAACTGGGCGGCCTGCCAGCCCTGCCAGGCACCCAGCTGAACGCCACGATCATCGGCAAGACGCGCCTGCAAAGCACCGAGGAATTCGCCAAGATTCTGATGAAGGTGAACACCGACGGCTCCCAGGTTCGCCTGGGTGACGTCGCGCGCATCGAACTGGGCGGCCAGAACTACAGCATCAGTGCACAGTTCAACGGCAAGCCGGCTTCGGGTATGGCGATCAAGCTGGCGGCCGGTGCCAACGCACTGGACACCGGCAAGGCCATCCGCGAAACAGTGAAGTCCCTGGAGCCGTTCTTCCCGCCTGGCATGAAGGCGGTGGTGCCGTATGACACCACCCCGGTCGTGACCGAATCGATCTCCGGTGTGGTTCACACCCTGGTCGAAGCGATCGTGCTGGTGTTCCTGGTGATGTTCCTGTTCCTGCAGAACTTCCGTGCCACCATCATCACTACCATGACCGTACCGGTGGTATTGCTGGGTACCTTCGGGATCCTGGCGGCGTGCGGCTTCACCATCAACACCTTGACCATGTTCGGCATGATCCTGGCCATCGGCTTGCTGGTGGACGATGCCATCGTCGTGGTGGAAAACGTCGAACGGGTAATGGCCGAGGAGCACCTGTCGCCCAAGGAAGCAACGATCAAGTCCATGGGCCAGATCCAGGGTGCCCTGGTGGGTATTGCCCTGGTACTGTCGGCGGTACTGCTGCCGATGGCGTTCTTCGGTGGTTCCACCGGTGTGATCTACCGGCAGTTCTCCATCACCATCGTTTCGGCGATGGCGTTGTCGGTGCTGGTTGCCCTGATCTTCACCCCGGCTTTGTGCGCCACCATGCTCAAGCCGATTGATCCGGAAAAACACGGCCAGCCCAAGCGCGGCTTCTTCGGCTGGTTCAACCGCACCTTCGACCGTGGCGTACTCAAGTACGAGCGCGGCGTGGGCGGCATGATCAAGCACAAGATCCCGGCATTCCTGGTGTATGCGCTGATCCTGGCCGGCATGATCTGGATGTTCACCCGTATTCCAAGCGCGTTCCTGCCTGAGGAAGACCAGGGTGTGATCTTCGCCCAGGTGCAGACACCGGTCGGTGCTTCGGCTGAGCGCACGCAGAAAGTCGTCGACGACATGCGCGCCTTCCTGCTGAACGACAAGGAAGGCGAGCCAGGCGAAGGCAAGGCGGTGAAGTCGGTGTTTACCGTGAACGGCTTCAACTTCGCCGGTCGTGGCCAGAGCTCCGGGCTTGCGTTCGTGATGCTCAAGCCGTGGGATGAGCGTGATTCGAGCCAGTCGGTGTTCGAAGTGGCCAAGCGTGCCCAGGGTTACTTCTTCGGGGCCTTCAAGGACGCCATGGTTTTCGCCATCGTGCCGCCTTCGGTGCTGGAGTTGGGTAACGCCACGGGTTTCGACGTGTTCCTGCAAGACCAGGGTGGCGTCGGCCACGACAAGCTGATGGCTGCACGTAACCAGTTCCTGGGTGCGGCGGCACAAAGCAAGGTGCTGGCCGGCGTGCGTCCTAACGGCGTGAACGACGAGCCGCAGTACGAGCTGACCGTTGACGACGAGAAAGCCAGTGCCCAAGGCATCAGCCTGGCGGATATCCAGCAGACCCTGGCCATTGCCTTGGGTGGTAGCTACATCAACGACTTCATCGACCGTGGTCGCGTGAAGAAGGTGTATGTACAAGGCGACGCCGCCAGCCGGATGTCGCCCGAAGACCTGGACAAATGGTACGTGCGCAGCAACGACGGGAAAATGGTGCCGCTGTCGGCCATCTCGTCGGGCAAGTGGATCTACGGTTCGCCCAAGCTTTCGCGATACAACGGTGTAGCGGCGATGGAAATCCTCGGTACCCCGGCACCGGGCTACAGTACCGGTGATGCGATGGCCGAAGTCGAACGCATCGCCAAAGAACTGCCGGCCGGTGTCGGTTACGCCTGGACAGGCCTGTCGTACGAAGAACGCCTTTCCGGTTCCCAGGCGCCAGCACTGTACGCACTGTCGCTGCTGGTCGTGTTCTTGTGCCTGGCGGCACTGTACGAAAGCTGGTCGATCCCGATCGCGGTGATTCTGGTTGTACCTCTGGGTGTGATCGGTGCACTGATCGCCACCAGCATGCGCGGCTTGTCCAACGACGTGTTCTTCCAGGTGGGCCTGTTGGTGACGGTGGGCCTGGCGGCGAAAAACGCCATCCTCATCGTGGAATTCGCCAAGGAACTGCATGAGCAAGGCAAAGGCATCGTCGAGGCGGCTATCGAAGCATCCCGCATGCGTCTGCGCCCGATCATCATGACCTCGTTGGCGTTCATGCTCGGCGTATTGCCGCTGGCAATCTCCACCGGCGCCGGTTCAGGCAGCCAGCACGCAATCGGTACCGGCGTTATCGGCGGTATGATCACGGCCACTGTGCTGGCGATCTTCTGGGTGCCACTGTTCTACGCAACCGTGTCCGCCGCTGGCGAACGCAAAAAGAAAGACACTACTGAAACTCCTAAAGAGGCTGGCCAATGAGCAAGTCGCTACTTTCCCTAGCCGTCACCGCCTTCGTGCTCAGTGGCTGCTCGCTGATACCTGACTATCAGCGTCCCGAAGCGCCGGTGGCCGCGCAGTTCCCGCAGGGGCCGGCGTATTCGTCGGCCCAGGCGCCGAGCCAGGCCGCTGCCGAGCAAGGCTGGAAGCAGTTTTTCCATGACCCTGCCCTGCAGCAATTGATCCAGACCGCGTTGGTGAACAACCGTGACCTACGTGTCGCGGCGCTGAACATCGACGCCTATGCAGCGCAATACCAGATCCAGCGTGCCGACCTGTTCCCGGCGGTATCGGCCACCGGTAACGGCAGCCGTTCGCGCACCCCGGCCAAGCTGTCGCAGACCGGCGAATCGACCATCGCCAGCCAGTACTCGGCGGGCCTTGGCATCAGTTCGTATGAGCTGGACCTGTTCGGCCGCGTGCGCAGCCTCAGTGAAGAAGCGCTGCAAAAGTACTTCGCCACTGAAGAAGCGCGCCGCAGCACCCAAATCAGCCTGGTGGCCAGCGTGGCCAATGCCTACCTGACCTGGCAGGCCGACAAGGAGCTGCTCAAGCTGACCCAGGACACCCTGGCCGCGTTCGAGCAAAGCTACAAGCTCACCTCGCGCAGCAATGAAGTCGGCGTGGCCTCGGCCCTCGACCTCAGCCAGGCACGCACCTCGGTGGAAAACGCCCGTGTGCAACTGGCGCGTTACACCCGCCAGGTGGCCCAGGACGAAAACAGCCTGACCCTGCTGCTGGGCACCGGCCTGCCGGCGAATATCGCCAGCAAGCCGCTGTCCGATGACCTGCTCAGCGAAGTGCCTGCCGGGTTGCCCTCGGACCTGCTGCAACGTCGCCCAGACATCGTGCAAGCCGAGTACAACCTCAAGGCCGCCAACGCCAACATCGGCGCGGCCCGTGCGGCGTTCTTCCCGAGCATCAGCCTGACCGCCAGCGCCGGTACTGCCAGCCCTACCCTGGGTGGCCTGTTCAAAGGCGGTTCGGGGACCTGGGCGTTTGCCCCGCAGATCAACATCCCGATCTTCAACGCCGGTAGCCTGCGCGCAAGCCTGGACTACTCGAAGATCCAGAAAGAGATCAACGTGGCCAACTATGAGAAGGCCATCCAGACCGGCTTCCAGGAAGTCTCCGACGGCTTGGCCGCGCGTGCGACCTACAAGCAGCAACTGGATGCCCAACGCGGCTTCGTCGAGGCTAACCAGGATTACTACCGCCTGGCCGAGCGTCGCTACCGCATTGGTGTCGACAGCAACCTGACCTTCCTCGACGCCCAGCGCCAACTGTTCAGTGCCCAGCAATCGCTGATCACCGATCGCCTGGCGCAGCTCACCAGCGAGGTCAACCTGTACAAGGCCCTCGGCGGTGGCTGGAACGAGCAGACTGCGAAGAACGAGCCGTTGAAAGAACAAGCACCGCCGTTGAAGTTGTTCTGATAGCGCGGGTGTGAAAAACCGCTTCCCTCACCGGAAGCGGTTTTTTTATGCCTGCATTGTTGCCCGTACAACTTACGTTCGATCATCGCCCACAACCCGCCTTCCCCTACTTTCATCGCCCCCGCACCGCCGCGCACCATGGCCGCCACCTGCATAAACCCAATAACAACAGGTCCACACCATGAGCACTTTCCAACCGCGCCAGCTGTTGCTGGCGGCTGCTGTCGCCAGTTCTGCCCTGCCCGTTCTCGCCCAGGATCACGGCTTTCTCGAAGACGCCAGCGCCAACCTCAACCTGCGTAATTTCTTCTTCAACCGCAACTACACCAATCCTACGAAGGCTCAGGGTGGCGCGCAGGAGTGGACGCAAAGTTTCATTCTCGACGCCAAGTCCGGGTTCACCCAAGGCACAGTCGGTTTTGGTGTGGATGTGCTGGGCTTGTACTCGCTCAAGCTTGATGGCGGGCGTGGCACGGGCGGCACGCAGTTGCTGCCGCTGGACCATGACGGTCGGCCAGCCGATGAATTCGGCCGGCTCGGCGTGGCATTCAAGGCGCGCTTTTCCAAGACCGAGTTGAAGGTGGGCGAATGGATGCCGGTGCTGCCGATCCTGCGTTCCGACGATGGCCGCTCCCTGCCACAGACCCTGCGTGGTGGGCAGATCACCTCGAAGGAAATCGACGGCCTGACCCTCTATGGCGGCCAATTCCGCGCCAACAGCCCGCGGGACGACGGCAGCATGAGCGACATGTCGATGTTCGGCAAAACCGCCTTCACCTCCGACCGTTTCAATTTCCAGGGCGCCGAATACGCGTTCAACGACAAACGCACCCAAGTCGGCGTGTGGAATGCCCAGCTCAAGGACATCTACAGCCAGCAGTTCGTCAATCTGATCCACAGCCAGCCTGTGGGCGCCTGGACCCTGGGCGCCAACCTGGGCTTCTTCTACGGCAAGGACGACGGCAGCGCCCGCGCCGGCGACCTGGACAACAAAACCTGGTCCGGTTTGTTCTCGGCCAGGTACGGCGGCAACACCTTCTACGTCGGTTTGCAAAAACTCACCGGCGACAGTGCCTGGATGCGCGTCAACGGCACCAGCGGCGGTACCCTGGCCAACGACAGCTACAACTCCAGCTACGACAACGCGCAGGAGAAATCCTGGCAGGTTCGTCACGACTACAACTTCGCCGCCCTCGGCGTACCGGGCCTGACCCTGATGAACCGCTATATCAGCGGCAGCAACGTACACACCGGCACCATCACCGACGGCAAGGAGTGGGGCCGCGAGACCGAAGTAGGCTATACGGTGCAAAGCGGCACGCTGAAAAACCTCAACGTGCGCTGGCGCAATTCGAGCATGCGCAGGGACTACAGCAACAACGAGTTCGATGAGAACCGGTTGATCGTCAGCTATCCGATCAGTCTGCTGTAAACCGGCATAGCACTTACTGTATGGTGCGCGCCTGCCGCTGCTGATCCCCCCAGCAGCGGCCTTTACTCGGGCGCCGCACGGCATGAAATCCTTCGCTACAGCAATCGCACTGTTTGCCCTGGCCTTGAGCCTGGGGGGCTGCATCAGCGCCCCCATCGCCCTGACGCCACAGACCGAACAGCGCCTGCTGGCCCAGGCGCCGATCCGCTTTTTGCTGACCTTCGATGACGGCCCAAGCGCCTCGGGCTACAACAATCCGAGCCGTTCGGTAGTGGCGGACCTGGCCAACAACCCGGTGCTGCCGGGAATCAAGGCGGTGTTCTTCCTGCAGACCGAAGCCGCTCGCTCCGGCGGCAGTGCCCGGGGGCGCAAGACCATGGAACGTGAATTCGCCGCTGGCCATGTCCTGGCCTTTCACACCGCCACGGCGTTTCACACCAATCATCGCTGGCTGAACGACGCCACCCTGGAACACACCCTTACCGAAGGGGCCGCAGACATTGCCGCCATCACGGGCGCGCCCCCCGTGCTGGTACGCCCACCCTTCTGGAACTACGACAAGCGCACCTTCGCCGCCTACCAACGCCACGGCATGCACGTACTGCTGACGGACCTGAGTGCCAATGACGGCAAGATCTGGGGCTTCAACGCCAGCCCGCGTCGGCGGGCCAACCTGTATCGGCAACTGTCGGTGGTGCGCGAACGTATTGCCTTGGGGGAGCTGCCGACGGTGGAGGGCGTGATCCCGGTAGTGGTGACCTTCCATGACATCAACCGCTACACCGCGCGGCATATGCAGGAGTACTTGCAGATCCTGATGGACAGCGCGCGGGTCAACGGTTTGACGACCGCTGCCGAGCCGTTCTACACCGACACGGCCCAGGTTGAGCGCGCGGCGATTGCGCGAACCGTGAAAAATGTGGACGACCCAGTGCATTTGCCTGGGATTTGGAATCTGGTGTGGGACGCAGACTCTCATTAACCTCGTCGCAACAACGGATAACATCTGCTGCCGTCCCCGCCCACCTGCTGTCGGGAACCTCAATTCCAGCACCACCACTCAGGGTCAACACACAATGAGATGACCCACATGAATACGTCTTCGCTTTCTGGCGCATACGCCGTCAATCCACAACCCATGGCGCCCGTGGAGGCACCTTCCAGCACAACCTCACCGCGACCACCCATCCAGATCAACGCTAAATCTGCCGGGTATGTAGGACCGGACAGGACAGTGGATTTCCTGTACTTTTCCAGCCATTCCAGGCTCACACCTGATCAGGACCCACTAGACACAACCCAAAAAAAATACATCAACACTGATGTGTTGCGTCATGACGCGAACGTAAAGATCTATCAGGAGATAACCTACTTAAGCAAAAACGGCGAGCCGATAGGGGCTGCTGGTAATGAATGTGTAATCGAGACAACTGACCGTGCCGATAAGGTCATTATCAAAAAAGGCCCGGACGACAGTCTGGTCGCCACCATCAATAACATACCGTATCAACTGAGTCTTGCTCGCTCCTCTGACGGAACTGAAATCCAGCCCCTGCGCATAAAAACCAAAGGCGGCGATGACTGCGTTGTGATCCACCCAGACGTTAATAACGACATTCGCATTGAACTGGGCGAGGGCAATGATTATGCCCGTGCTGGCTCGGGTAATACGCGTCTATACGGAGGCGCAGGGAACGACTGGCTAAAACTGGGCAGCGGCGTCGGCATCGCATTTGGTGATGATGGCGACGATTTACTCATCGCAGGCTCCGGCAGTGGCATTCTCAAGGGAAACAACGGTAATGACCGCATGCAGTCAGGAGAGGGTTCTGCTGATCGCCATATCTACATGGACGGTGGTGACGGTCACGACTTTATGATTAGCACCAGCAATGACTCCCCAAACCCGATAGTCATGCATGGAGGCAAAGGTGAAAACCTGATAGTCACGCAGGGCCCTGCCACGATTTATACCGGGCGCGACAAAAATATTGTCAGGTCCAATAGCGATGACACCGTCATTTATGCCAAGCCTTCGGACGAGATTCACCGCACGCCAGGTTCCACGCTCATTCACACGCAATACCGCGAAGCAGGAAAAAGTGGCTATGTCGTTGAAGGCTCTCCCGAGTTCATACAATACGTAGAGGACGACATGGAACTGCTGAGAATGTCCCTGCCAGGCAAAAAAATGTTAAGCACTGCCGATAACTCGGCCCAGCGCAATGACTCTCCGGTGCGCATCACTGAAACGGCTGATGATAACGGCTTTTACATTTTTAATAACGCAGCGGTGCGCAACCACCTGGCTACAGGTAAATCCCTGGAGACCCTTGAACCAGCAGCCCAGGGCTACATTGCTCACAATCAACGTGGCGCCTTCGCGACGGGCGCACAATTACAATACAACCCCTCCTTCGTGCCTAATGACGAAACTGCTCCGGTCAACGTCCTATTCCATGAAATGGCCCACGCCTACAATGGGGCCACGGGTACCTTCCTCGAAGGTCAAACAGTCATAGACGAGAATCCTGAGGGCGAGCCCAACGACGAACGTCAAGCAGTAGGCTTGCCTACAGATGCATTATCGTTCGATTTTGACGATCATCGTGCAACCGAGCCCACGACAAGCAACCCCCCTGCATTTACTGAAAATGCACTGAAGGAAGAAATGCGCCGCCCACTACGTACGGAATACATCTAGACCGCGCCCCGCGACTCAACTCCCAACTCATCCCACACTGACTCAGCCAAGTGAAACGTCGCATTCGCCGCCGGGATCCCACAGTAAATCGCACTCTGCATCAGCACTTCCTTGATCTCGGCGCGGGTCACGCCGTTGCTGGCGGCGGCACGCAGGTGCAGTTTCAGTTCTTCACTGCGGTTCATGCCGATCAGCATCGCGATGGTGATCAGGCTGCGGGTATGCCGAGGCAGGCCGGGGCGGGTCCAGATGTCACCCCAGGCATGGCGGGTGATCATTTCCTGGAACTCGCTGTTGAACTCGGTCAGGGCATTGAGGCTGCGGTCGACATGGGCATCGCCCAGTACTTCGCGGCGCACCTGCAGGCCTTCGGCATAACGTTGTTTCTCGTCCACAAATAGCTCCTCAGCGGGCCAGCAGAAATTCGATCACCCGGTCGCTGAACGCAGCACCGGCCTGAACGTTGGACAGGTGCGCCGCATAGAACTCGGCATACTCGGCACCCTGCACATGGCTCTGGATAAAGTGGCCGCCGGCTGGCGGCGTCACCGCGTCTTCGGTGCCGGCAATCACCAGGGTCGGCACCTTGATCGAGGACAATTGCTCACGAAAATCCGCATCGCGCACAGCGCCGCAGTTGGCGGCATACCCCTCGGGTGACGTGGCCGCGAGCATGTCGGTGATCTGCTTGGCCTGGTGCGGGTTGGCGGCGGCGAAATCCGCGGTGAACCAGCGCGCAATCGACGCATCGCGCAGCGCCACCATCGCGGCTGCGCCATCACGCAGGACCATTTCGATACGCGGGTTCCACACCTCGGGCGTGCCGATCTTGGCCGCGGTATTACACACCACCAGGCGTTGCAGGCGCTCGCCGGCATGAATGCCCAGCCATTGGCCGATCAAGCCACCCATGGACAGTCCGCAAAAATGCGCCTTCTGGATATCCAGCGCATCCAGCAGCGCGATCACGTCTCGGCCCAGTTGCTCGATGCTGTAAGGCCCCTCGGTCACCAAGGATTGGCCGTGGCCACGGGTGTCGAATCGCAGCACACGAAAATGCTCGGTAAAAGCCGGTATCTGGATATCCCACATATGCAGGTCGGTACCCAGGGAATTGGACAGCACCAATACCGGTGCGTCGGCGGGCCCCTCGAGTTGGTAATGCAGTTCGCCCTCGGCGAGTTGTACAAAAGCCACAGCGTTCTCCTCAGGCAGTCAAAGCAAAATGTTCGGTCACCGCACGCGTGACCCAGGTAGACGCCTGGCCCAGGTAGTGGGCAGGGTCGAGCAGGCGATCCAGTTCAGCCGCCGACAGCTCGGCGGTGACGTGCGGCTCATCCGCCAGTACCGCGCGCAAATGGCGCTGCTCGGCGACCGCACGTTTGCAGCACTGCTCCAGCAGATGGTGTGCGGTGTCACGGCCCAAGCGTTGGGCGAGCACGATACTCACCGCTTCGGCCAGTACCAGGCCTTGGGTCAGGTCGAGGTTCTGTGCCATGCGTTCGGCATTCACCTCCAGCCCTTCACTGACCAGAATTGCCTGATGCAAGGCACCGGACACCAAGCGGCAAATCTCTGGCAAGGTTTCCCATTCGGCGTGCCACAAGCCCAGGCTGCGTTCGTGCTCCTGGGGCATGGCGCTGAACATTGTCGCCACCAGGCCGGGTACGCGGGTGGCTGCGCTGATCAGCACCGCGGCGCCCACCGGGTTACGCTTGTGCGGCATGGTGGACGAACCGCCCTTGCCCGGCGCCGAAGGCTCGAACACCTCCGCCGCTTCGGTCTGCATCAACAGGCTGATATCGCGGCCCAACTTGCCGAGGCTACCGGCGATCAGACCGAGCAGGCAGGCAAACTCCACCAGGCGGTCACGCTGGGTGTGCCAGGGTTGCTCCGGCAAGCCCAGTTGCAACTCGGCGGCCAAGGCCTCGGCCACAGGCATGGCGTGTTCGCCGAGCGCGGCCAAGGTGCCCGAGGCGCCGCCAAATTGCAGCACCAGCAGGCGCGGCTTCAACTCGGCCAGACGCTGGCGACTGCGCGTCACCGCGCCCAGCCAACCGGCGATTTTCATCCCCAGGGTGACCGGCGTCGCGTGCTGCAACCAGGTGCGCCCGGCCAACGGCACGGTGGCGTAACGCTGGGCCTGGGCGGCCAACACCTCCCCCAGACGAGCCAGGTCGGCCTCGATCAATTCCACCCCACGGCGCAGTTGCAGCACCAGGCCGGTGTCCATCACATCCTGACTGGTTGCGCCCAGGTGCACATAACGCTCGGCGTCAGCGTCCTCACTGGCGATCAACTTGCCCAACGCCTTCACCAAAGGAATCGCTGAGTTGCCCGCCGTGGCAATTGCGCTGCCAAGGGCATCCACGTCATACAGCGACGCCAGGCACGCCTGGGCAATCGGTGCGACGGCGGCCTGGGGAATCAACCCTACGCGGGCCTGCGCCCGGGCCAGTGCGGCTTCGAAATCCAGCATGCCCTGCAAGCGCCCCTGGTCACAGAACACCTCGGCCATGCTGTCAGCAGTGAAATAAGCGTCGAACAGTTGATTGCTCGTGCGCAACGTCATAACTCATCCCTTACAGATCGTGATGCAGGTACGCCGCCTGTTTCGGCAGGCGCAAGCTGAACAGGAAGGCCACCGCCATCATCGCGGTGACGTACCAATAAAAGGTGTTTTCCATGCCGATGGATTTGAGGCTCAGCGCGACCACTTCTGCCGAACCGCCAAACACCGCGTTAGCCACCGCATAGGCCAGGCCCACGCCCAAGGCACGCACCTGCGGCGGAAACATCTCCGCTTTGACCAGGCCGCTGATGGAGGTGTAGAAGCTGACAATCGCCAAGGCCAGGGTGATCAGCACAAATGCCAAAAACGGGCTGGTCACGGTTTTCAAAGTCAGCAGGATCGGCACTGTGAACAACGTGCCAAGGCCGGCAAACCAGAGCATCGAATTACGCCGGCCGATCTTGTCGGCCAACATGCCGAACAGCGGCTGCATGCACATGTACAGGAACAGCGCGCCGGTCATGATGTAGCTCGAGGTCTTGGCGTGCATGCCGACGGTGTTCACCAGGTACTTCTGCATGTAGGTGGTGAAGGTATAGAAAATCAGCGAGCCGCCGGCGGTGTAGCCCAGCACCGTAATGAAGGCTTTGCCGTGGTCGCGAAACAGCGCGACGATACTGCCGGCGTCCTTGTCTTCACGCATTTCCTTGCTGGTGGTTTCTTTCAGGGTGCGACGCAGCAGCAGGGAGATCACGGCGGCTATGGCGCCGATCACAAACGGGATGCGCCAGCCCCAGGCACGCAATTCTTCTTCGGTGAGGATCTGTTGCAGGATCACCACCACCAGCACCGCCAGCAACTGGCCGCCGATCAGGGTCACGTACTGGAACGAAGCAAAGAAGCCACGCTGGCCCTTGAGCGCGACTTCACTCATGTAGGTGGCCGTGGTGCCGTATTCGCCGCCCACCGACAAGCCCTGGAACAGTCGTGCCACTAACAGCAGCGCCGGGGCCCAGGCACCGATGTCGTTATAAGTGGGCAGGAAGGCGATGACCAGGGAGCCGCCACACATCATCAGCACCGAGATCATCATCGAGTTCTTGCGCCCGTGCTTGTCGGCCACCCGGCCAAACAACCAACCACCGATCGGTCGCATCAGGAACCCGGCGGCAAACACACCGGCGGTGTTGAGCAACTGCACCGTGGGGTCATCCGAGGGGAAAAACGCCGGGGCAAAATAAATCGCGCAGAAGGCATAGACGTAGAAGTCGAACCATTCGACCAGGTTGCCGGAGGACGCACCGACAATCGCAAAGATCCGTTTACTGCGTTCTTCTCCGGTGTAGTGGCTGGTTTTTGTTGTCATGTTTTTTTCTCAGTGGGAACGGTTATAGCCTAGACATACTTTGCAACAACCCTGTTCCGCAAGCAGACTTTTGGATAGGTGGAGCCGGAGCCTCACCCTGATCGTTCCCACGCTCTGCGTGGGAATGCCGCATGGGACGCTCCGCGTCCTGCCGTTCGCGGGTGACGCGCAGCGTCACGGGATGCATTACCACGCAGAGCGTGGGAACGATCGTCAACAGCCAACTCAATAGTCGAAGAACACCGTTTCCTTATCTGTGCCCTGCAAAATCACATTCCACTGATATACCCCTGCCGCATCCGCCTGGGCAATCAAGGTGCCACGACGTTCTGCCGGCACACAAGCCAGCAACGGGTCATCGCCGTTCAAGGCCTCACCGTCAAAATAAATCCGCGTCAGCAAGTGCTTCACCAACCCACGGGCAAACACCAGCACCACCAAATGCGGCGCCTGAGTGGTGCCCTTGAGCCCCGGCACACTGCCCGGCTTGATGGTGGTAAAACGAAAACGCCCTTCGGCATCCACCGGCACGCGGCCGAAGCCTTCGAAGTTCGGGTCGAGCGCTTTGTCCTGCTCGTCTTCGGGGTGAGCATATTTGCCGACGGCGTTGGCCTGCCAGACTTCCAGCATGGCGTCGTTGACGACATCACCGTTGCCGTCCACCACTTGACCGCTGATTGCCACGCGCTCACCGAGGGTGGCGGTGACGGTCAGGTCTTCACGGTTCAGCCAGGTCAGGCCAATGTGGTAATACGGCCCGACGGTGTGGGACGTGGTCGCGTTGAGTGTCATCTCATTTCTCCATCGGCGTGGCGTCGCGGCCGCGCAGGACGATGTCCCAGCGGTAGCCGAGGGCATAGGAAGGAATGGTTTTTTCCAGGTCGAAGCTAGCGATCAAGCGTTGCTTGGCGCTGGTATCCGGCACGCAGTTGTAGATCGGGTCGTACTCCAGCAACGGGTCACCCGGGAAATACATTTGCGTCACAAGGCGCGTCAGCACGCTGGGGCCGAACAGCGAAAAGTGGATATGCGCCGGGCGCCAGGCGTTGTGGTGGTTGCCCCACGGGTAGGCGCCGGGCTTGATGGTCTGGAACTGGTACCAGCCATCGACGTCGGTGACGGTGCGCCCGGTGCCGGTGAAGTTCGGGTCCAGGGGTGCATCGTGCAGGTCGCGCTTGTGGTTGTAGCGGCCGGCGGCATTGGCCTGCCAGATCTCCACGAGGATGCCCGGCACTGGCAGGCCGTTTTCGTCCAGCACACGGCCATGAATGATGATGCGCTCGCCTTGCGGCTCGCCCTCATGCTGGGCTGTCAGGTCGTTGTCCTTCTCATTGATACGTTCGGCGCCGATGGTCGGGCCGGTGATTTCCGACAAGGAATGGGGCAGGAACACCAAAGGCTGGGACGGCGAACGCAGGTTCGTCGACTGGTAGGCCGGGTGCAGGTAATCAGGTTGAGTGCCCGCTTGCGGGCGCCGGTAACCGGGCTTGTCACTCATGAAGCAATCCTCTTTTATTGATCAGACGCGTTCAATCGCCAGGGCCAAGCCTTGGCCGACGCCCACGCACATGGTCGCCAGGCCTTTGCTGCCGCCGGTTTTTTCCAATTGGTGCAGGGCCGTCAGTACCAACCGCGCACCACTCATCCCCAAGGGATGGCCGAGGGCAATGGCGCCGCCGTTGGGGTTGACCTGGGGCGCATCGTCCGCAATACCCAGCTCGCGCAGCACCGCCAGGCCTTGGCTGGCGAAGGCTTCGTTGAGTTCGATCACATCAAAGTCGGTGACCGCCAACCCAAGGCGCTCCACCAGTTTGCGCACCGCCGGCACCGGGCCGATGCCCATCACGCGCGGGGCTACACCAGCACTGGCCATGCCCAGCACACGGGCGCGGGCGGTGAGGCCGTGTTGCTTGACGGCCTCGGCGCTGGCGAGGATCAGCGCCGCGGCGCCATCGTTGACGCCCGAGGCATTGCCAGCAGTGACGGTCTTGTCCGCGCCGTTGACCGGCTTGAGCTTGGCCAGGGCTTCCAACGTGGTGTCCCGTGGGTGTTCATCGTGTTCCACCAGGGTTTCGCCTTTTTTATGGGCGACCCGCACCGGAACGATTTCCTCGGCAAAGAACCCGGCGGCCTGGGCAGCGGCGGTGCGTTGCTGGCTGCGCAGGGCGAAAGCGTCCTGGTCGGCGCGGGAAACCTGATAGTCATCGGCCACGTTATCGGCCGTCTGCGGCATGGCATCCACGCCGTACTGGGACTTCATCAGCGGGTTGATAAAGCGCCAGCCAATGGTGGTGTCTTCCAACTTCATGTTGCGCGAGAACGCCGCGTCGGCCTTGCCCATCACAAACGGAGCGCGGGACATCGATTCGACGCCACCGGCAATCGCCAGCTCCATTTCACCACTGGCAATCGCACGAAAAGCGGTGCCGATGGCATCCATGCCCGAGGCGCACAGGCGGTTGAGGGTCACTCCAGGAATACTTTCCGGCAGCCCCGCCAGCAGCAACGCCATGCGTGCCACGTTGCGGTTATCTTCACCTGCCTGGTTGGCGCAGCCGAGGAAGACTTCGTCTACGGCGCTCCAGTCCACCGACGGGTTGCGCTCGATCAGCGCCTTGATCGGCAGCGCCGCCAGGTCGTCGGCACGCACTGTGGACAGGCCACCGCCGAAACGGCCGATAGGCGTGCGAATGGCATCACAGATAAAAACCTCGCGCATCAGGCTTCTCCCGGTGCTTGGCCGTGGGCAGCCGCGGTGCGCGCTTCGAGGTCACGCAGGGCGGTCAGTTCGGTCTCGGTGGGTTCAGCGGTGGTGCTCACCTGGTCGGCAAAGCGAATCGCCCAGCCGGTGGCGGCGATCACTTGCTCGCGGGTTACGCCCGGATGCAGCGCAGTGACCACGAACTCATGACTGCCCTCCTCCGGCTCCATGATGCACAGGTCGGTAATGATGCCTACCGGGCCGGCGCCGGGCAGGCCCAGACGCTTGCGTGAGTCGCCACCTTCGCCCTGACCGACGGAGGTGATGAAGTCCAGTTTGTCCACGAACGAACGGGACGATTGCTTAAGGATGATCAACACGCTCTTGGCCGAACCGGCGATTTCCGGCGCGCCACCGGCACCCGGCAAACGCACTTTGGGCTGGTGATAATCACCGACCACGGTGGTGTTGATATTGCCGAAACGGTCGACCTGGGCCGCGCCGAGAAAACCGACATCAATGCGCCCGCCCTGCAGCCAGTAGCGAAAGATCTCACCGGTGGGCACCACGGTGTCGGCGGTCTCCGCCAGCTCGCCATCACCGATGGACAGCGGCAACACACTGGGCTTGGCCCCAATCGGGCCCGACTCGTAGATCAGCACCACATCCGGCGAGGACGTCAGGCGCGCCAGGTTGGCCGCCTTGGATGGCAGGCCGATGCCAACGAAGCACACCGAGCCGTTCTTGAGGCGGCGTGCGGCGGCGACGGTCATCATTTCATTGGTGGAATAAGCCATTACTTAGCCTCCTGCGCGGCGGCCAGCTTGGCCTGGAATTCACTGAAGTCGGCAGTGCCGTGGATGTATTCGTCGATCCAGGCGGTAAAGGTGCCGCGGTCGCGGGCAATCGGGTCCCACGCCTGGTAGAAACGGTTATCCCGCTCGTTGTAGCCGTGCGCGTAGGACGGATGGGCACCACCGGGTACGTGACACACCGCCGTCAGCGCCCAGGTCGGCAGCACGCAGCTGTTCATCGGCGCATTCAGGTCGTCGACGATTTCCTCGACGGTGACGATGCAGCGCTTGGCCGCCAGGGCCGCTTCCTTCTGCACCCCGAGAATGCCCCAGAGCAGCACGTTGCCTTTGCGGTCGGCTTTCTGCGCATGAATCACGGTAATGTCCGGACGCACCGACGGCACCGCCGCCAGCACTTCGCCGGTGAAGGGGCAGGTGACGGTCTTGATCAGCGGGTTGACCTTGGGCAAGTCGGAACCGGCGTAGGCACGCAACACCGCGAACGGCAGGCCGGAGGCACCGGCGACGTAGGCATTGGCCAGGTCGGCGTGGCTGTGCTCTTCGATCTCCAGCGCTTGCGGCCATTGTTTCTCTACCGCGTCGCGCAGCCGATGCAGGGAACCCACGCCCGGGTTGCCGCCCCAGGAGAAAATCAACTTGCGCGCACAGCCGGCACCGATCAACTGGTCGTAGATCAGGTCAGGCGTCATGCGCACCAGCGTCAGGTCTTTCTTGCCCTGACGAATGATTTCATGGCCTGCAGCCGTAGGGATCAGGTGGGTGAAGCCTTCGAGGGCGACGGTATCGCCGTCATTCACGAAGCGCTTGACCGCATCACGCAGGGTGAGGATTTCAGCCATGGGGTTGGGCTCCCGGTGTTGATCGAAAAAGGCGCTGAGGTGGCGCCGAAGTGCTTGAAGATTAAGCCGGGGAAATGGACCGAACAATCCGATAATCGACTGAGCGTTCGATTATCGAACCGATTGTTACTTAACTAACCATTGTAAGGAACAGGGTCAATGTGGGAGCTGGCTTGCCTGCGATGGCGCGAGTGGATTCAGCACCGCTATCGCAGGCAAGCCAGCTCCCACAGGGGTAGCGATTGGTTTCAGGTGGCATCGGCATGGCTGACCATGCCCTTGATCACCACCGCTGCCGTGGCCAATGCCGCCGGAATCACCAGTGCCGTAAGCACCTGCTCGAAGTTCCAGCCCAGGCCCAGCAAAGTAGCGCCCATCCACGCCCCCAGAATCGCGCCGAAGCGGCCGATGCCGAGCATCCATGACACCCCGGTGGCACGGCCTTGGGTGGGGTAGAAACGTGCTGCCAGGGATGGCATTGCCGATTGCGCACCGTTGACGCACATCCCGGCGACCAGCACCAGGGTGGCCAACAGCGTGATGTTGCCCAGGCTCTGCCCCACCGCGTAGGCAAACACCCCGGCCAGCAGATAAAAAGTGCCGATCACTTTGTGCGGGTTGAACCGGTCCATCGCCCAGCCCACGCCCACCGCGCTCAATACCCCACCAAACTGGAACAGCGCGCCGATAAACGCGGCCTGTTCCATGCTCGCGCCGCTGTCACGCATCAAAGTGGGGAGCCAACTGGTCAGCAGGTAAACAATCACCAGGCCCATGAAGTACGTGAGCCACAACAGCAACGTGCCAGCGCTGTAGGTGCCCGAGAAAATCACTGCGAACACATTGCGGGCCTTGACGGTTTTTTGCTCCGGTACGCTGAAGTGAGTGGCCTGGGCAACGATGTTTGGCTCGATGGGGGCAAGGGTCTTGCGTACCTTGTCGGTGCCGCGATTGCGTACCACCAGGTAGCGGGCAGACTCCGGCAGCCACACCAACAGCACCACCGCCAGGATCAACGGCAGGATGCCGCCTATCAGCAACAGGCTGTGCCAGCCGAACGCGGGAATCAGCTTGGCCGAAATAAACCCACCACCGGCCATGCCGAGGTTGAAACCACAGAACATGCTGGTCACCAACAAGGATTTATGCCGCTCGGGGGTGTATTCAGACAGCAAGGTGGTGGCATTCGGCATGCCGGCGCCCAGGCCCAGGCCGGTGAGAAAGCGCAGCACCAGCAACTGGTCGACATTGGTGCTGTAGGCCGACGCCAGGCTGAACGCACCAAACACCAACACCGCGCCGACCAGCACGACTTTGCGGCCAAAGCGGTCGGCCAGCGGGCCGGAACCGAGTGCGCCAAACACCATGCCGATCAACGCGGCGCTCATCACCGGGCCGAGGCTGGCGCGGTCGATGCCCCAGTCCTGGGACAGTGCCGGCGCGATAAAGCCCATGGCGGCTGTATCGAGGCCGTCGAGAAAGACAATCAGGAAACACAGGATCACCACGCGCCATTGATAGCGCGAAAGTGGCTGGGTGTTGATAAAGGACTGTACGTCCAGGGTGGTACCGACAGAAGGCTGATTCATTATTTTTATTCCACACCGATGGCGGGCTGACGACCTGGGGCCGTCATTCTTATTGGGCAGCTCCTCAGAGCGCTGCCGCACATTAATAAGCCAAGGGAAACACCGTCAATCGAGCCAGCCGGGATCTGTGCGGTCACCGAACAGCTTAGGCAAACAGCTGCGCACTCAGCTCACGGCTGGCGCTGAGCATGCTCGGCAAAAAGCGCTGCTCCAACTCGCTGCGGCTGACCCGACCGGCGTGGGTGCTGACATTCAGCGCGGCCAATACCTGGCCGGACGCGTCATACACCGGCACCGCGATGGAGCGCAGGCCCTGCTCCAGTTCCTGGTCGACAATGCACCAGCCCTGCTGACGCACCTGTTGCAGGCATTCGAATAACGCTTGCGGTGTTGTCAGGGTGCGGCTGGTCTTGGTTTGCAGGTCGGCATGGTCGAGATAATCCTGCAGCGAGGCATCGTCGAGGGCGGCCAGCAGAATGCGACCCATGGACGTGCAATACGCAGGCAGGCGCCCGCCCACCGACAGGTCAACCGAGATCAGGCGCTGGGTGGTGGCGGAACGGGCGATATAGAGGATGTCATCGCCTTCCAGGGTAGCCATGTTGCAGGCTTCATGGAGCTGCTCGCTCATGCGGTCCAGATAAGGCTGTGCCGAAACGGCCAGCGGTGTGGACGACAGATAGGCGTGACCGAGGGTCAGCACCTTGGGCAACAGCGAGTAGGTGCGCCCATCCGTGGTGGCGTAGCCGAGCTTGATCAAGGTGTGCAGGCAACGGCGCACGGCGGCGCGGGGAATTTCGGTGCGGTGGCTGATCTGGGCGATGGTCAGGTGACGCTTGCGCTCCTGGAACGCCTGCACCACGGCCAGGCCACGGGCCAGGGACGTCATGAAATCCGGATCACCGGTGAATGCCTGGATGCGCTTGGCCGGTGAAGCCACGATCGGCGGCGCCACTGATGCAAAGGAGTTGCGCAATTGATCGTTCATTTCAACGGGCCTTCTCTTGTTATCACCACGGGAGGGTTGGCGGCTATTACAAGCCGTGCCGGCCGCCCTGCACAAGTCAACGCCGGTAACATTGGGCGATTATCGGACAACCATGCGATTATCGCAATTTGGCCGGCATGGGTGCAGATCCCGCAGATAACGTTCGAGATTTAGCTGATGGCGCCGAAAAGTGTAGGCATTTACCCTTCTATCAGTATGAATACAGATATGAAGATGACGCTGTTCACAAATACGTCGGCGATATGTAACAAAACCCAAGCACGCCGTTGACGCTTTTTAACTTCATGATGATAGTGTTCTTCAAATGCGCCGCTATAATGCAACCTGTGCAGAGGTCAGCCCGGTATCACTATCGGGAGGGGAGCTCACCAGGCATTGCAGGCTGCAGGCAACGCCGGTCACAAGTACTCGCTTAAAAGAACGGCCCTCAGGCTCGTATACCAACTTGAACGGTTCTACTGTTCTATTTGGAATCGCCCCGAGCACGACTTTCAGGCATGACACTGCGCAATCAATAACTCAACTCAATTAGGTAATACTGTGACGAAAGATGAACTGCGCGCGGAACTTGAGCGCCAGGAGCAACGTTACAAGGACGTCTACGGCGGGGAAGTCACCACCTACGCCGCGCAACCTGAGCCGGAACGCAAACCATGGCGCAAACGAGCCAGCCTGCTGGATCAGGCATTTGCCCAGGAAATCCAAAAAATCGAGCAGGAACTCAAGACCGAGGAGCCCTGAGCACTTCGGTCGAGTTCAGCGCCTTGCAGTCGCTGCCGGTCAACCACTGGTTCAGCGGCCGCTGGTCAGTAACCTACAGCTACCCACGAAATTTCATACAAATGTTTCAGGCATGGCGTTTTCATGACAAAAGTCCGCCTTCCGCGGCCTGCGCTTTATAAATCAAAGACTTGCCAAAGCCCCGAAAACCCTGGGATACGTGTGTCTTGCCGGTTTTTTTTCCAGGAAGATTGTTACCGATGAGCAGCTAATGCATCGATTACTGATGTTTTCTGGCATAATCGCGCCCCCTTACGACCGGGTCAGAAAACCTTCATGATCGATTTATTCAGCGGACTGGATGCTTGGGTTCTCGTGAGCCTGTTGCTCGCCCTGGCCTTTGTCCTCGCCTTCGAGTTCATCAATGGCTTTCATGACACCGCTAACGCGGTGGCCACAGTCATCTATACCAAAGCCATGCCGCCACACCTGGCCGTGTTCTTCTCCGGGGTGTTCAATTTCCTCGGCGTATTGCTCGGCGGTGTCGGTGTCGCCTACGCCATCGTGCACTTGCTGCCGGTGGAGTTGCTGATCAATGTGAACACCGGCCACGGCTTGGCAATGGTCTTCTCGTTGTTGGCGGCGGCGATCACCTGGAACCTGGGCACCTGGTACTTCGGTATCCCCGCCTCCAGCTCCCACACCCTGATCGGCTCGATCCTCGGTGTCGGCCTGGCCAATGCATTGATCAACGACATCCCCCTGGCTGACGGTGTGAACTGGCAGAAGGCCGTGGATATCGGCGCCTCCCTGGTGTTCTCGCCGATGGCGGGCTTCCTGGTTGCCGCCCTGGTGCTGATCGGCCTGAAGTGGTGGCGCCCGCTGTCTAAGATGCACAAGACCCCGGACCAGCGCCGCAAGCTCGACGACAAGAAGCACCCGCCGTTCTGGAACCGCCTGGTCCTGGTGATTTCGGCCATGGCTGTAAGCTTCGTGCACGGCTCCAACGATGGCCAGAAAGGCATCGGCCTGATCATGCTGGTACTGATCGGTATCGTGCCGGCGCAGTTCGTATTGGACCTGGGCAGCACCACTTACCAGATCGAACGTACCCGCGACGCCACCCTGCACCTGAACCAGTTCTACCAGCGCAACCACGAGACCCTCGGTGAGTTCCTGGCCCTGGGCAAAAGCGTGAAGGATGACCTGCCGGGCAAGTTCCGCTGCAACCCGCAGCAGACCGAACCGACGATCAACGCGCTGCTGGGCACCCTCAAGGGCGTTTCGGACTACCACTCGCTGACGGCCGACCACCGCATCGAAGTGCGTCGCTACCTGCTTTGCCTGGATGACACCGCGAAAAAGGTCGGCAAGCTGCCAGGCCTGGACTCCCGTGAGAAGTCAGACCTGGACAAGCTGCGCAAAGACCTGACCGCCACCACCGAGTATGCTCCGTTCTGGGTGATTCTCGCGGTCGCACTGGCCCTGGGCCTGGGCACCATGGTGGGCTGGAAGCGCGTGGTACTGACCATCGGTGAGAAGATCGGCAAGCAAGGCATGACCTATGCCCAGGGCATGTCGGCGCAAATCACCACGGCCACCATGATCGGCTTTGCCAATATCTTCGCCCTGCCAGTGTCCACCACCCACGTCCTGTCTTCTGGCGTGGCGGGCACCATGGTTGCCAACAAAAGCGGCCTGCAAGGTGGCACCGTCAAGACCATCCTGATGGCCTGGGTATTGACCTTGCCAGCGACCGTAGGCCTTTCGGCCGGGTTGTTCTGGTTGGCGTCCAAGGCTTTGGGCAACTGATAGCCAGCCGGCAATAAAAAAGGTGCGATCCGCGAGGGTCGCACCTTTTTTTATGCTCGTTCCCACGCTCTGCGTGGGAATGCCGCCACGGACGCTCCGCGTCCCACTCGCGCACGGGTGACGCGTAGCGTCACAGGATGCATTCCCACGCGGAGCGTGGGAACGAGCCAAAAAAAAGGGCGACCGAAGTCGCCCAAAATGCCTTGCGTGCTCATGTAACCCGGAAAGACTTAAGGTTTTTTACGCTTGTTCGCGTCTTTCCAGATAAAAAATCCAAACCCTACAAAAAACAGCACCATGAGGCTAACAGTCAGCACTCCGGCGAAAACCACATTATCGAAAAACATGACCGGCCTCCTGCACTTGCCCTGTTGCGATAGGGCTAAGTTAATGGAGAAGGCGCAGTGGGAAATTGACCAGGATCAATGTCGCCCACGACGGGGCGTAAAGAAGGGGAATAACTGACCTGCATCAATGGATGCAGGGCGTTTCAACGCTTTTTCGGCTTGTTCTTGGACTTTTTCTTGGGCTTGCCCAAGGGCATGGCTTGTTCAAAGGCTTGGCGCACTTCATTCAAGCGTTTGTCATTGAGGTCGTGCACGCGCTTGGCACGTTCGGCGTTCAGGTCGATCAGCTTGTCGTCATCACTCATGGCTTGGCTTACGTCGTGGCGGGAATGCCTCAATAATGCGGCCTGCCCCGCCCGACGGCAATTAAGCGGGCGACAAAATGCAGGCCATCGACCAAAATCGGCACTTTCTACCCTGCCCAGGAGGCGCATCCAGGTGGCCTTGCACAACGACCTTCCACCGCTGCTGGCCCTGCGCGCCTTCGAGGCCGTGGCGCGGCACTTGAGTTTTATCAAGGCGGCCAACGAGTTGTCGGTGACCCAAAGCGCGCTGAGCCACCAGGTACATAAGCTCGAACACCACCTGGGCAAACCGTTGTTTATCCGGCGAACCCGTGCGATTGACCTGACGTTGGCCGGGCAAGATTACTACGCGCAAATCCGCCCTGCCCTGGACGCCATCGCCGCTGCGACGCGCAACCAACGGGGTGCGCCCAGCGCCAGTGTGTTGCGTATCGGCTTGCTGGCATCCTTTGCCACGTTATGGCTGGCGCCGCGCCTGGCCGAGTTTCTACGGTGCTACCCGCATATCCAGGTGGAGTTGCTGCCCGCCATTCAACTGGCCAACGTCGCCACGGCCGAGGTTGACCTGGCCATCCGCTACGGCAAGGGCGACTGGCCCGACGTGCGCGCCACACGCCTGATGGCCGAAACCCTGTCACCGGTATGCAGCCCTGGGTTCAAAGCCAGGCAGATCGCCAGGGGCGCGCTGTTGATGGCGACCTCCCACCGCCCTTTCGAGTGGACCGATTGGTCGGCCCATTACCAGGTCAACCTAGATCACCACCCCCGCGTGATGCTGCATGACTACAACATCGTGGTCGAAGCGACCGTGGCCGGCCAGGGGATCGCCATGGGCCGCCATCGCCTGATCGAACGCAGGCTCCAGGACGGCAGCCTGGTAGAGGCCTTTGACTGGCCGCCCTATCACAGCGATATCGGCTATTGGCTGATCGCACCTCAGCGCCCGCTCAGTGAGGCGGCTGAATGCTTCAGCCAGTGGTTGAAGCAGGCGTGTGCCGACGCGTGAGGTTTTTCGATACGTCGGATGAGATCTATCCGTTTGTCGCCCCTCGCCACCGCCAACATGCTGGAACCTTCTGACACCAGAGGATTTCACCATGACCAATTCCATCCGCCAGCGCGTACACGCCCTCGGCCTGACACTGCCCACGCCCAGCCAACCCGCTGCCAACTACGTCAATCATGTGATCAGCCAACACCAGCTGTTCATCTCGGGACAAATTCCCATGGCCGATGGCAAACCTGCCTACCTTGGCCGGCTGGGCGATTCTCTCAGCGATGAAGATGGCGCCCAAGCGGCGGAATTGGCGGCGCTGGGCCTGCTGGGGCAATTGAGCGACGCGTTGGGCGATGACCTGTCGCGGGTGGTGCGCATCCTGCGCCTGGGCGTGTTCATTGCCAGCAGCGCCGACTTCCAGCGCCAAAGCCTGGTCGCCAATGGCGCTTCGAACCTGCTGGTCAATGCCCTCGGCGACAAGGGCCGGCACGTGCGCACCGCCGTAGGGGTCTGCAGTCTGCCGGCTGGTGTCGCCGTGGAAGTGGACGCCATTTTCGAGCTGCAGCCATGACCCCGCTGCAAGTCCAGCACTTGCGAGAAGCCACGCCCGGTTGCCAGTCCGGCATCGTGCACTTCAACCACGCCGGGGCGTCCTTGCCCAGCCAGGCGACGCTCGACGCCATCATCGAACAGCTGCAACGCGAAGCCCGCGACGGCCCGATGGAGGCCGGAGAACAGGGTGCCGTCTTAGTGGAAAAGGCCCGCCGAGCCGCCGGCCAACTGCTCAATGCGCCCGCCTCATCGATTGCCTTCGCCAGCAGTGGCTCGACGGCCTGGAGCATGGCCTTCCAGGCGCTGGGGCCATGGCAGCCGGGCGATCGTATTCTAGTGGGGCGCCACGAATGGGGCGGTAACCTGGCGAGCATGGAACTGGCCGTTCAAGCCGGGGCGCGGGTGGAGGTCATCCCGTGCGATGCCAGCGGCGCGGCCTGCCCGGTGGCGTTGGAGGCGATGCTGGATGCCAAGGTGAAGCTGATCGACCTCACCTGGCTGCCGGCCAACGGTGGCTTGATCAACCCGGCCCAGGCCATCGGCGATGTGGCCAGGCGGCATACCATTCCCTACTTCATCGACGCGGGCCAAGCCGTCGGCCAGGTGCCGGTGGATGTGCAAGCGTTGCAGTGCGATGTGCTCAAGTCCGCCGGCCGCAAACACCTGCGCGGGCCTCGCGGTACCGCGCTGCTGTATATCAGGCCGGATTTTCTGCCGCCTCTGAACCCGGCCCAACGCGACGTGTTTTCAGCGCCCTGGACCGCCGAAGGCTTCGACCTGCGCAACGACGCCCGGCGCTTTGAAACCAGCGAAGTCTCTTTCGCCCTGCTGGCCGGCCTGGGCAATGCGTTGCAAGAAATCAATCACTTGGGGATTGAGCAAGTATGGCAAAGGGTCTCGAAGACCAGCGCGCGAATCCGCGAGGCACTGCGTCAGATACCGGGAATTACCTTGCATGACTTAGGCAGAACGCATTCAGGCTTGATCGCGTTCAACCTGGCCGGCTGGGACAGCTTTGAACTCAAGCAACGCCTGGCCTGCAAGCGCATCAACATCGGCGCCAATGGCGTGGCCTACACCCCGCTGGATATGCAAGCACGTGGGTTGAACAGCATTGCGCGCATCTCCGTCAGCCCGCTCAACACCGATGACGAGATTGAGTTACTGGTGAAGGCGCTGCGCGAACTGAACGATTAAACCTCGATATCCACCCACAGGCCCTGGCGCGGCGCGTCTTCGATCAGCGGCGCCACGGGCACGGTGTTGTCAGCGTTGAGCAAGTCGCCGGGAATCGGCAAATGCTGCTCCGCGTCGTCGTCGGCTTCACGCCGGCGTTTCTGCTGCTCCTGCTGGCGACGCTGCTCTTCGCGCAGCAGAAAGGTCGATTGCTCGGCATCGCCTTTTTTCAGGTCGATCGTGCTCTCGTTGGAGCCCGGTTGAACGGGCACCACCGGCGGAATATCCGGTTTCTGGCGTGCCGGGTCGAGTTGCGACGTGACCGGCACAACACTGACGGGCAGCATGGGTGGCAGCATGATAATTATTCTCCTGATCAACAGGCTGTCGGCGGGTGGCAGGGCGACTTGAGCACCCGCGTGCCAAGCTGTGACTCAGTCGACACTCTCAAGTGCCCGCCACCCGTCGATTCAATTTCCGCCTGCCCGTACAAACAGCGTAGTTTTTGTCAGAGTTCTTGGGCGCCGGGCCGTGTTCCGTTAACATAGTCGGCTTTTTCACGGCGGGAGTCAGGCAGCATGGCGCAGCAGTATCAACCGGGGCAACGCTGGATTAGTGACAGCGAAGCAGAGCTGGGGTTAGGCACCGTTCTGGCACAGGACGGCCGCTTGTTGACCGTGCTCTATCCGGCCACTGGCGACACTCGCCAGTATGCGCTACGGAATGCGCCCCTCACTCGCGTGAGGTTTTCGCCGGGTGACACCATCACCCATTTCGAAGGCTGGAAAATGACCGTACAGGAAGTCGACGACGTCGATGGCCTGCTGGTCTACCACGGCCTCAATGGGCAGAACGAGCAGGTCACCCTGCCAGAAACCCAACTGTCCAACTTCATCCAGTTCCGCCTGGCCAGTGATCGCCTGTTCGCCGGGCAGATCGACCCGCTGGCGTGGTTCTCGCTGCGCTACCACACCCTGGAACACACCAGCCGCCAGTTGCAGTCCTCGCTGTGGGGCCTGGGTGGCGTACGCGCCCAACCGATTGCCCACCAACTGCACATCGCCCGCGAAGTCGCTGACCGTATCGCGCCACGCGTGTTGCTGGCGGACGAAGTGGGTTTGGGCAAGACCATCGAAGCAGGCCTGGTGATCCATCGCCAACTGCTCTCGGGCCGTGCCAACCGCGTACTGATCCTGGTCCCGGAAAACCTGCAGCACCAATGGCTGGTGGAAATGCGCCGCCGCTTCAACCTGCAGGTTGCGCTGTTCGATGAAGAGCGCTTTATCGAAAGCGATGCCACCAACCCGTTCGAAGACACCCAGCTTGCACTCGTTGCGCTGGAATGGCTGGTGGACGACGAGAAGGCCCAGGACGCGCTGTTCGCCGCCGGCTGGGACTTGCTGGTAGTCGACGAAGCCCACCACCTGGTGTGGCACGAAGACAAGGCCAGCGCCGAATACTCGCTGGTCGAACAACTGGCCGAAGTGATTCCTGGCGTGCTGCTGCTGACCGCCACTCCAGAACAACTGGGCCAGGACAGCCATTTTGCGCGCCTGCGCCTGCTGGACCCGAACCGCTTCCACGACCTGCAAGCCTTCCGCGCCGAGAGCGAAAACTATCGTCCGGTGGCCGAAGCCGTGCAGGAGCTGCTGGACAAGGGCCGCCTGTCGCCGACCGCGCACAAGACCATTCAAGGCTTCCTCGGTGACGAAGGTGAAGCCCTGCTCACCGCCGTCAACGATGGCGACACCGAGGCCAGCGCGCGCCTGGTGCGTGAACTGCTGGACCGCCACGGCACCGGCCGCGTGCTGTTTCGCAACACCCGTGCTGCGGTGCAAGGCTTCCCCGAGCGCAAGCTGCACGCCTACCCGCTACCGAACCCGGACGAATACCTCGAACTGCCCCTGGGCGAACACGCCGAGCTGTACCCGGAAGTCAGCTTCCAGGCGCAACCGGACATCGAGGAAGAGAACCGCTGGTGGCGTTTCGACCCTCGGGTCGAGTGGCTGATCGACCAGTTGAAAATGCTCAAGCGCACCAAGGTCCTGGTGATCTGCGCCCACGCCGAAACCGCCATGGACCTGGAAGACGCCCTGCGTGTGCGCTCCGGCATCCCGGCCACGGTGTTCCACGAAGGCATGAATATTCTGGAGCGTGACCGCGCCGCTGCCTATTTTGCCGATGAAGAGTTCGGTGCCCAGGTGCTGATCTGCTCGGAAATCGGCAGTGAAGGCCGCAACTTCCAGTTCTCCCATCACCTGGTGCTGTTCGACCTGCCGTCCCACCCCGACCTGCTGGAACAGCGCATCGGGCGCCTGGACCGGATCGGCCAGAAACACGTGATCGAACTGCACGTGCCCTACCTGGAAACCAGCCCGCAAGAGCGCCTGTTCCAGTGGTACCACGAGGCGCTCAATGCCTTCCTCAACACCTGCCCGACCGGCAACGCCTTGCAGCATCAGTTCGGCCCACGCCTGCTGCCCTTGCTGGAAGCCGCCGACGACGGCGAGTGGCAAGCCCTGATCGACGAAGCCCGTGCCGAGCGCGAGCGCCTGGAGCAGGAGCTGCACACCGGTCGCGACCGCTTGCTCGAACTCAATTCAGGCGGCGCTGGCGAAGGCGATGCACTGGTCGAGGACATCCTCGAACAAGACGACCAGTTCGCCCTGCCGATCTATATGGAAACCCTGTTCGACGCATTCGGCATCGACAGCGAAGACCATTCGGAAAACGCGCTGATCCTCAAGCCCAGCGAAAAAATGCTCGACGCCAGCTTCCCCCTGGGCGACGACGAGGGTGTAACCATCACCTACGACCGTAACCAGGCGCTGTCGCGCGAAGACATGCAGTTCATCACCTGGGAGCACCCGATGGTGCAAGGCGGCATGGACCTGGTGCTGTCCGGTTCCATGGGCAACACCGCCGTGGCACTGATCAAGAACAAGGCGCTCAAGCCAGGCACCGTATTGCTTGAACTGCTGTATGTCAGCGAAGTGGTCGCCCCGCGCTCCCTGCAACTGGGTCGCTACCTGCCACCGGCCGCCTTGCGCTGCCTGCTGGATGCCAACGGTAATGACCTGTCGGGCCGCGTGTCGTTCGTAACCTTGAATGACCAGCTGGAAAGCGTGCCACGGGCCAGCGCGAACAAATTCGTACAGGCGCAGCGCGACCAACTCACACCGCGCATCAACGCCGGTGAAGAGAAGATCGCCCCGCGTCACGCCGAGCGTGTAGCCGAAGCCAAGCGTCGCCTGGCGGCAGACACCGACGAAGAGCTGGCGCGCCTGACCGCGCTGCAAGCGGTCAACCCGACCGTACGTGACAGCGAGCTGGTTGCCTTGCGCAACCAGCGCGAGCAAGGCCTGGCCATGCTTGATAAAGCGGCACTGCGACTGGAAGCGATTCGGGTGTTGGTGGCGGGTTGATAATCCGCTGAACGTAAAAGGCCCGCGCAATGCGGGCCTTTTTATTAGCCTTAGAGATCGTTCCCCCGCTCGGCGTGGGAATGCATCATGTGACGCTCTGCGTCACGACTTTTAAGCGGACGCAGAGCGTCCAGAGCGGCGTTCCCACGCAGAGCATGGGAACGATCACTCGGTCTCACGCCGTTGCCGCCGCTGCCGGCACCTCAACCGCACTCAACCCTTCCTTCATCCGCTTGGCATCACGCACAAAACTGCGCGAGGCCTGGAACAGAAACAGCATGGTCAAGAACAACGCCACTGGAATCAGGTACATGGCGTCATGCAAGCCTACCGCTTTATAAGCCTCTGTCATCTGCTGCGCCCCAGCCGCATACATCGCTGAATGGGCAAAGTGATCGGACAACGCCCCGACCACCACCGGCCCCATGCCACCGCCGAGCAGATACAGCCCGGCAAAGAACAGCGCCATCGCCGTTGCGCGCAAGCGTGGTTCGACCACGTCCTGGATCGCGGTATACACGCAGGTATAGAAGTTGTAGGCAAACAGCCAGCCCACACTGAACAGCGCGACAAACACCCCGATTTCGACACGCCCGGCATGCAATGCCCAGGCGGTGGTGACCGTGGAGATGATCAAGCTGAAGGCGGCGAACAACAGTCGGCCATTGGCGACCCGCTGATGAATCTTGTCGGCAATCCAGCCCCCCAGCGTCAAGCCCACCAAACCGGTCAGGCCGACGATGACACCCGTCGCGACGGCCGCGTCCTGCAACGGCATGAGGAAATAGCGCTGCAGCATCGGCACCAGGAACGAGTTGCACGCATAGGTGGCAAAGTTAAAGCACAACCCGGCCAGCACCAGCCACAGAAAGGTCGGCACAGCCAGCACGCGACGGATCGGGCGGTCGACGCGCTCTTGGGAGACTTGCACGGTTTCCGCCGCACCACGCTTGGGTTCTTTTATGTAGAACATAAACACCGCAAGGATCAGCCCCGGCACCGCCGCGATAAAGAAGGGCGCGCGCCAGCTGTCGAACGCCTTGACCATCGCACCGATCGTAAAGAACGCCAGCAACAGGCCCAACGGCAGACCAAGCATGAAAATCCCCATGGCTCGGGCACGGCGGTGGGCGGGAAAGAGGTCGCCAATCAGCGAATTGGCCGCGGGTGAATAGCTGGCTTCGCCGATGCCAATGCCCATGCGCACCAGCAGGAAGGTCCAGAAACTGCCGACCATGCCGTTGACCGCCGTCAGCCCACTCCAGGCGAACAAGCCCCAACCCATCAACTTGCTGCGTGAACCGGTGTCGGCCAGGCGCCCGAGCGGCAGCCCGGCAATGGCGTAGACGATGGTAAAAGCGGTGCCGATGATACCGAGCTGGAAGTCGCTCAGGTGCCATTCCATGCGGATGGGCTCAATGATGATCGCGGGAATGGTGCGGTCAAAAAAGTTGAACAGGTTAGCGAGGAACAGCAGGAACAGAATGCGCCAGGCATTCGCCGCTTGGGTCGAGTTCTGCATGGGTCCGTCTCTTTTATTGTTATGAGAGCTGCGATGCCCGATGCATCCTGCTCAGGTCACTGCAACATAGTCAGGCTGGCAGTGATTGTCTGTAATGATTCGTAAAGCTGATAGGGCATGATTTCACCCAGGCAACAGCGGATTTTGCCCACGAAAATATAAGTGCGTGCCCCTCTTCCCAATGGCGATGGCACGGATAGAATGGCGAGCCTTTCGTAGCACCCTCCTCCTACTTTTCTTATTGATGACGCCCATGTCCGAAGCCAGTCCGTGTCTGAATTGCGGTGCCTGCTGTTCACACTTTCGCGTGTCTTTCTTCTGGGGTGAGTGCGCCTCGTCCGGGGGCACGGTGCCCGATGACCTGGTGGTGCAGATCAACCCCAGCCGCGTGGCGATGATCGGCACCGATCAGAAACCTGCACGGTGCTGCAGCCTTGAAGGTGAAGTCGGACAGGCCACCAGCTGCTCTATTTATGAGCAACGCTCCAGCGTATGCCGTGAGTTCGACTCGTCCTGGAGCCAGGGCGAGCAAAATGTCGATTGCGACGCCGCCCGTGCCGCATTCGGCCTGGCGCCGCTGGAAGCCCCACACTTCGAACTCGACCTGCCCATCAGCGCTTAGCACCAAACGCTATGGAAGGCATGTCAAAATAATTTGAGATCAAAACGCCATTACTCATGGCAAATCTTCGGAGACTTCTATACTCGATCTCATCGGTCATCGCCTCTGGCAGTGACATGGCTCTATGACGGGATACGCTATGGAATGGCTGGGGCAGCACTTTTTTACCGACCTTCCAGACAGTGGGCATTTATTACTCAATTGCAGTCATAACCCCTTTCTGGTGCTACTGGCGTACCTGGTCGCCTGCGCGGCGGGCTTCGGTACGCTGGACATGGCCGAACGTGTGGGCCATGTCGAAGACCCCACCGCCCGCCGCCATTGGCGCTGGCTGGGCGCGGGTTGCCTGGCAGGCGGAATCTGGTCGACCCATTTCATCAGCATGCTGGCGTTCCAGGCCCCCATCGCCATTCACTACGAATTGATCATGACGTTCGCCTCGCTGCTGATCGCCCTGATCGCCTCGCTGCTCGCCATGCAGACCCTCAGTCATACTCACCTGCGCTTTCATCAGTACCTGGTGGCTTCGGTGTGGATGGGACTGGGTATCGCGCTGATGCATTACGTGGGCATGTCGGCCATGCGCTCCCAGGCCCAGGTGTACTTCGAAACACGGCTGTTCCTGGCCTCGGTGGCGATTGCCATCGGCGCCAGCCTGGCGGCATTGTTGCTGTCCAGCTACCTGCGCAACGGAACCGGCATGTTTCACCAACTGCTCAAATACGCCGCCAGCCTGGTGCTGGGGGCCGGGATCCTGAGCATGCATTTCACCGGCATGGCGGCCATGCAAATGCTGGTGCCCGCTGGCGCGGATCTTTCATTGCCGGTGGATGGCAGTCCGGTTCAACTGGGGTTGTCGGTGGCGGTAATTACCTTGCTGGTGATCGGCAGTAGTGTCAGCGCAGCCCTGGCAGATAAAAAGCTGCAGCACAAAGAGCGGGACCTGCGCCGGGTCAATGCGCTGCTCAGCGAACTCGACCAGGCCCGCGCTTCACTGCAACAAGTGGCCCACTTCGATGCACTGACCAGCCTGCTCAACCGCCGTGGTTTCAATCAGATCTTCGCGGAAAAGGTTGCGGAAAAAACCCGAAGCCAAGGCATGCTGGCGGTAATCTTTCTCGACATTGATCACTTCAAGCGCATCAATGACAGCCTTGGCCACGATGCGGGCGACCAGTTGCTCACGGTGCTGGCCGGGCATATCAAGGGCTCGATACGCAGCCATGAAGATGTAGTGGCACGCTTTGGCGGCGATGAATTCTGCATTCTGATCACTATTCATCACCGCGACGAAGCCCGGCAGATGGCCCAGCGCATCATGCAGAAGATGAAAGAGCCCATCGAGCTGGCTGGCCGGCGCATGGTGATGACCACCAGCATCGGCATCAGCCTGTTTCCCGAGGACGGCCACACCTGCGAAGAGCTGCTGAAAACTGCCGACCTGGCGCTGTACCAATCCAAGGACGCCGGGCGCAACAGCTTGCACTTCTTCAGCTCCAACCTGAAAACACGCGCCTTCCTTGAGCTGCAACTGGAGGAGGAACTGCGCGCCGCCTTGCGTACGCGCAACCAGCTGGTGCTGTTTTATCAGCCGATCTTCGACATGAAGCTGGGCAAGGTCACGCGCCTGGAAGCCCTGGTGCGCTGGCAACACCCCCAGCACGGACTCCTGGCTCCGGACCGCTTTATCGGCATTGCCGAGAACAACGGGCTGATCGCCGAGCTGGACCACTGGGTATTGCGCCAGGCCTGTCACGACCTGAGCCTGTTGTCTGACCGGGGCTACACCGAGTTGATCATGGCGGTAAACTGCTCGGCGTTGAACCTGGCGCGTGACGAACTGGCCGATGAAATCGAAGACGCCCTGCGCTTCGCCGGCATAGGCACCAACCGACTTGAACTGGAAGTCACTGAAAATGCGCTGATGGGCAACATCAGCAGCACCCTGGCACTGTTGCGGCAAATTCGCGCCCTGGGTGTGTCACTGGCCATCGATGACTTCGGCACTGGCTATTCGTCGCTGGCTTATCTCAAGCGCTTGCCGCTCAACACCTTGAAGATCGACCGCTCGTTTATCCAGGACATTCCCAAATCCACCGCAGACAGTGAAATCGTCCAGGCGGTTATCGGCATGGCCCACACCCTGCACTTGCAGGTGGTTACCGAAGGCGTGGAAACCCAGGCACAGTTCGAGTTGCTGCTCAAGCATGGCTGTGACTACATCCAGGGCTACCTGCTCAGCCCGGCGGTGCCTTTCAATGACATCATCGGCGTGATGCAGGGGATTGCCATGCGCAACCCGCTATACCCGCTCAGCGTAGAGAACAACGACGCTCCACAGCCAAAAGACCCGGCGCCAGGGCGTATCGGCCCGCCGTCTATTGTCAGGCCGATTCGCTGAGACGCAGGCACGGGGAGTGGTGGTGTAATCGCTGCTTCTCTTCACGCCGGGTCATACCTGGAAACAATTGCGCCACTCATTCCTTCGGACCTCAACTGTTCCCGTGACGCTTACGTCACCCTCGGCTGTGACCTTTCTCTACGGCAAGGTGCCATCACGCGTTCAGCGGTTACTCGGCTACACACTTCAGCGCGTGAAAAATACGCACCTTTTTCGTGCGCGCCATTCTTATGCTGCCCTTTCCTGGATCAGGATCCATGGCGAGACCACCACTGCCCATAAGCTTGGATCCCGTTCGACCAGGTCCAATGCCCGCGTCGCAGACACCTCGCCAAGGGTGCCTGCAGCCAGCCAGGCGGCGACTTTGTCACGGTTGTCTTCGGCCATTCCTTCGGCGGCCTCGATCAAATCCAGGCCGGCATCGACCCACAATAGGGCACCCTTGGCAAAGAACGGTTCAAGCTCCTTCCAGGAAATTTCGGCGGTTTCACCGAGCAGCTTGGCATAGAGGGTGCTTGGTTCTTGCGTCATGGGAATTCACCTGAGTAGAAAATCGGCGCAATCATAGCCCCGTCGCTCAGGCAGAAAAACCCAGTAGCAAATGAAGTAGCGATTGAAACTGCCAGGAAAGCCAAGGAATGCCTTGAAAGCTGTTAGGAGCCCGGCGCAATTCTGTCTTTTTCTTTCACTTAAGCGACATACCCAGGTTTTGCCCCCAGCTGCCAGCTTTTCAAGCGATCAGCCGGCGCTCTACACTGTACCGGTACAGTTGCCAGGGCAATGCCGGGGGGATATCCGCGATATCTGATCCGGTTCTGCAGCTCACAAGGCCGCTAGAACTATAAAAAATACAACAGTAAGAGTGGAGCACTATGAATAAGGCTACTAAGCAGATTTCCAAACTGTTTGCCGCTATGGTCCTGGCTGGGGTTGCCGGCCATTCGTTCGCAGCCGACACCATCAAGATCGGCATCGCCGGTCCCAAGACCGGTCCGGTGACGCAATACGGCGACATGCAATTCATGGGTGCCAAGCAAGCCATCAAAGACATCAACGCCAAGGGCGGCGTAGACGGCAAGATGCTTGAGGCCAAGGAATACGACGACGCTTGCGATCCAAAACAAGCCGTGGCCGTTGCCAACAAAGTGGTCAATGATGGCGTCAAGTTCGTCGTCGGCCACCTCTGCTCCAGCTCCACTCAGCCAGCATCGGATATCTATGAAGACGAAGGCGTCATCATGATCACCCCCGCTGCCACCAGCCCTGAAATCACTTCCCGTGGCTACAAGCTGATTTTCCGTACCATCGGCCTGGACAGCGCGCAAGGCCCAGCGGCCGGCAACTACATCGCCGACCACGTGAAACCGAAAATCGTTGCCGTGCTGCACGACAAGCAGCAATACGGTGAAGGTATCGCCAGCGCCGTGAAGAAGACCCTTGAAGAAAAAGGCACCAAGGTTGCCGTCTTCGAAGGCCTGAACGCCGGTGACAAAGACTTCTCCTCGATCATCCAGAAACTCAAGCAAGCCAACGTCGACTTCGTCTACTACGGCGGTTACCACCCTGAGCTGGGCCTGATCCTGCGCCAAGCCAAGGAAAAAGGCCTGAACGCCAAGTTCATGGGCCCAGAGGGCGTGGGTAACGACTCCATCTCGCAAATCGCCCAGGGCGCTTCCGAAGGCCTGCTGGTGACCCTGCCGAAATCCTTCGACACCGACCCTGCCAACAAAGCCATCGTTGAAGAGTTCGCCAAGAACAAACAGGACCCAACCGGTCCGTTCGTATTCCCGGCGTACTCGGCAGTTGAAGTCATCGCCGGCGGTATCGCTGCCGCGAAGAGCGAAGACACCGCCAAAGTGGCCGAGGCCATCCACGCGGGTACCTTCAAGACCCCTACCGGCGATCTGAGCTTCGACGCCAAGGGCGACCTGAAGGACTTCAAGTTCGTGGTCTACGAATGGCACTTCGGTAAACCAAAAACCGAAGTTTCCCCTCAGTAAGCCAGGCGTTACTGGTCAACAAGCCCACTGTGCAAGCAGTGGGCTTTGTTTTACGAGGTTTATGGGCCATGTCACCCGCGATCCGGGCGCTGGCTCACCTGAAAATCTTAAAACCGTCACCAGCGGTTCGCTGGCAAACGCTTCGTGCAACCTGGTCACAGAACAGGGCACCGAGCCGGAAATGACTCCACCAGTGAAATGCGTATCGGGTTTTTAGGAGCGCTGTAATGCCTGAGATCTATCATTTTTTCCAACAGCTGGTTAATGGCCTGACCATTGGCAGCACCTATGCCTTGATAGCCATTGGCTACACAATGGTTTACGGCATCATTGGAATGATCAACTTCGCCCATGGCGAGGTGTACATGATTGGTTCCTACGTGGCCTTTATCGCCCTTGCCGGGCTGGCCATGATGGGGATCCACTCCCTGCCGCTGTTGATGACCGCTGCGTTCCTGGCATCGATCATCGTGACCAGTGCCTATGGCTACAGCATCGAGCGGGTTGCCTACCGTCCCCTGCGGGGCAGCAACCGTTTGATCCCGCTGATTTCCGCGATCGGCATGTCGATTTTCCTGCAGAACACCGTATTGCTGTCCCAGGACTCCAAGGACAAGTCCATTCCCAACCTGATTCCGGGGAGCATCTCCTTCGGCCCGGGTGGCGCACAAGAAGTGCTGATTTCGTACATGCAGATTCTGGTTTTCGTGGTCACCCTGGTGGCCATGCTGGGCCTGACGCTGTTCATCTCCCGCTCCCGTCTGGGGCGCGCCTGCCGGGCCTGCGCCGAAGACATCAAGATGGCCAACCTGCTGGGCATCAACACCAACAACATCATCGCCCTGACCTTCGTCATTGGTGCTGCGCTGGCGGCCGTGGCGGCCGTGTTGCTGAGCATGCAATACGGCGTGATCAACCCCAACGCCGGCTTCCTGGTGGGCCTCAAGGCCTTTACCGCTGCGGTATTGGGCGGCATCGGCAGCATTCCGGGCGCCATGCTCGGCGGGCTGGTGCTGGGTGTGGCCGAAGCCTTTGGCGCCGATATCTTCGGTGACCAGTACAAGGATGTCGTCGCGTTCGGCCTGTTGGTTCTGGTGTTGTTGTTCCGTCCGACCGGCATCCTGGGCCGTCCGGAGGTTGAGAAAGTATGAGCAGATATCTTAAATCGGCGTTTTTCAGCGCCTTGCTGGTGTGGGCCGTGGCCTTCCCGGTACTCGGCCTCAAGCTGAGCATTGTCGGCATCAACCTGGAGGTGCACGGCACCGGGCCTGTGACCCTGACCGTCATCGCCCTGTGTTCGGTGCTGATGTTCCTGCGTGTACTGTTCACCCAGCAGGTCGGTGCCTTGTTCAAGGGCAACCGTGGCCCGTTGGTGTCGCCCAAGGTCAGCCAATTTCTGACCCTGCCGCGCACCCAGCGCTACATCATCATCGGGTTGATCATCGCGGCGCTGATCTGGCCGTTCTTCGGCTCGCGCGGCGCGGTCGACATTGCCACGCTGATCCTGATCTACGTGTTGCTGGGCCTGGGCCTGAACATCGTGGTGGGCCTGGCAGGCCTGCTCGACCTGGGTTATGTGGGCTTCTACGCCGTGGGTGCCTATACCTACGCGCTGCTCTCGCATTACCTGGGCTGGAGCTTCTGGATCTGCCTGCCATTGGCGGGTATGGCGGCGGCCACGTTCGGCTTCCTGCTGGGCTTCCCGGTGCTGCGCCTGCGCGGTGACTACCTGGCCATCGTGACCCTGGGCTTCGGCGAAATCATTCGCCTGTTCCTGCGTAACCTCACCGATATCACCGGTGGCCCCAACGGTATCAGCAGCATTCCCAAGCCGACGTTCTTCGGGCTGTCGTTCGACCGCACCGCCGCCGAAGGCATGCAGACCTTCCACGAGTACTTCGGGATTGCCTACAACCCGGTGAGCAAAGTGGTGTTCCTGTACCTGGTCGCACTGTTGCTGGCATTGGCGGCCTTGTTCGTGATCAACCGCCTGCTGCGCATGCCCATCGGCCGTGCGTGGGAAGCACTGCGCGAAGATGAAATCGCCTGCCGTGCCCTGGGCCTGAACCCGACCATCATCAAGCTTTCCGCATTCACCCTGGGCGCTGCATTCGCCGGTTTTGCCGGCAGCTTCTTCGCCGCTCGCCAAGGCCTGGTGACGCCGGAATCGTTCACCTTTATCGAGTCGGCGATCATTCTCGCCATCGTGGTACTGGGTGGCATGGGCTCGCAACTGGGCGTGATCCTGGCGGCCATCGTGATGATCCTGCTGCCGGAAATGATGCGTGAGTTCAGCGAATACCGCATGTTGATGTTCGGCGCCATGATGGTGCTGATGATGATCTGGCGCCCTCAAGGCCTGCTGCCCATGCAACGTCCACACATGGAGCTGCGCAAATGAGCCGCGAGATCCTGAAAGTCGAAAACCTGAGCATGCGCTTCGGCGGTTTGCTGGCGGTCAATGGCGTGGCCCTGACCGTCAAAGAGAAACAAGTGGTAGCGCTGATCGGCCCCAACGGCGCCGGCAAGACCACGGTGTTCAACTGCCTCACCGGTTTCTACAAGCCGAGCGGTGGCAGCATCCTGCTGGACGGCCAACCCATACAGGGCCTGGCCGGCCACGAAATCGCCCGCAAAGGCGTGGTGCGTACCTTCCAGAACGTGCGGTTGTTCAAGGACATGACGGCGGTCGAGAACCTGTTGATCGCCCAGCACCGTCACTTGAACACCAACTTCTTCGCTGGCCTGTTCAAGACCCCGGCGTTCCGCAAGAGCGAACGCGAGGCCATGGAATACGCGGCGTACTGGCTGGACAAGGTCAACCTGACCGAGTTCGCCAACCGCCCGGCAGGCACCCTCGCCTACGGCCAGCAACGTCGCCTGGAAATCGCCCGCTGCATGATGACCCGCCCGCGCATCCTGATGCTCGACGAACCTGCCGCGGGCCTGAACCCCAAGGAAACCGAAGACCTCAAGGCGCTGATCAGTGTGCTGCGTGAGGAAAACAACGCCACGGTGCTGTTGATCGAACACGACATGAAACTGGTCATGAGCATCTCCGACCATATCGTGGTGATCAACCAGGGCACGCCGCTGGCCAACGGGACGCCGGAGCAGATCCGCGACAATCCTGAAGTGATCAAAGCCTACTTGGGGGAAGCGTAAAATGCTGCAATTCGAAAACGTTTCCACTTTCTACGGCAAGATCCAGGCCCTGCACAGCGTCAATGTGGAAGTGCGCCAGGGTGAGATTGTCACCCTGATCGGCGCCAACGGTGCCGGCAAATCGACCTTGCTGATGACCTTGTGCGGTTCGCCGCAAGCCTACAGTGGCAGCATCCGCTACATGGGTGAAGAACTGGTGGGCAAGCACTCCGCCGAGATCATGCGCAAGAGCATTGCGGTGGTGCCCGAAGGCCGTCGGGTGTTCTCGCGCCTGACCGTGGAAGAGAACCTGGCCATGGGTGGGTTCTTCACCGACAAGGGCGATTACCAGGAGCAGATGGACAAGGTGCTGCACCTGTTCCCCCGTCTCAAGGAACGCTTCAGCCAGCGCGGCGGCACCATGTCCGGCGGCGAGCAGCAAATGCTTGCCATCGGCCGGGCGCTGATGAGCAAGCCCAAGCTGTTGTTGCTGGACGAGCCTTCCCTGGGCCTGGCACCGATCATCATCCAGCAGATCTTCGACATCATCGAACAGCTGCGCAAGGACGGTGTGACGGTGTTTTTGGTGGAGCAGAACGCCAACCAGGCGCTGAAAATCGCTGACCGTGCCTATGTGCTGGAGAATGGCCGGGTGGTGATGCAGGGTACGGGTGAGCAATTGCTGACCGATCCGAAGGTGCGGGAGGCCTACCTCGGCGGCTAAGAAAGAGTGAGTTCCAAATGGGAGTTGGCTTGTGTGGGAGCTGGCTTGCCTGCGATGGCATCACCCCGGTGTATCTGAAGAACCGAGGCGTTTGCATCGCGGGCAAGCCCGACTCCCACATTTGCTTTGTATAAGTCATTAAACAGGTGTTGTTTGCAGTTTTTTTCGATGGCTTTGTAACGAATTCCCTCCCCCTTTCTCTAGTGGTGCATGCAGGCAATCAAGCCTGCGCATTCAACCACTGCTGGAGACACACCATGACCACCAAACTGTCCGCCGCCACCCTCGTTCTGGCCCTTGGTTCTGCCCTGAGCCTGTCCGCCCTGACCACCACCGCCCACGCGGCCGACGACATGCAGAAATGCTTCGGCGTGGCTGAAGCCGGCAAGAATGACTGCGCCGCGGGCGCCGGTACGTCCTGCGCTGGCACCTCCAAAACCAAAGACCAGGCCAATGCCTGGAAGCTGGTACCCGCCGGCACTTGCACCAAGACCCCAAGCACCACCTCGCCGACCGGTTTTGGCCAGGAAGCGGCCTTCACCGCCAAATCCTGAACCCCGCGCAGCCTGAGTACTGATGATGACGCCTACAGCCCAACACGCGGTCTCACCGGCTCAGGTGCCCGGCCTCCCCTATCGGGCCGGGCTGGGGCTCAAGACCGAGCACTTCAGCGAGGTGCTCGAGACCCGCCCCGACATCGGTTTTTTCGAAGTACACGCCGAAAACTACATGGTGGCCGGCGGCCCGTTTCATCACTACCTGGGGTTGATTCGTGCGCAGTACCCCCTGTCACTGCACGGCGTCGGCCTGTCCATCGGCGGCGAAGCCCCCTTGGATCGCGAGCACCTGGCACGCCTGGCCACGCTGATCGAACGCTATCAACCCCAGTCTTTTTCCGAACACCTGGCCTGGTCCAGCCACGGCCCGGTGTTTCTCAACGACCTGCTGCCCCTGGCCTACGATGCCTGCACCCTGGAGCGGGTATGCGAACACGTGGATCAGGTACAGAGCGCGCTCAAGCGGCCGATGCTGTTGGAAAACCCCTCCACTTACCTGCAGTTCCAGCGCTCTACCCTGGACGAAACCGACTTCATCAGCCAGATAGTCCGCCGTACCGGTTGCGGCCTGCTGCTCGACGTCAACAACGTCTACGTGTCCTGCATCAATCATCAGCGCGACCCGCTGACCTACATCGATGCCTTGCCATTGCACGCAGTGGGTGAGATTCATCTGGCCGGTTTTGCCGAAGACACCGACAGCCTGGGCGACCGCCTGCTGATTGATGACCACGGCGCGCCGATCGATAACGCCGTGTGGCAGCTTTACGCACAGGTACTGGCGCGGACCGGAGCGGTGGCGACGCTGATTGAGCGGGATAACCAGGTGCCCGCGTTCAGCGTGTTGCAAGCAGAGGCCCGGCAGGCCGAATGGTATTTGTCGCAGGTGGCCCGATGAGCATTCAGCAAACATTCGCCGAGGCTTTACTGGCCCCGCAAGCAACCTGCCCCGAGGGCGTATTCAGCAGCAACGGTGCTGAGCCGGCGAGCCGCTTTGCGGTGTATCGAAACAATGTCCATAGCGCTTTGATCAATGCTTTGGCAGCCGCCTACCCGGTGGCGCGGCAACTGGTCGGCGATGAGTTTTTCCGCGCCATGGCCGGCCTGTATGCCCAGGCCCACCCGCCCACCAGCCCCTTGATCAGTGAGTACGGCGGCACGTTCGCTGACTTTATCCAGGGTTTCGAACCAGCCTGGAGCGTGCCCTACCTGGCCGATGTCGCCCGGCTGGAACGCTTGAGGGTCCGCGCTTATCACGCGGCGGATTGCCAGGTTCTGGATCAGCACAGCGTACTTCGGCAACTGCAAGGTTGCGCGCAACTGGGGCAACTGCGTGTACGACTGCATCCATCACTTGCCACGCTGGAATCTTCCTACGCGGTGGTATCGGTTTGGGCGGCGCACCAGGCCGACGGGGCCATCGCCAGCTTGAACCCCTGGCATGCCCAAGGCGGGCTGGTCTTGCGCCAAGGGTTGGTGGTCAAGGTATTCGCCATCGACCGCGGGTCTGTGACCTTTATCAACCGACTCAACCAAGGCGCAGGGCTGGAAATGGCCATAGCTGATGCCCTGAAAGCCTCTGACGAATTCGATTTGCACCTATGTCTCACGCTATTGATCAGCCACGACGCCATCACCCATTTGCATCTGCAACCAGAGGTATCGCCATGAACTTTCCCGCTCCCTGCCTGGTAAAACGAACCGTGGCACTGTTTGAAAAAATCCCCTACAGCCTGATCGCCTTTATCGCGCGCTTCTCCATTGCGGCGGTGTTCTGGAAGTCTGGCCAGACCAAGGTCGAAGGCTTTGCCATTGACCTGATCAGCGGCACCTTCCAATGGGGTGAGCCCAAACTCGCCGCCTCGACCCTCTTTTTGTTTCGCAGCGAATACCAATTGCCTCTGCTGTCGCCAGAGGTGGCCGCGCACCTGGCAACCTTTGCCGAGCACTTTTTTCCGGTATTGATTCTGCTGGGGTTCGCCACGCGCTTCTCGGCCCTGGCCTTGATAGGCATGACCTTGACCATCCAGCTGTTCGTCTACCCTGACGCCTACCCCACTCACGGCACCTGGCTTGCGCTGTTATTGTTGTTGCTTGCCAAAGGCCCCGGGTGCCTGTCCATCGACCACCTGATTGCCCGTCGTTATCGCTGAAGCCGATCCAGCGCTTCGCCGCTGCGCTTGAACCAGTCCACCAGGTAGTCGGCCAACACCTGGGTACGCCGAGGCAAACCGCCCTGGTAGGGATGCACCAAGTACATCGGCATGCTGCGTGTCTGATAATAGCGCAGCAGCCAGCGCAATCGGCCGTCAGCCAGCTCCGTGGGTAGAACGTAGGACGGCAGGCGGGCAATACCGGCGCCGACCAACGCTGCTTTTTTCAACAGGTTGTAGTGGTTGGAGGCGAAGGTGCCGCTCACCTTTACCCGCAGCAATTCGTGTTGCTGGTGGTACAACCACTCCTCGCGGCCACTGTAATGACTGTTGAGCAAACAGCTGTGCGCCGCCAGGTCCGCTGGGGTCTGCGGCTCGCCATGCTGTTCCAGATAAGCCGGGCTGGCGCAGGTCATCTCATGCCAGGCCAGCAAAGGTTTAGCCACCAAGCGTTCATGTTCGATGGCGCCCGACCGTACCCCCAAGTCAAAACCATCCCGTGCCAAGTCTCGGTAGTTGTTATTGAGCTCCAGCTCGATCTGCACCTGCGGGTATTGCTTGGAGAACTCCATCAGCAAGCCATCGAAGAAGGTTTCACCCAACGACACTGGAACGGTCATACGCACAGGGCCAGCCAAATCATCTTTGAGCCGCGCCAATGCCTGGCGGGCGCGTTCCACCTGCACCACCAATGCTTGTGCCTGGGGCAGCAACGCCGCGCCGGCAGCAGTCAGGCTCAGCTTGCGCGTGGTGCGGTGCAGCAAAACCACGGCAAACTGCGCTTCCAACTGGCTGATGCGCTTGGACAACTGCCCTTTGCTGCAGCCCAATTGTGTGGCCGCCACGGTGAAACTGCCGGCTTCGATCAGCACGGCGAACGCCGCCAGGTCATCCATTTCGCTCATGGACTGTTTCCATTTGAAAACCAAAGGTTGCCTATTAGCACGTTTATCCAATTAAAAAGCCACACTAGACTGAACGCAAATCCCAACCCCTGTAGGAGCGAGCTTGCTCGCGAAGAACGTCAACGATCACGCGGTAAGCCTGACTACACGCCGGCGACCTTGAGTTTTTCGCGAGCACGCTTGCCCCTGCAGGAAATCAGCCCCAGAGGAACAGCACGATGAAAATCCTATTGATCGGTGCCAGCGGCACCATCGGTTCAGCGGTCAAGGCGGAACTGGCCCAGCGCCACGAAGTGATCAGCATCGGCCGCACCAGCGGTGACTTCCAGGTGGATATCAGCGATAGCGCCTCGATCCGTAAGCTGTTCGAGCAGACCGGTAAGTTCGACGCCCTGATCTGCGCGGCAGGCAGCGTCAACTTCGTGCCCCTGGCAGACATGAACGACAGCGATTTCGAACTGGGCCTGCGTGACAAGCTGATGGGCCAGGTCAACCTGCTGTTGATCGGCCGTGAGTACGCCAACGACGGTGCTTCGTTCACGTTCACCAGCGGCATCCTGAACCGTGATCCGATCCGTACCGGCGCTTCGGCGGCCTTGGTCAACGGTGCTCTGGACGCCTTCGTCAAAGCGGCGGCCATTGAATTGCCTCGCGGCCTGCGTATCAACTCGGTCAGCCCGACTGTGCTACTGGAAGCCATGGGCAGCTATGCCCCTTATTTCCGTGGCTACAAACCTGCCCCCGCCGCCGATGTGGCGCTGGCTTACGCAAAAAGCGTCGAGGGCCTACAAACTGGTCAGACCTTTATCGTGGGATGAGGGTGAGTACTGTAAGAAACGCCTGAAGCTGGCAAGCGGGCTTGTGATGCACGGCCAGCCTGCGTAACGTGGCGGCACTTGCCTGGAGACCCGATAATGCGCGCCGCCCGTACCCTCGTCCTGTTTGCCTTGCTTCCTGTATTCGCCGCCTGCCAATTGTTCGAAAGCGAGCCGGCCAAGCCATCGACTGTCGGGCTGACCCGTATGCAGGGTGAGTTGACCGCGGTGGACGGCAAACTGCTGTTCCAGCCGTGCGGCGACCAGCGTAGCTACGTGGTCAACGACACCGGCGGCACCAGCGTCCTGCAGGAAGCCGCCTCGCTGGCCGGCCAGCAGGGCAAGCTGTTTGCCGACCTGCGCGGCAAGTTTTCCGGGGTCGCCAGCGGCACCCAGGGTTCAGTGGACCTGCAACAGCTGTATCGCGTCGAACGCTCGACTTCAGCGTGCTCCGACCCGGACTTCAAGCGCATGATACTGCGGGCCAACGGCCATAAACCCGCCTGGGCAATGAATGTCACGGCCAAGGGTATGGTGCTGGAACGCGAAGGCCATCCACCTTTGGCAGTACCCTACGTCGAGGAACAACTGGGCGACGGCCGCTTCAATCTGATGACTGAAGCCAACAACCAGCACATCGAACTGTGGGTGGCGCCCCAGCGCTGCGTCGACAGTGTGAGCGGCAGCCTGCAACACATGAGCGCCGAGTTGCGCGTGAACGGCCAGGTGCAGCGTGGTTGCGCAGCATTCGGCGGCTCGCGGGACGACTGATTAGGCCCTGTGCTGTTTTAACCTGACGGAAACTTGCCATTGGGGCTTATAATCGCCGGTTTGCAAAACAGCCGGCCTCCTTGCCCGCCGCCTACCGGATCCTGTCATGTTACGAATCACCGAACTCAAGCTGCCCATCGACCATCCCGAAGAAGACCTGCGCACTGCCATCGTGCAGCGCCTGGGCATCGCCAGTGATGACCTGCTCGATTTCACCCTGTTCAAGCGCAGCTACGATGCGCGTAAAAAGACCTCTGAGCTGTGCTTCATCTACACCGTCGACCTGAACGTGAAGGGTGAAGCCGCGCTGCTGCTCAAGTTTGCCGACGACCGCAACGTCAACCCGGCACCGGATGTCAGCTACAAGGTGGTGGGCCAGGCGCCGGAAGGCCTGGCTGAGCGGCCAATCGTGGTGGGCTTCGGTCCCTGCGGGATCTTCGCCGGGCTGCTGCTGGCACAGATGGGCTTCAAGCCGATCATCCTCGAGCGCGGCAAGGAAGTGCGCCAACGCACCAAGGACACCTGGGGCCTGTGGCGCAAAAGCGTGCTCAACCCCGAGTCCAACGTGCAATTCGGTGAAGGCGGCGCAGGCACCTTCTCCGACGGCAAGCTGTACAGCCAGATCAAGGACCCGAAATTCCACGGTCGCAAAGTGCTGCACGAGTTCGTCAAGGCCGGCGCGCCGGAAGAAATTCTCTACGTCAGCAAGCCCCACATCGGCACCTTCCGCCTGACCGGCGTGGTGGAAAACATGCGCGAGCAGATCATCGCCCTGGGCGGTGAAGTACGCTTCGAGCAGCGGGTCACCGACGTGTTGATCGAAGACGGCCAGTTGAACGGCGTGGTCATCGACGGCGGCGAGCAGATCCTCTCCAAGCACGTGATTCTTGCCCTGGGCCACAGCGCCCGGGACACCTTCCGCATGCTCCACGACCGTGGCGTGTACATGGAAGCCAAGCCGTTCTCGGTGGGTTTCCGTATCGAACACCCACAGTCGCTGATCGACGCCGCACGCCTGGGTAAATACGCCGGCCACCCGAAGCTGGGTGCTGCGGACTACAAGCTGGTGCACCACGCCAAGAACGGCCGTTCGGTTTACAGCTTCTGCATGTGCCCGGGCGGCACCGTCGTGGCTGCGACCTCGGAGCCCCATCGCGTCGTGACCAACGGCATGAGCCAATACTCGCGTAACGAGCGCAATGCCAACTCTGGCATCGTGGTAGGCATTACCCCCGAGGTGGATTACCCGGGTGGCCCGCTGGCCGGTATCGAGTTGCAGGAGCGCCTGGAGTCCCACGCCTACATCCTCGGCGGCAGCAACTACGAGGCCCCGGCGCAACTGGTGGGCGACTTCATCGCCGGCAAACCCTCCACCGCCCTGGGCAGTGTGGAGCCGTCCTACAAACCCGGAGTGTCGCTGGGTGACCTGGCCCTGGCCCTGCCGGACTTCGCCATCGAAGCCATCCGCGAAGCCTTGCCGGCGTTTGAGAAACAGATCAAAGGTTACTCGCTGCACGATGCGGTGCTGACCGGCATCGAGACCCGCACCTCGTCACCACTGCGCATTACCCGCAACGAGTCAATGCAGAGCCTGAACGTCAAAGGCTTGTTCCCGGCTGGAGAAGGCGCGGGGTATGCCGGTGGGATTCTGTCGGCGGGTGTCGACGGGATTCGGATCGCCGAGGCGTTGGCGCGGGATATGCTCGGCATCCACGGTTGAAGCTTCGAGTTGTAAGCTTCAAGCCACAAGCTAAAAACAGGTATGCATCCTGCTTTTCTTGTAGCTTGGAGCTTACAACTTGGCGCTGCTTGTCAGATATTAGCGCGCAGGATGTTAGCGGGTAGCGCCTCACCGCGCTCGACACTCGCCGCAACCGCCGCGATCAACCCTTCCAGCTCATAGCCCTGCCCCGCCAGCCAAGCTTGATCGTAATAGGTCGTGGCATAGCGCTCACCACCATCGCACAAGATCGCAACGATCGACCCCGACTCCCCCGCCGCTTTCATCTGTTGCGCCGCCATCAGCGCACCGATCAGGTTGGTCCCGCTGGACCCGCCAACCCGTCGTCCCAAATGCTCAGCCAGGTAATGCATGGCCGCCAGGGACAATGCATCCGGTACCTTGACCATGGCGTCAATCACCGCCGGCAGAAACGAGGCCTCCACACGTGGGCGACCAATCCCTTCAATCCGTGAGCCACAGTCCAGGCGCAGGCTGGCATCACCACTCTGGTAGAAGTCGAAGAACACCGAGCGTTCGGCATCGGCACACAACACCCGGGTGCAATGCTGGCGATAACGCACATAGCGGCCCAGGGTCGCGGTGGTGCCGCCGGTGCCAGGGCTGGAAATCAACCAACTCGGCTCCGGGTGCTGTTCAAAGCGCATCTGCTGGAAGATCGATTCGGCGATGTTGTTGTTCGCCCGCCAGTCGGTGGCACGTTCGGCGTAAGTGAACTGGTCCATGAAGTGACCACCGCTTTCCTGGGCCAGGCGTTCGGATTCGGCGTAGATCTGCGTCGGGTCCTGGACCAGATGGCTCTTGCCCCCATAGAAGGCAATCTGGGCGATCTTCTCTTGGGACGTGGTAGCGGGCATGACGGCAATGAACGGCAAGCCGAGCAAGCGCGCGAAGTAGGCTTCCGAGATCGCGGTGGAGCCGCTGGACGCTTCAATAACGGGGGCGCCAGGCTTGAGCCAACCATTGCACAGCGCATACAGGAACAACGAGCGCGCCAGCCGGTGTTTCAGGCTGCCGGTGGGGTGGCTGGACTCATCCTTGAAGTACAACTCGATGCCTGGCAAACCCGGTAATGGCAGCGGGATCAGGTGGGTATCGGCGCTCCGCTGGAAGTCCGCTTCAATGATACGAATGGCTTCGCGGGCCCAGGTACGGTGGTCGCTCATGGTGGCTTCTCTAAAGGCTTTCAGCGGTGATCTTAGGATGTTTCCCACGCTTCACACAGATACAGTGACGACGCAATTGGACACACAATTGCTAGTCTTTAACCCACCGATGTTCCGGCCAACCACTTATAACAAATAAGAATATAACTTTTGTTTTAACAACTAACGGTACGGGTTAGGGTACCCACCTATTGAACCTGGATTGGAGAGCATCCCTTGCCTCTGCGTAGCACTTTCACCCGTTTCTTCCAGCTGGAAGCCGCCAGTGGTCTGTTGTTGATCGCCGCTGCCGCTTTGGCGCTGATTATCAACAACTCACCGTTGTCGCACCTGTACAACGCCTTTCTCGACACGCCGGTGGTGGCTCAGGTTGGCGCGTTGAAAATCGCCAAGCCGGCGCTGCTTTGGATCAACGATGGCCTGATGGCCCTGTTTTTCCTGCTGATCGGCCTGGAGGTCAAGCGTGAGCTGCTGGATGGTCACCTGTCCAAGCCTTCGCAAGTGGTGCTGCCTGGCGCAGCGGCCATCGGCGGCATGGTTGTGCCGGCGCTGATCTACTGGGCGCTTAACAAGGACAACCCGGCCGCCCTGGCCGGCTGGGCGATCCCCATGGCCACCGACATTGCCTTTGCGCTGGGCGTTCTGGCCCTGCTGGGCAAGCGCGTACCAGTGTCGCTGAAGCTGTTCCTGATGACCCTGGCGATCATTGATGACCTTGGCGCCATCATCGTCATTGCCTTGTTCTATTCCGCTGACTTGTCCACGGCATCCCTGGCGGGCGCGGGGGCGTGCTTGATTGCGCTGATTGCGATGAACCGCCTGGGCGTGATCAAGCTGGGGCCGTATATGATCATCGGCCTGATCCTGTGGGTGTGCGTGCTCAAGAGCGGTGTGCATGCGACCTTGGCGGGTGTAACCCTGGCGTTCTGCATTCCACTGCGCACCAAGAATGCCGAAACCTCACCGCTGCTGAGCCTGGAACACGCCCTGCACCCTTGGGTGGCCTACGCCATCCTGCCGCTGTTCGCGTTCGCCAATGCCGGTGTGTCACTCACCGGTGTCAGCCTGGAGAGCTTCACCCACTCCGTGCCCATGGGCATCGCCGCGGGCCTGTTGATCGGCAAGACAGTCGGTGTGTTCGGCCTCACCTGGCTGGCGATCAAGACCGGCATCGCCTCACTGCCCAGCGGCGCCAATTGGGGCCAGGTACTGGGCGTGGCGATCCTGTGCGGGATCGGCTTCACCATGAGCCTGTTTGTCGGCTCCCTGGCGTTTGTGCCGGGCGCCAGTGAGTTTGCCGGTGAAGATCGCATGGGGATTCTGACCGGGTCGATCCTGGCGGCCTTCATCGGGTATGCGGTGACGGCGATGGCAAGTCGCAAGAAAGCGGCCGTTGAATGATTGAAGTCAGTCAGTTGTAGGAGCGAGCTTGCTTGCGAAAAACTTAGAGGCGCCGCGTTCATTCATTGAGCACGCGTTATCGTTAACGTTTTTCGCGAGCAAGCTCGCTCCTACAAAAAAAACCCCCAACCGGTCACCCGGTTGGGGGTTTTTCTTCGCCTGTAGCTCAAGGCTTAGCGAGTAACGCGGCTGGTACCGTCGACGGTCATGATGCGTACGCGGTCACCAATGCGGAAGATTTCATTTTCCTGCACGGCTTGTACGTAGGCACGCATGCTGCCGTCGTCTTCGCGCACGGTGATTTCCACGCCCTGCGTACGGGTCAGGCCTTCTTCGGTGGCCGAGCCCAGCAGGCCGCCCGCAACTGCGCCGATCACAGCAGTCACGATGCTGCCACGGCCGCCACCGATGGCGCTGCCGCCAACGCCGCCGATGACTGCGCCCGCGGCGCCGCCGATTGGGGTCTTGGTGCCTTCGATCTTCACCGGACGCAGGGATTCGATGGTGCCCATGCGAACGGTCTGTACACGACGCGCCTCATCACGAGAGTACGAGTCGCCGGTCAGACTCGAGGCGCAGCCACCCAACAGCAACGACAGGGTGGTAAAGCAGGCAACTAGTAAAACGGACTTACGCATAGCATCAACTCCAAAGGACAGGTATTCATTAAACGCTGTGGCTTGGCGCGTGTCACGGCGCACCAGGCAGAAACTTGCTTTCATTCAGCCTGAGTACAGACTGCCAGCACCAGAGAACTCGACGAACGGTAACCAAGCCAGGGTACGGAACCATGCCATAACCGGCTCGATCAGTGTAGCCGCACAGCCGAAAGCGTCCGAAGTCTCTTGAACAGAGACTTCGACGCAACGGTGTTGATTCAGGTGGAATGACGAAAGGTGACGCTCAGGGCGCCAGGCGCTCGCGGCACCATTGGCCGTCTTGCAAGCGGTAGTTGAGGCGATCATGCAGGCGGCTGGCGCGGCCTTGCCAGAACTCGATGCGCTCAGGCAGTAAACGGTACCCTCCCCAATGCTCGGGGCAATCGGGCTGGGTATCGCTGAAACGCTCTTCAGTGGCCTTGAGCAGCGCCTGCAGCTCTTCGCGATCACGAATGACTTTGCTCTGCGGAGAGGCCCAGGCGCCCAGGCGGCTGCCCAATGGGCGCACCTGATAATAAGCATCCGACTCTGCAGGCGTGACCTTGGCCACACGCCCTTCAATGCGTACCTGGCGCTCCAGGGTTGGCCAGAAGAAGGTCATGGCCGCAAACGGCCGCGCCGCGAGTTGTTCACCCTTGGCGCTCTGATAGTTGGTGAAGAAGGTAAAGCCCTGTGCATCCAGGCCCTTGAGCAGCAGGATGCGGCAGTGCGGGCGGCCGTCCTGATCCACTGTCGCCAGCGTCATGGCATTGGCCTCCACTGGCGGCTGTTCGGTTTTCACCGCATCAGCAAACCAATGGTGGAACAACGCAAACGGCTCGTCCGGGGCATGGGCCTCGCTCAAACCGTCCCGTGTGTAGTCACGGCGCATATCGGCCAGTGCCTGGGTCATGCGGCTTTATCCTTGTGGTTCAACAGCTCAGTTCTTCGCCTGGTCGTTCGAAGCGGGTGCCGCCTTGGCTTTTGCCGTGGCAGGTTTCTTCGCAGCCGGCTTGGCCGCAGCCTTTTTAGCCGCTGGCTTGGCCGCCGCTTTCTTGGCCGTGGCCTTTTTGGCAGGCGCTTTGGCCGCCGGTGCTGGCGCAGGCACATTCTGCACCGCGACCATTTCGGCTACGGGCGGGGTCTTGCCGGAGTTGTACTTGCTCAGCAGTGCCAACATCGTTGTACGCTGAGTGAACATGATTTCCATGCGACGGTTCAGCGCACGCCCCTGATTGCTGTCGTTGGCGGCACGCGGCATAAGGTCGCCCATGCCACGCAGCATCAAGCGATCCTGTTTCAGACCACTCAGGCTGAAAATCGAGGCAATGGACTGCGCACGCTCCTTGCTCAACGCCTGGCTGGCCGGGGCGCTGCCCGTGGCATCAACGTGGCCCAGCACCAGTACGGCGGTCTTCGGGTCAGCTTCAACGGCCTTGGCCACCCGCGTGAACGGGCCCAGGGTCACCGGCAGCAACATAGCCGGACGCTTCGGGTTGTAGGAGCCGTCTACCGGGGCAATCACCACCAGGGTGTTGTCACGGCGCTCCAGTTGCAGGTTGCTGTCCTTGATGGCGGCACGCAGGCGTGGTTCGTATTCGTCCAGCCAGGCTTGGGTGATCTTCGGGTCAGGCATTTGTACATTGGTCACATCGACCTTGGCCAATGGCTTTGGCTTGCTTTCGAACGGCCACCACCAGCGCGGCTCGCTGTCGGTCTTGGCGACGACAGGTGCGGCGTCCGAGGCCGGGGTTGCCGCCTTGAGGTCGGCTTTCAGGTCGGCCTTGGCGTCGGCGGCTTTGTCTTCGGCACTCTTGGTGGAAAACGGCCACCAGCTGTAACCGGTGTCGGCTTTGGCAGCCGGGGCAGCGGCAGCAGCGGTGACAGGCTCAACAGGCTTGGCACCGGCGGCCGGCTTGGCGTCGGGTTTGGCATCCGGCTTGGCGTCGGTCTGGGCCACTGGATCCTTGGTCGCCGTTTTGTCAGATCCAAATGACCACCAATGCCCACCTTCGGCATCATTTTGTGGAGTTTGTGCACAACCCGTAATAGTGAGGCACAGCGCCAGTGCCAAAGACTTGTTCGATAACATGAGATATCCACAAAATGAGAAAAAACCAGAGGGTCGCAGGACCCGTTAAACAGACGCTAAAAGAACATTCAAGTTACAACATGTCGTTCAGCATCTTTTTTATACTTGCCTTTGTAACAAAAAATTGTGAAACAGCAAGGGGTTTATAGACAACCGGCCAATATTCCGACCAACTTCTGGGCCCGCGGGTCCATAAGTACGTAAGGCCCCAGGGTATTAGTCACAAAACCGAAGGCTACATCATGTTCAGGGTCGGCAAACCCGACTGAACCTCCTGCCCCGGGATGCCCGAATGCACGTGGCCCGAGGCCGAACGTGGCATTGGGCAACTGCGGTTGATCCAACATGCAGCCCAGGCCGAAGCGGGTTTGGGTCAATAAGGTTTTATCCAGCCCGATACTGTGCTCGCGGGTCAATTGTTCGAGCATGTCGCTTTCCAGCAAACTACCGTCCAACAAACCACTATAAAACCCGGCCAGGCTGCGTGCATTACCGTGGCCATTCGCCGCAGGCTGCTGCATGCGTCGCCATTCGGGCTTATTAGTGCTGGTCAGAATAGACGGTGGATTGGCAAATGCACGGGTAGTCATCGCCGCCGGCTCGCGCATCATTACTTGAAGTAACCGTTGCGCGGCTTCATCCCCCATAGTGCCTTTGCTGCGCGCTATATGAGCGACGCGATAAAACTCCTCATCCGGCAGGCCTACATGGAAGTCCAACCCCAATGGCCGTGCCACCCGCGCCACGATCGACTCCCCCGGCCCGCGCCCGTCGGCGCGACGCAACAGTTCGCCAACCAGCCAGCCGTAGGTGATCGCCTCATAGCCGTGGCCCTGGCCCGGTGTCCACCACGGGGCTTCTGCCGCCAGGGTATCGACCATCAATTGCCAGTCGTACAACGCTTCGGTGGGCAGCATTTCGCGGATGGCCGGCAGCCCGGCCTGGTGGCAGAGCAACTGGCGCAGCGTGATCGCGTCCTTGCCAGCAGCGGCAAACTCCGGCCAGTACTCGGCTACCGGCGCATCGAGCTTGAGCTTGCCTTCGGCCACCAGTTGCAGGGCAGTCACTGCCGCGAAGGTCTTGGTGCAGGAGAACAGGTTGACGATGGTATCGCTATGCCAGGCCTCGGCACCGTCCTTGTCGGCAGTACCGGCCCACAGGTCGACGACGGTTTGCCCGCCGATCTGGATGCACAGCCCGGCACCACGCTCCTGAGGATCATCGAACAGGGCGGCGAAGGCTTCGCGCACCGCTTCGAACTGCAGCTCGTAATGACCCTGAATCTGCACCTAAGTCCCCTCGGAAAACACCATGAAAAGTGGTCGCCATTCTTTCAGCCATTGTAGGTTTTGTGAACCCGTCAACGATGAATCAATGACCGTTTCCAGCGTGCCCACCAGCATGCTCAGCGCCCTGCCCCGCGCCTTTGCCGTCGCGCCCCGGCTTGCCGGCTTCACTTTCACGCATCGCTTGGGTGGCCTTGGCTTTTTGCGCCTCACGGCCCAACTGGTCGAGCGCGGCCAGGTTGCTCTTGCGCACCGTCTCGACAAAGCCCTGGAAGGGTACATCGGTGATGCCGACCAGGCCGAAATGGCCGTTTTCACCATCCAGCAGACGCCCGGTTACCGGCTGGTCCAGGTACTGGAACCAGTGCACCCCGACAATCGACGGCTCGGCCACCGCCTGCTTGAGGAACGCGGAGTACGCCGCGCCGCGGTCCTCTTCGCGGGCCAGTTGCGTCACGCCGCCCCAGAACGGGCCGCGGTCGGCGGAGCCAAAGTTGAATTCGGTGATCAGTACCGGTTTGTCCAGCGCACGCAGGGCGGCGAAGTCGTAACCGTCCTGGGGTTTCAAGGTGTACATGTTGAAGCTCAGCACGTCGCAATACTGCGCGCACGAAGCGACGGCCTCGGGCGTGCTCACCGCAAAACGGCCGCCCAGCAACAGCTGGTTGGGCGCGTGCCACTTCAGCGAGTCGGAAATGGTCTTGAAGTAGGCATCGGCGAAGGTCTTCTGGAAATACTTGAAGTCGGCTTCGATTTCCGGGTGTTCAGAGCTGGGCATCGGCGGCTCGAAGCCTGGGTCTTCCATCAGTTCCCAACCAGCCAGTTGAATACCCCAGGCTTTGGAAAGGCCCTCTTCATTGCGGTATTTATCGCGCAGTTGCTTGAGGAAGGCGCGCTTGGCCGGCACGTCGGTGGTCATGCGCAGGGTGCCGTACGCCAGGGCGTAGCGGGATTTTGCATCCTCGCCAGGACCGGCCCAGGCCAGTTCGTTGTCGGCAAAGAAACCGATCAGCCAAGGATCGTCACGGTGATCGCGTGCGGCAATAGCCACTGCGCGCTCGGTGGCCATGGCAAAGCGCGGGTCGAACGGGTCGGGCATGCCGCCCCACCAGTCGGTGCCGGTGCTGATGCTGGCATAGTCACCGACAATCGACAGCGGCAAGGTGTACGGCACGCGGTCGGCAGTGGCCAGGTCCGGATCGCTCCAGTTGCCGACGGTGTTGAAGCCCCAGGCTTGCAGGCGATCGAGGGTATGGGTCACCCAGCGTGGCTGGTCCAACGCGTCCCCGCCGTAAGTGCGTTGCAGGTTGGCGCCATAGAAATCGTACCAACGCCCGGAGCCAAAGCCGCGACCTTCGCCGGCGCCGTTGCCGGTGCGGCTGTCGTCGCTGCCGTAGTACTTGTCAAAGGGTTCGCCGGCCTTGGGCAGCGCCGCGAACATCCACTCGCGCCCCGCCACGTAGGTCTGGCTGTTGTCCGGCGCCACGGTGTTCACCCCCAGCGAGTAGAACGGATGCCCCTGCGGCGTCACCAGGTACCAGCGGCCGTCGCGCTTCTGGGTGCGGAAAAAACCGCTGGCATCGAAGGCCGGGCCCTTCTTCCAGCCACCGTATTGATCCAGGGAGGACTTGTCCCGCTCGGCCAGCCAGGTCTTGAGCTGCTGTTGTTCCTTGGCGGCCGATGCCTTGAGTTGCTCGTCGCTGCTGACCTTCTCCGGCCAGCGTGCGCGGTTGGATTGGCCATAGGCATCCACCAGTTCAGTGTAGGCAGCCTTCAATACCGGCTCGCTGTCCTGCACGCCAAAGCGCTCCAGCAGGATACTTTGAGCGGCATTGGGCTTGAGCATCGACAGGGTCACCGAGACGACCTGGCTGCGGTCGATTTCTCCGGCGCTGGCGGCCAGCAACACCCGCTGGCCATCCACGGTCATCGGCATCGGCGGGCCGGCCTTCATGCCCTGGCTCAGCGGTGAGTTGGCTTGCAGCGGGACGAGCAGCGTCTGGGCCGGGCCGGCAGGCAGGTCGATGCGGCTGACGAGCGTCTTGCCGTCGGCGCTCTGCACCTTGACGTAAAGGGTCAGTGCCCAGTTCATCGCGCTCTGGATACGCAGGCTCATGGCGCTCGATTGCGACCAGTCCCACGTCCCCGTCTGCGGGCTGAGCACCAGGCTCGGCTCGGCCGCTGGGTTGAAGGTGATGCGGCGCAGCACCTCGCCTTCGGGCGTTTGTTCGGCATTGTATTGCGGCAGGCTGGCGTCCTGGGTCGCCACCTTGACCACATCGGCAGGCCGGACGAAGTTGAACAGCGTTTGTTGCCCCTCGGGCGCCGCCATCAACGGCGCAGCGAACAGCAGGGCAAAAAGAGCGGGCAGCGTGCGAATCATACGAACAAGGTTCTCCCAAACGGCCGATGACTGGCCTGATGATAGTGATGAGATAGACCACAGAGTGGGCGAATCCGCCCACGGTGGCTTAAGAAATTTCGCGCCTGAACGGCGGCAATGCATTGAGGATCGCCTTGCCATAGCGCTGGGTAACCAGGCGACGGTCGAGCAAGGTGATGGTGCCGCGGTCTTCTTCGGTACGCAGCAGACGCCCGCAGGCCTGCACCAGCTTCAGTGAAGCATCCGGCACCGAGATTTCCATGAACGGGTTGCCGCCCCGGGCTTCGATCCATTCGGCCAGTGCGGCCTCGACCGGGTCATCCGGCACCGAGAACGGGATTTTGGCGATCACCACGTGTTCGCAGTAGGCACCGGGCAAGTCCACGCCTTCGGCAAAGCTGGCCAGGCCGAACAACACACTGGAATCCCCACCGTCGACCCGCGCCTTGTGCTTGTTCAGGGTTTCCTGCTTGGACAGGTTGCCCTGGATAAACACCTGCTTGCGCCAGTCGCGGTCGAGGCCGTCGAACACGTCCTGCATCTGTTTGCGCGACGAGAACAGCACCAGGGTGCCGCGGGAGCCTTCCACCAACGACGGCAGATCGCGAATGATCGCCGCCGTGTGTGCCGCAGCGTCCCGTGGGTCGGCCTTGAGGTCTGGCACCCGCAGCACGCCGGCGTCAGCGTGATGAAACGGGCTGGGCACCACGGCGGTAACGGCCTTTTTCGGCAGGCCGGCGCGCATGCGGAAGCGGTCAAAGGTGCCCAGGGCCGTCAGCGTGGCCGAGGTTACCAGGCAGCCGTAGGCGACGTTCCACAGGTTGCGGCGCAGCATTTCAGCGGCGAGGATCGGACTGGCGTTGACCTCGATATCGAACAGCGCACCGCTTTCCGACAACGTCAGCCAACGGGCCATGGGCGGGTTGTCTTCCGGGTCTTCGACGGTGAAGGCGGTCCACAGCTCCCAATTGCCTTGGGAACGAGACAGCAGGCTGCCGAACAAGGGGTACCACTCTTCGGCCTGGTTGCTGGCGATGCCGATATTGACCTCGCCATCCATGCCTTCCTTGAGCAAGTCCGTCAGGCGCGTGAACAGGTCGGTGAGGCGTGAAAAGCCTTTCTTCAGCTCGATGCCCATTTCGCGCATGTGCTCGGGAATCATCCCGCCGACAAAACGGTGACGCGGGCGCTCTCGGCCTTCGACGTCTTCACCGGGCTTGAAGTCCGCCACCTGCTCGCAGGCGCTGAACATGAACTGCTGCTGGGTCTTGATCTCGCGCGCCAGCTCCGGCACTTGCTCGATCAACTTGCCCAGGTCGCCGGGCAACGGGTGCTGGGCCAGTAACTTGGTGAGGTTCTTGGCAGTGGTTTCCAGCCAGTCGGCCGTGGAGCGCAAGCGGGTGTAATGGGCGAAATGGCCAATGGCCTTGTCTGGCAGGTGGTGGCCTTCGTCGAACACATAGAGGGTGTCGCGTGGGTCGGGCAGTACCGCACCGCCACCCAGGGCCAGGTCAGCCAATACCATATCGTGGTTGGTGACGATGACATCTACCTTGCCCATGCCTTCGCGCGCCTTGTAGAAGGCGCACTGGCCGAAGTTGGGGCAATGGCGGTTGGTGCATTGGCTGTGGTCGGTGGTCAGGCGCGCCCAGTCTGAATCTTCCAGGGCGGTGGGCCAACTGTCGCGGTCGCCGTCCCATTTGTTGCCGGCCAGCTTCTCGATCATGCTGGTAAACAGCTTCTGGCTGGCCTCATCCACCTCGATCTTGAAGCCTTCTTCTTCGAACAAGGAGGCAGTGGCGGTTTGGGCGTGGCCTTCCTGCAGCAATACGTCGAGCTTGGACAGGCACATATAGCGGCCACGGCCCTTGGCCAGGGCGAAGGTAAAGCTCAAGCCGCTGTTGCGCATCAGGTCGGGCAAGTCTTTGTAGACAATCTGCTCTTGCAGCGCGACGGTAGCGGTGGCAATCACCAATCGCTTGCCAGCAGCCTTGGCCGTAGGGATCGCGGCCAGGCTGTAGGCCACGGTCTTGCCGGTACCGGTACCGGCCTCGACGGCCACTACCGCAGGCTCACCCTCGCGGCGGCCTTCGTCGTCGGTGTCGATATCCCCGAGGACTTTTGCCACTTCGGCGATCATCAGGCGTTGGCCGTAGCGCGGTTTCAAGCTCTTGGCTTCGAGAAAACGCGAATAGGCGCCCTGGATCGTGGTTTTGAGTTCAGTGCTGATCATGGATAGTCGGGCGCAAAAAACGCTGGATAAATTTTCAGTGGTTCGGATCGGCCGCTATCATACCCCGCTAATTAATCCCGCGCAGAACGGAGTACCACAATGACCGCGTTTAGCCTCGCTTATACCCTGCATGTACTGGCCGCATTGATCTGGGTCGGCGGCATGTTTTTCGCCTGGATGATCCTGCGCCCCGCCGCCATGGCGGCGCTTGAGGGCCCTGCCCGGCTCAAGCTGTGGGCAAATGTGTTTCAACGTTTTTTTGTGTGGGTGTGGGTGGCGGTGGTGCTTTTACCGATCAGCGGCATCGGTTTGCTGCAACTGCGCTTCAGTGGTTTTGAGACCGCGCCGCGTTATGTGCAGGTGATGATGGGGCTGTATCTGGTGATGACGGCGTTGTTTATCCGAATCCAGGCCTTGAAGTTCCCGGAGCTGAAGGCAGCGGTGGCGGCTGAGGATTGGCCGGCGGGCGCGGCTGCGCTGGGGCAGATTCGCAGGTTGGTGGGGATTAATTTGATCGTGGGGTTGGTGGTGGTGGCGGTGGCTTCGGCTCGGCCGATGTTCTGAGCTGTTGGCTTGCCCTAACGCGTGTAGGAGCGAGCTTGCTCGCGAAAAACTCACAGACGCCGCGTTTATTCAGGAAGCACGCGTTATCGTTGACGTTTTTCGCGAGCAAGCTGGCTCCTACAGCCGCTGGATAGTCACAGACCCCGCAGGCCCAGCCGGCCCCGGTTGCCCCTCCAACCCTGGTCGGCCCTTTTCGCCGCCGTCCGCGCGGTACACCAGGCAGCCCTTGGACTGCCCGCCCTTGCCGGGTTTACCTGCAACACCCGCCAGGCCTCCAGCCCCGCCATCGACCCAGACCTTGATCTGTTCAGCCGGGAATTCCTGTGGCAACTCCAGGCGTACCTGGGCGCCCGCTGCCCCTGGCCGGCCATCGCCGCCGTTATCGCCATTAAAGCCGCGCCCGGCTGAACCCCAGGTGCAACCCGGGTCCACGCCGTTGGCACCGTCCAGGCCCGCATATCCTTGGGCTCCAGCGCCACCACGGGCATCCACCGACAGCGCTTCGGCAGTCAGCGAGTTAATGCGCAAGGTCAGATCACGCCCAGCCTTGGCGGGTTTTTCGTGGGTGCCGGGGGCGCCCCGTGAGGTGATCTGGCTACCGTGCTCCAACTGCGCCTCGCGTACCTGCATTTGCAAGGCGGTATTGCCAGGCACAATGGTGATGCGTGCGTCGCGCCCCAAGTGCAGCTCATCCACCGTGACCTGGCTGATGGTGGCCGGAATCAGCAAGGTGCCGTAGTCCGCCACGTCCAGGCGCTCGAGCTGCAACACGCTGGTGCTGCTGGGCAGGCGCATCAACGAATTGGTTTCGACACTGACGCTCTGGGCCAGGGCAACGGGGCTGACCAACAGGGCCAGCAGAAAAACCTTACGCATCATGGGGCTCCTGAGTGTTTTCAAATTTTTCTTTGAGCGCACAGTAACGACTTCTACCGGCGATTTGCCAGTGAAGGATCAAAAAACTTCAATTCCACCTCGGTGGGTATCGACCGCCGCGCTCTAGGCCCACGCGCCCAGCCGCGCTAGTCTCTACGGTCTTGATGCGAGGATCTGCAATGACCGCTGGAATTTCTGCCCGTACGCCCCAACAAGCCTTGGCGGCCCTGCTGGACCTTCACAGGCCAAAACGCCTGTTGTTAGTGGGCGCCAGCCAATTTCCGGCGCTGGATGCCTTCCGGGCTGCGCACGCGGATACCGAGGTGTTCTATGCCGCGCCAGGGCCGTTGCCGGAAGACCTCGCGGTGCAGCGCTTTGACCTCGCGCTGGTGGTCGACTGCCTGGAGCACCTGTCCAAACCCCAGGGCCTGACCCTGCTCGGAGGCATCCGTAACCTCAACGCCAGCCGCATTGCCGTGCTGGTCGACCTGGGTGCCTGCGACTGGAAGGACACCGACTTTTTCTCCCTGGCCCTGCAAGCCGGCGAACGCTTCCAACGCGATGATCAGGTGCTGACGCTGTTTACCTATGATCTGCTTGACTATAAACAGGTGCCGGACTGGCTCAACGCCCGCTTCTGGGCCAACCCGGAAAACTTCGGAAAGTATTGGTGGTAACCCGATGAGTACATCCATTTGCCCGTGTGGCAGCGGCAATCTGCTGGATGCCTGCTGCGGCCATTATCACGCCGGTCACCCGGCCCCCTGTGCCAGCGCGTTGATGCGCTCGCGCTACAGCGCCTATGTGCTGGGCCTGGTCGATTACCTGGTCGCCACTACGCTGCCTGCGCAACAGGCCGGCCTGGACCGCGACGCCATTGCCGCCTGGAGTGCCCAGAGCACCTGGCTGGGCCTGGAGGTGGAAAGCTCCGAGGTATTCGGCGGCCAGCCTGAGCACGCCTTTGTCACCTTTACCGCGCGCTGGCATGACGCTGCCGGTGAACATAGTCACCGCGAGCAGTCTTCTTTCGTACAGAATGAAGGGCGCTGGTACTTCATCGACCCTACGGTAGAAGTGAAGGCCGGACGTAACGATGCCTGTTTGTGTGGCAGCGGGCAGAAATTCAAGAAGTGCTGTTCCAGCTACTTCTAATCACTCGACGGGGATAGCGCCATGCTTCGGATGTATAGCTTGATGCTGGCGTTGACCCTGGCCCTGACCGGCTGCGCGTCCTGGTTCGAAGACGACGCGCCGCCCCCCCACGTTTCCCTGGTCAAGGTCGAAGTGGTGCGGGCCAAGCTGCTGGAACAGAAATTCAAGCTGTACTTTCGCGTGGACAACCGCGACGACGCCGACCTGACCGTGCGCGGCCTGGTCTACAAGGTCAGCCTGGGCAATCTGGTGTTGACCGAAGGCGAGTCCAACGAGTGGCTGACCGTACCGCCACGCGGTCATAAATTCTTCAAGGTCTCGGTGCGCACCAACCTCTGGCCACAGGTGCGTGAGGTGGTGCAGATGCTGAAAAATCCCGACCGGCCCGTGCCTTATCGTTTAGAGGGCGAACTGAAAACCGGATTATTCATCGGTAATGACGTGCAGGTGGCACACAATGGCGAGATAATCCCCGGCGATTTTATTCCGGAGCAACATCGATGACACAGCAACCCCATGTCCATGGTCCTGACTGCAACCACGATCACGACCACCATGATCATGATCACGACCACGGCCATGTCCACGGCCCGAACTGCGGCCACGCTCATCAAGAGCCGGTGCGCAATGCGTTGAAGGACGTAGGCCGCAACGATCCTTGCCCGTGCGGCAGCGAAAAGAAATTCAAGAAGTGCCACGGTGCTTAAACCGCACGGGTAGGAGCGAGCTTGCTCGCGAAAAACGTCAACGATAGCGCGCGTTTTCTGAGTAAACGCGGCGCCTATGGGTTTCTCGCGAGCAAGCTCGCTCCTACAAAACCTTAAGCCACCTCGATTGGTGGCTGTTTCAAGTTCTCACGCAATTGCCAAAACTCCCGCTTGCGTCGTTTCGCCGCGCTCACTAACGTAGCGCCTTTACTGACGCTACCCCCCCGCAGGAGCTTTGCCATGGCCTCGCCAGCCCTCTTACATTTTCTTCCCCGGTTCGGCGTTGCCGCGGCAGTGGTCAGTGCCTTGGGCCTGGCCGGTTGCCAGCTCCAGAACACCCAGGACACCCTGCCGCCCGTTGCTGGCGTGCAGCCAATCAAGGGCCTGGCACAGAATGTGTCGGTGCGCCGCAATGCCCAAGGCATGCCGCTGATCGAAAGCAACACCTTCCACGACGCACTGTTCAGCCTCGGTTACGTGCACGCCAGCGACCGCATCACCCAGATGGTCACCCTGCGCCTGCTGGCCCAGGGCCGCCTGGCGGAAATGTCGGGGCCGCAAGTGCTGGACGTCGACCGTTTCATGCGGGCGGTCAACCTCAAGAAAAGCGCTGGCGAGTTGTATAGCGCCTCATCGCCGCGCCTCAAACGCTTCTTTGAAGTGTATGCCCGAGGCGTCAACGCCTACCTGTTCCGTTATCGCGACAAGTTGCCGACGGACCTGGCCCAGAGCGGCTACAAGCCCGAGTACTGGAAGCCGGAAGATTCGGCGCTGCTGTTCTGCCTGCTCAATTTCAGCCAGTCGAGCAACTTGCAGGAGGAGCTTTCGTCCCTGGTGCTGGCGCAGAAGGTCGGCGTCGATAAACTGGCCTGGCTCACCCCAAGCGCACCGGACGAACCCGTCCCGCTGGCCGAAGCCGACAAGCTCAAAGGCGTCAACCTGAACCAGATCACCGGCCTCGCCGGGCTGGAGACGGTGGGCCAGCAATTGCGCGACCTCAATGCCCTGGGCGTCACCACCTCAAGCAACTGGGCCATTGGCCCACAACGCAGCCGCAGCGGCAAAAGCCTGTTGGCCAACGATATCGCCGCGCAGCCACAAGCACCGTCGCCGTGGAACTACGTGCAGATTCGTGCGCCCAAATACCAGGCCGTCGGTGCTTCGATTGCCGGCCTGCCGACCCTGCTGGCGGGTTTCAACGGCAAAGTGGCGTGGAGCATGAGCGCGGTCAAGGGCGACACCCAGGACCTGTTCCTGGAGAAGGTCAAACGCCAGGGCAGTGCGCTGTACTACGAGAACAACGGCAAATGGCTGCCGGCCGGCGTGCGCAACGAAACCTTCTTCATCAAGGGCCAGCGCTCGATTCGCGAAGTGGTGTACGAAACCCGCCACGGCGCTCTGCTCAACAGCAGCCAGGCGCTCACCAGCGGTCTTGGCCTGGCCTTGCAAACCGCCGACTTCAAGGACGACAAGAGCCTGGATGCGTTCTTCGACCTGTCCCGCGCACAAAACGCCGGCAAGGCCTCGGATGCTACCCGCGAGATTCGCGCCATCGCCCTGAACATGATCTTCGCCGACGCCAGCAACATCGGCTGGCAGGTCACCGGCCGTTTCCCCAACCGCCGCGAAGGCGAAGGCCTGTTGCCATCGCCGGGCTGGGACACGCGCTTTGACTGGGACGGCTACGCCGACGCGATGCTGCACCCGTACGATCAGGACCCGGCCCAAGGCTGGATCGGCACCGCCAACCAGCGTACCGCGCCGCGTGGCTACGGCATGCAACTGTCCAACGCCTGGGATGCACCGGAGCGCAGCGAGCGCCTGGCGCAACTGGCCAACGCCGGCAAGCATGACAGCCGCAGCCTGATCGCCATGCAATACGACCAGACCACCCTCTTCGCCGCCAAGCTCAAGAACATGTTCCAGGCACCCGGCATGGCCCAGCCGCTCAAGCAGGCCATCGAGGCCCTGCCGACAGCGGAACGTGCCAAGGCCCGCGAAGCACTTGAGCGCCTGATGACCTTCGATGGTCGGCTGGCAACCACCTCGGCTGACGCGGCAATCTACGAACTGTTCCTGCAGGAAAGCGCCCGGCAGATCTTCCTCGACAAACTCGGCCCGGAAAACAGCGCCAGTTGGAAAGCCTTCGCCAGCAACGCCAGCCTGTCCTACTCGGCCATCGCCGACCACCTGCTGGGCCGTGAAGACAGCCCATTCTGGGATGACACGCATACACCGCAAAAAGAAGACAAACCCGCGATCCTGGCTCGCACCCTGGCCGCCGCCATCACTACTGGCGACAGCCAACTGGGCGCCGACCACAAGGCCTGGCAGTGGGGCAAGCTGCACAGCACCACCTGGAAAAATACCAGCGGCCAGGTCATCCGCGGTCCCTTTGCCAGCGGTGGCGACCACAACACCTTGAACCCGGCGCCGTATAGCTGGGGCCAGGATTTCAACGCGACCCAGGTGTCGGCGCTGCGCATGATCATCGACTTCGGCCAAGTGGAACCGATGATGGGCCAGGGCGGCATCGGCCAATCCGGCAACCCGGCCAGCCCCAACTATGTCAATGGCATCGACCCGTCGCTGAAGGCGCAATACCTGAGCTTTCCGATGCAGCCGCAGAACTTTGAAAAGGTGTATGGCAAGACAAGGTTGACCCTGACGCCTGGTAAGTAACCGGGCTTCCCTGACGAAACTGGATAACGCTGTGGGAGCTGGCTTGCCTCAATGCCAGTCAGTTAAGGGCTTTTTGTAGGAGCGAGCTTGCTCGCGAAAAACTCACAGGCGCCGCTTTCATTCAGCAAGCACGCGTTATCGTTGACGATTTTCGCGAGCAAGCTCGCTCCTACAGTCGGCGATGACCGCTTGACTGACTGGCATTGTGGCTTGCCTGCGATAGCAGCCGACGGTAACCACGATGCGAAGCGAGCCGCTCTTGATCTTGCTCTTGATCTGCTTTTGATCTTGATCTTAGGCGCCCCGTCAAACCACGCTGGCCGGAATTCGACAGTGATTTGGGGGGTAAACCGGCAGGGATGCCGGTTTAGCCGCCCCGCGCCATGGATGGCGCGTGGCGGCGGCCCCCCAAATCACTGGCGAATTACGGGCACACCGAGTCCAAGCGAGGTGCCGAGTGGTGGGGCAAGAGCCTTTTTGGTTACTTTTGGCTGGGCCGGCATTCCGGGCTCTTTTCCAAAAGTGACCCGCTGTAAAAGCGGAACCCTAAGTGGCCGTTACCGCAGAAATGGATATGTACACAGATAACAGCTTCGGCTGTCAGGCCGCCATCGCAGGCAAGCCAACTCCCACCTTTGTACTACCTGCATTCAGATAGAACTTCTGCACCCAGCCCCGCCTCATAACTAACAAGCCCACCGCCCCGGCAACCCCATGGACCTTGTCATCGCCCGCCCCGAAGGCCTCTACTGCCCTGCCGGTGATTTTTATATCGACCCCTGGCGTCCAGTGGAACGTGCGGTCATCACCCACGCCCACGGCGACCACGCCCGCACCGGCAATCAACACTACCTGGCCGCCGCCCCCGGCGAAGGTATCCTGCGCTGGCGCCTGGGCCAGGACATCAACCTGCAAACCCTGGCCTACGGTGAACGGTTGGTGCATCACGGCGTGACTTTGAGTTTCCATCCCGCCGGGCATGTACTGGGCTCGGCCCAGGTACGCCTGGAATACCAGGGCGAGGTCTGGGTGGCGTCCGGCGACTACAAGGTCGAACCCGATGGTACCTGCGCGCCCTTCGAACCGGTGCGTTGCCACACCTTTATCACCGAATCCACCTTCGGCCTGCCGATTTACCGCTGGCAGCCCCAGGCGCAGATTTTTGCCGGGATCAATGACTGGTGGCAGGCCAATATCGCCAGCGGCAAAGCCAGCGTGTTGTTCTGCTACTCCTTCGGCAAGGCCCAACGCATCCTCCATGGGCTGGACGCCAGCATCGGCCCGATCCTCAGCCACGGCGCGGTCGAACCGTTGAACCGGGTGTACCGCGAAGCGGGCATCTACATCCCCGAGACGCTGTATGCCGGCGACTTCAAAAAGACCGACCCACTGCTGCGCCAAGCCCTGATCATCGCCCCGCCCTCCGCTGGAGGCAGTACCTGGATGCGTCGCTTTGGCGACTACAGCGACGCCTTCGCCAGCGGCTGGATGCGCCTGCGCGGTACCAGACGGCGGCGCGGCGTGGACCGTGGCTTCGTGCTCTCGGACCACGCTGACTGGCCGGGCCTGTTATGGGCCATCGAACAAACCGGGGCACAACGGGTGATGGTCACCCATGGTTCGGTCGGTGTGTTGGTACGCCACCTGCGGGAGAAGGGCTTGGATGCCCAAGGCTTCAGCACCGAATACGGCGATGACGAAGAAGAGGCCACGGCATGAAAGCCTTCGCTGAGCTGTACGCCAACCTCGACGCCACCACTTCCAGCAATGCCAAGCTCGCCGCCCTGCAGGCCTACTTTCTGCAGGCGCCGCCAGCAGATGCCGCTTGGGCCGTTTACTTTCTTAGCGGCGGGAGGCCACGACAGCTGGTGCCGACGCGCCTGCTACGGGACATGGCCACCGAAGCGGCCGGCATCGAACCCTGGCTGTTCGAAGAGAGCTACCAGTCCGTAGGTGACTTGGCCGAGACGATCTCACTGCTCCTGCCAGAATCCACCTACACATCCGAAGACGGCCTGGCCGTGTGGCTGGAAGAAAAACTGCTGCCCCTGCGCGGTCTGCCACCCTTGGACCTTGCAGACCGGCTGCCGGCGCTGTGGGCGCAACTGGACCAACCGAGCCTGATGGTGTGCATCAAATTGATCACCGGCAGCTTCCGGGTCGGGGTATCCAAACTGCTGGTGACCCGCGCCCTCGCCGCCATGGCCGATCTCGACAGCAAACGCGTGGCGCAGCGGCTAGTGGGCTACACCGATTTGTCGAACCGTCCCACAGCCGAAGGCTATCTAAAGCTGATTGCCGCCGAATCGTCCGACGAACACGCGCAACGTGGCGGGCAACCCTATCCGTTTTTTCTGGCTCACGGGCTGGCGCAACCGGTGGAGCAATTCGACACGCTGCTCGGTTCACCCGCCGATTGGCAGGTGGAATGGAAGTTTGATGGCATTCGCGCACAACTGGTCAAGCGCGAGGGACGCCTGTGGGTCTGGTCTCGCGGTGAAGAGTTGCTGACTGAACGCTTCCCCGAACTCCATAGCCTGGTCAGTGGCCTGCCCGACGGTACGGTGATCGATGGCGAAATCGTGGTGTGGAAAGACTCGGTGCAACCCTTCGCGCTGCTGCAACAGCGCATTGGCCGCAAGACCCTGAGTAAAAAAGTCCTTGAGGATGCGCCAGTGGCGGTGCTCGCCTACGACTTGCTGGAGTATCAGGGCGACGACTGGCGCAACCACATCCAGGCCGAACGTCGCACCCAATTGGAACAGGTGATCGCTACGTGCAACCAACCGGTGTTATTGCCTTCGCCCTTGCTGGAAGGCAAAACCTGGGCAGCCTTGGCCGAGCAGCGCGAAGCCTCTCGCAGCCTGGGCGTGGAAGGCATGATGCTCAAGGATCGCAACGGCCTCTACGGCGTGGGCCGCACCAAGGACATGGGCCTGTGGTGGAAATGGAAGGTCGACCCCTTCAGCGTCGACGCCGTGTTGATCTACGCCCAGCGCGGCCATGGCCGGCGCGCCAGCCTCTACAGCGACTACACCTTCGCGGTATGGGACGGCCCACCGGGAAGCGAGCGCACACTGGTGCCGTTCGCCAAGGCGTATTCCGGGCTGACCGACGAGGAAATGCGCAAGGTCGACGCCATTGTGCGCAAAACCACGGTGGAGAAGTTCGGCCCGGTCAGCAGCGTGACGCCCAGCATGGTGTTTGAGTTGGGTTTTGAAGGGATTGCCCTGTCCAAGCGGCACAAGAGCGGGATTGCGGTGCGGTTTCCGCGGATGCTGCGCTGGCGCCAGGACAAGGCGGTGGATGAAGCGGACAACCTGGCCACGCTACAAGACTTGCTGACTTGACATAGCACCCTGTGGGAGCGGGCTTGCTCGCGAATGCGGTGGTTTAACCAACTATTCAGTGACTGACACAACGCATTCGCGAGCAAGCCCGCTCCCACATGCCTGGTCTACCTTTGACCCGAAATAGTGCGCTCATTTGCTGACGCCCATTTTTGGGCGCCGCCTACACTTGGAACTGCCTTATCCCATCGTTTAAAAAGCCCATCCGGAACTATGGTGCAGAAATTGCTACTTGTGATGGGTCTGACACCGTTCAGTAACAGTCCTAATCGCGCCACAAGCGCTTATCTTGGTTTCCAGGGATTACATAATGAAAAAAGCATTGCTGACCCTTTCTGCACTGGCTCTGTGCATGGCTGCTGGTGTTGCTACAGCCAAGGAATACAAGGAACTGCGTTTTGGTGTCGACCCTTCCTACGCACCGTTCGAATCCAAGGCCGCCGACGGCAGCCTGGTGGGCTTCGATATCGACCTGGGCAATGCGATCTGCGCGGAGCTGAAGGTCAAGTGCAAGTGGGTCGAAAGTGACTTCGACGGCATGATCCCTGGCCTGAAAGCCAATAAATTCGATGGCGTGATCTCGTCGATGACCGTGACCCCAGTGCGCGAGAAGGCCATCGACTTCTCCTCTGAGCTGTTCTCCGGCCCGACTTCGCTGGTGTTCAAGAAAGGCGCTGGCTATTCGACGCCAGAATCTCTCAAGGGCAAATCCGTGGGTTACGAGCAAGGCACCATCCAGGAAGCCTACGCCAAGGCCGTACTGGATAAAGCCGGGGTGACCACCAAGGCTTACGCCAACCAGGACCAGGTGTACGCCGACCTGACCTCCGGGCGCCTTGACGCTTCCGTGCAGGACATGCTCCAAGCCGAACTGGGCTTTCTCAAGTCGCCAGCCGGTGCTGGCTATGAAGTGAGCGCAGCTATCGACGACCCACTGCTGCCGTCGAAAACCGCTATCGGTATCAAAAAAGGTAACACTGAACTCAAGGCGCTTTTGGATAAAGGTATCAAAGCGTTACACGATGATGGCACCTACGCCACTATCCAGAAGAAACACTTTGGCGATCTGAACCTGTACAGCGGCAAATAATGCCTGGGGCGCCCTGCTTCGGGTGGGGCGCTTTTTTATCGCCATAGGTCCTGATTTATGTTCGAAGATCTGTTGCAAACCCTCGGGCTGAGCGCATTCAGCTTGAAGGGTTTCGGCCCGCTGTTGCTGCAAGGCACCTGGATGACCATCAAGTTGTCGGTGCTGTCCCTGGCCGTCAGCGTATTGCTGGGCCTGCTCGGCGCCAGCGCCAAACTGTCCAGCCTGGCCATTGTGCGTATCCCCGCCCAGCTCTATACCACTCTGATTCGCGGTGTGCCGGACCTGGTGCTGATGCTGTTGATTTTCTACAGCCTGCAAACCTGGCTCAGTGGCTTTACCGACTTTATGGAATGGGAATACATCGAGATCGACCCGTTCAGCGCCGGGGTGATCACCCTGGGCTTTATCTACGGTGCGTATTTCACCGAAACCTTTCGCGGTGCGATCCTCGCCGTGCCCCGCGGCCAACTCGAAGCCGCCACCGCTTACGGGCTCAAGCGCGGGCAGCGGTTTCGCTACGTGACCTTCCCGCAGATGATGCGCTTTGCGCTGCCGGGCATCGGCAATAACTGGATGGTGATGCTCAAGGCCACCGCACTGGTGTCGATCATCGGCCTCGCAGACTTGGTAAAAGCCGCCCAGGACGCTGGCAAGAGCACCTATCAACTGTTTTATTTCCTGGTGCTGGCGGCGCTGATCTACCTGTTGATCACCAGCGCCTCCAACTTTGTCTTGCGCCGACTTGAACGTCGCTACTCCGCAGGCGCCCGGGAGGCAGTGCGATGATCGAGCTATTGCAGGAATACTGGCGCCCTTTTCTTTACAGCGACGGCCAGCACATCACCGGCCTGGCCATGACCTTGTGGCTGCTCAGCGCCTCATTGGTCATCGGTTTTCTGGTGTCGATTCCACTGTCCATCGCCCGCGTTTCGCGCAAGCGCATGGTGCGTTGGCCCGTGCAGTTCTACACCTACCTGTTTCGTGGCACTCCGCTCTATATCCAATTGCTGATCTGCTACACCGGCATCTACAGCCTTGCCGCCGTACGAGCACAACCGGTGCTGGATGCGTTCTTTCGCGACGCGATGAACTGCACCCTGCTCGCCTTCGCCCTCAACACTTGCGCCTACACCACGGAGATTTTCGCCGGGGCAATCCGCAGCATGGCCCACGGCGAAGTCGAGGCGGCCAAGGCTTACGGCCTCAGTGGCTGGAAGCTGTACGCCTACGTGATCATGCCTTCCGCGTTGCGACGCTCGTTGCCCTACTACAGCAACGAAGTGATCCTGATGCTGCATTCGACCACCGTGGCCTTTACCGCGACGATCCCGGACATCCTCAAAGTGGCGCGGGATGCCAACTCCGCCACCTTCATGACCTTCCAGTCATTCGGCATTGCCGCACTGATCTATCTGACGGTGACCTTTGCCCTGGTCGGCCTGTTTCGCCTGGCGGAACGCCGTTGGCTGGCCTTTCTCGGGCCGAGCCACTAAGGAGTTTGCATGCGCCACCAGCTACATGACCTGATCGCGCCGGTGCTCGGCACGGCGCGGCAGATCCACAGTTTTCACTTCGGCCCGCAGCAGCCCGAAGGCAAGGTGTACATCCAGTCCTCCCTGCATGCCGATGAATTGCCGGGCATGCTGGTGGCCTGGCATCTGAAGGCGCGCCTGGCAGAACTTGAAACGGCCGGGCGCTTGCGCAGCGAAATCGTGCTGGTGCCCGTCGCCAACCCGGTGGGCCTGGAACAGGTATTGATGGATATCCCCTTGGGCCGCTACGAACTGGAAAGCGGGCAGAACTTCAATCGCCTGTTCGTCGATCTTAGCGAAGACGTCGGTAACCAGGTCGAAGACCTGCTGGGCGATGATCCGCAGCGCAATGCCCAATTGATCCGCAGCGCACTGTCCCGCGCCCTGGCCGCGCACACCGCCCAGACCCAGTTGCACTCCCAACGCCTGGTGCTGCAACGCCTGGCCTGTGATGCCGACGTGGTGCTGGACCTGCATTGCGACTTCGAAGCCGTGGCGCACCTGTACACCACGCCCGAAGCCTGGCCACAGGTAGAACCGTTGGCGCGCTACCTGGGCTCGGAGGCCAACCTGTTGGCCACCGATTCCGGTGGGCAGTCTTTTGACGAGTGTTTCACCCTGGTGTGGTGGCAGTTGCAGCAACGCTTCGGCGAACGCTACCCGATCCCCATGGGCAGCTTGTCGGTGACCGTCGAGCTGCGTGGCCAGGGCGATGTCAACCACGGCCTCGCCGCGCTGGACTGCCAGGCCATCATTGATTATTTGATCCACTTCGGCGCCATTCGCGGCGATGCAGCCCCCTTGCCTGCCCTGGCCTACCCGGCTACGCCGTTGGCGGCGGTGGAGCCAGTGACCACTGCAGTGGGTGGCTTGCTCGTGTTCAGCGCCCTGCCGGGGGAATACCTGGATGCGGGGCAATTGGTCGCTGAAATCATCGATCCCATTACAGACCGCGTGACGCCTGTGCACTGCCAGCACGCCGGGCTGCTTTACGCCCGTTCGCTACGCCGCATGGCCACGGCCGGCATGGTGATCTGCCATGTCGCCGGCACACAGGCCTACCGCAGCGGTTATCTACTTTCGCCTTGAGGATGCATGCCACATGTACAAACTGACCGTTGAAGGCCTGCACAAAAGCTATGGCGACAATCAAGTGCTCAAAGGTGTGTCGCTCAAGGCCAAGACCGGTGATGTGATCAGCCTGATCGGCGCCAGTGGCTCAGGCAAGAGTACCTTCCTGCGCTGTATCAACTTTTTGGAAACCCCCAACGATGGCGCCATGACCCTGGACGGCCAGGCGATCCGCATGGTCAGCGACCGCCATGGCATGCGCGTGGCCGACGACGCCGAGTTGCAACGCTTGCGCACACGGCTGGCGATGGTGTTCCAGCACTTCAACTTGTGGAGCCACATGAGCGTGCTGGAAAACATCACCATGGCCCCGCGCCGCGTGCTGGGTTGCAGTAAAAAGGACGCCGAAGACCGTGCCCGCCGCTACCTGGACAAAGTCGGGCTGCCGGCGCGCGTGGCTGATCAATACCCGGCGTTCCTCTCCGGCGGCCAGCAGCAGCGTGTCGCCATCGCCCGCGCCCTGGCCATGGAGCCGGAGGTGATGCTGTTCGATGAACCCACGTCGGCGCTGGACCCGGAGTTGGTGGGCGAAGTTTTGAAGGTGATCCAGGGCCTGGCCGAGGAAGGCCGCACCATGATTATGGTGACCCACGAGATGAGCTTTGCGCGCAAGGTTTCAAGCCAGGTGCTGTTCCTGCACCAGGGCCTGGTGGAGGAGCAGGGCTTGCCGGAGGATGTGCTGGGCAATCCGAAAAGCGAGCGCCTGCAACAATTTTTGAGCGGCAACTTGAAGTAGGCGCGAGCTTGCTGTGGCGAGGGAGCTTGCTCCCGCTGGGGCGCGAAGCGGCCCCCGCTCTTTGCTCAAAAAGACTGGGACTGCTACGCAGTCCAGCGGGAGCATGCTCCCTCGCCACAGGGCAGCGCTTCTGCTTGACTGAATGGCATTAGGCAGTTGAACGTCGGCGCTGCCTACGGGGTCTTTGAACTAACCCCTCCAGAGCGTCCGCTGCCGCATGGCAAAAACCCACGATTTCGCCAAGCAATGGTTTGCCACCCAAGGCTGGAAGCCATTCGCCTTTCAGAAAGAGGTATGGGCCGCGGTCAAGGCCGGCCAGTCGGGGTTACTGCATGCCAGCACCGGGGCGGGTAAAACCTATGCCTTGTGGTTTGCCGCACTCAACCGTTTCGCCATTACCCGCCCGCCCGCCACAGGCAAACGCAAACCACCTGCCGAGCCGCTGACCGTCCTATGGATCACGCCGATGCGCGCCCTGGCCGCCGACTCCGCACGATCCCTGCAAGCACCGCTGGAGGCCTTGCAGATTCCCTGGAGCGTGGGCCTGCGGACCGGTGACACCAGCAGCAGCGAACGCGCGCGCCAGACCCGTCGCCAACCCACCGCTCTGGTCACCACTCCGGAAAGCCTGACCCTGATGCTGGCCCGTGCCGACAGTGAAACCAGCCTCGCGCACCTGCGCATGGTCATCGTGGATGAATGGCACGAACTGATCGGCAATAAGCGCGGCGTGCAGTTGCAACTGGCACTGGCACGCTTGCGGCGCTGGCATCCTGAGTTGATGGTGTGGGGTATTTCCGCGACGCTGGGTAATCAGGCCCACGCTTTGGAGGTACTGGTTCCACAGGGCGGCGGCATGAATGTACAGGGGCAAACGGCCAAGGCACTGAAAGTCGACACCTTGCTGCCGCCCGTCACCGAGCGCTTTCCCTGGGCCGGGCATATCGGCTTGAAGATGTTGCCGCAAGTGGTCGCCGAGGTAGAGGCCAGCAGCAGTTGCCTGGTATTTACCAACACCCGGGCCCAATCGGAAATCTGGTATCAGGCGATTCTCGACGCCCGACCGGACTGGGCCGGATTAATTGCACTGCACCACGGCTCGCTATCGCGGGAGACCCGGGACTGGGTGGAGCGAGCGTTGAAAGACGGGCAACTCAAGGCGGTGGTGTGCACGTCCAGCCTGGACCTGGGCGTGGACTTCCTGCCGGTGGAACGGGTGCTGCAAATAGGCTCCGCCAAGGGTGTCGCGCGGCTGATGCAACGCGCCGGACGTTCCGGCCACGCGCCAGGGCGGCCCTCACGGGTAACGTTGGTGCCAACCCACAGCCTGGAGCTGGTGGAAGCCGCAGCCGCCCAGGATGCGATCGCCCAACGGCGCATCGAAGCGCGGGAATCACCTTACAAGCCGCTGGATGTGCTGGTACAACACCTGGTCAGCATGGCCTTGGGCGGCGGGTTTACTCCGGCGGCACTGTTGGACGAAGTGCGCGGCGCCTGGGCCTATCGCGACCTCACCGAAGCGGATTGGGCCTGGGCCCTGGGGTTTGTGCGCCATGGTGGCCTGTCACTCACCGCTTATCCGGATTACCGCCGGGTGGAGCCCGATGAGCACGGCATCTGGCGTGTTCCGGATGCCCGCCTGGCACGCCGCCACCGCATGAGCGTCGGCACCATCGTCAGTGATGCCAGTATCCAGCTCAAGTTCTGGAGCAAGGGCGGCGGCGGCAAGAACCTGGGCAGTGTCGAGGAAGGGTTTATTGCAAGGCTCAAGCCGGGGGATGGGTTTCTGTTCGCCGGGCGCTTGCTGGAACTGGTGCGTGTGGAAAACATGACCGCCTATGTGCGCCGCAGCAACGCGAAAAAAGCCGCCGTGCCACGCTGGAATGGCGGGCGCATGCCCCTTTCCAACGAACTGGCCCAGGCGGTGGTCGAGCGTTTTGATACCGCCGCGCATGGGCACTTCGACGGCCCAGAGATGAAGGCGGTGCAACCGTTGCTGCACACCCAATTGCGCTGGTCCGGGCTGCCGACCCGCGAGCATTTGCTGGCTGAAACCCTGCGGTCGCGGGAGGGCTGGCACTTGTTTTTGTATCCGTTCGCTGGCCGCCAAGTACACCTAGGCTTGGCCAGTTTGCTGGCGTGGCGGGTCAGCCAGCAGCAGCCGCTGACCTTTTCGATTGCGGTGAATGATTATGGCCTGGAGCTGTTGAGCGCCACCGAGGTGCAGTGGCCCCAATTGTTGAATACTCGGTTGCTGAGCCCCCAAGGCCTGCTGGCTGACGTAATTGCCAGCCTCAATGCCGGGGAACTGGCCCTGCGCCGCTTTCGCGAGATTGCGCGAATCGCCGGGCTGGTATTTGCCGGCTATCCCGGCGCGCCAAAAAGTACGCGACAAGTGCAGGCTTCCAGTGGTTTGTTCTTTGAAGTGTTCAAGCAATATGACCCACAAAATCTGCTGCTGGCCCAGGCCGGGGAAGAAGTGCTGCGGGACGAGCTAGATATTCGCCGACTGGAACAGACGCTGAATCATCTGTCGACATTGAAGCTGGACCTGCACAGGATCCAGCGGCCCACGCCCCTGGCCTTTCCGCTGCTGGTAGAACGGATGCGCGAAAGCATGAGCTCGGAAAAACTCTCGGAGCGCATCGCGCGGATGGTCAAGGACCTGGAAAAAGTCGCCGACAAAGGGCAAGGCTGATGCATTACCCACTGACGGTTGAAGGCGAAGAACTCTGGCTATTGCCGGACAAGGCCGTGTATTGGCCCGCACGCCGATGCCTGCTGATTGCCGATGCGCATTTTGGCAAGGCTTCGGCCTATCGCAGCCTGGGACAACCGGTGCCGCAGGGCACGACTACGGCCAACCTGGAACGCCTGGACAAGCTGTTATCGGCCCTGCCGTGCGCGCAGTTGATCTTTCTCGGTGATTTCCTCCACGGTCCCGGCTCTCATGCCAGCGGCACCCTGAACGCAATCAGGGCCTGGCGTGAGCGCAATCGCACATTGGCCTTGACCTTGATTCGCGGCAATCACGACAAAAGCGCCGGCGACCCACCGTTGGATCTGGGCATCGAGGTGATCCCCGAGCCCCTGCTGATGGGCCCTTTCGCCTTGCAACATGAGCCAGACGCCCACGCCAGCCATCATGTACTGGCGGGGCATGTGCATCCGGTGTACCACTTGCGCGGCAAAGGGCGCCAGCGGCTACGCCTGCCGTGCTTCCAGATCGGCACTCAGATTAGCCTGCTGCCAGCCTTCGGCGCGTTTACAGGGGGTTATGCCGTGGAGCAGGCCCAGGACCAGCGAATCTTTGTGATTGGCGATCATCAGGTCTGGCCGATTCAATGAATCGACACAGGCCTGCTCAGGTATCAGGCAACGGGTGCGGGTGGCGGCTCGTCCGGTAAGGTCGGCTCACCCGGCTCGGTAGGCTGCGGGTAATCAGGTTCGGGTTGACCTGGGATGCCCCCCGCGTGCGCGGGGTTGGCCATCAAGGACCAGGCCAGAACACCAATCTGGTTGGGTTCAAGCCGGGCGAGTTCTGCGCTGATTCGCGGGTCGATCTTCATAGGGTACTCCTCAAGTATGGCCCGGCGCGTTTCACACGCGCCGAAGCAGTACACCTAGATAGAGTCACTTTCTGCAGACAAATTCCCTTTACCCGTAGGCGCTTTCGATCAAGCGCGTGGGAGAGTGACGCCGCGTTGGCCCTGATACTTGCCCGCACGGTCTTTGTAGGACACTTCACAGGCCTCATCGGACTGCAGGAACAGCATCTGTGCCACGCCTTCGTTGGCGTAGATTTTCGCCGGCAAGGTGGTGGTGTTGGAGAATTCCAGGGTGACGTGGCCTTCCCACTCAGGCTCAAGCGGCGTGACATTGACGATAATGCCGCAGCGGGCATAGGTGCTTTTACCCAGGCAGATGGTCAGCACGTCGCGAGGAATACGGAAGAACTCCACGGTGCGCGCCAGGGCGAAGGAGTTGGGCGGGATGATGCACACGTCGCTCTTGACGTCGACGAAGCTCTTTTCGTCGAAGTTCTTAGGATCGACGATCGCCGAATTGATGTTGGTGAACACCTTGAATTCATCGGCGCAACGCACGTCGTAGCCATAGCTGGAAACGCCGTACGAAATCACGCGCTCGTCGCCTTCGCCACGAATCTGGCGTTCGACGAACGGCTCGATCATGCCGTGTTCCTGCGCCATGCGGCGAATCCACTTGTCCGATTTGATGCTCATGGCGGTGTCCTGAATAGCGAGGCGAAAAAAATCTGTGGGCCATCTTACCGGGGCCGGCGTTGGGGTTCAAAGGCCGCACCGGTTTTCTTGATCAATGCACTGCCAGCTATAAGCCGCAGCCAGCGTGGCCGGGGCCCGGGTGCCCGGCGCCAATGACTGTAAATACCACCGCCAGTCACGAAATTAGAGAAACCTTCGGAAATACCATTGGCACGTTCCTGAAAAAGGGTTAAGGTGGCGCCACTGTGCTGCTTGTGTCACTGAGAATCTCTACACGATATGTTGAATTTCGATCCAACCATCTCCAAGAATTTTTCCTGCTCTTTGCACTCAGTCTCGGCCAGGGCTTTTCCTGAGTCGCAGTTAACTTTGTCCAAGGAGATACACCATGTCTAATCGCCAAACTGGTACCGTTAAGTGGTTCAACGATGAAAAAGGCTTCGGCTTCATCACTCCACAATCCGGTGACGACCTGTTCGTTCACTTCAAAGCTATCCAATCCGACGGCTTCAAAAGCCTGAAAGAAGGCCAACAGGTTTCTTTCATCGCTACCCGCGGTCAGAAAGGCATGCAAGCTGAAGAAGTTCAAGTTATCTAACTTGTACTGACTTAGTCGAAAAAACCCCGCCCTTAAAAGCGGGGTTTTTTTATGCCTGAATTTTGGCTGCTCGTTCCCACGCTCCGCGTGGTAATGCTTTTTGTGACGCTCTGCGTCACCCCTGCATGCCCACGCAAAGCGTGGAACGATCAGCACACCGATGTAATGACGGACACAAAAAAATGTGGGAGCGCAGCTGTATGTGGGAGCTGGCTTGCCTTCGATGCTATCGACTCAGTGCACTAGCTATACCGAGTTGATGCTATCGCAGGCAAGCCAGCTCCCACACAAGCCGGCTCCCACATTTTTGTCTTGTGTCGTTTATTGGAACAACGACTCACTCGACAAGCCATTCTTCTCCAGGATCTCGCGCAAGCGCTTGAGGCCCTCTACCTGGATCTGCCGCACCCGCTCACGGGTCAGGCCGATCTCCAGGCCTACATCCTCCAGGGTGCTGCTCTCATGGCCGCGCAGGCCGAAGCGGCGAATCACCACTTCACGCTGCTTGTCCGTGAGCTCTGAGAGCCACTGGTCAATACTTTGGGAAAGATCATCGTCTTGCAGCAGCTCGCAAGGGTCTGTCGGACGATCATCGGTCAGGGTGTCCAGCAGGGTCTTATCCGAATCCGGACCCAGCGAGACATCGACCGAAGAGACACGCTCGTTAAGGCCCAGCATGCGCTTGACCTCCCCTACCGGTTTTTCCAGGAGGTTGGCGATCTCTTCAGGCGAAGGTTCATGATCGAGTTTTTGCGTCAGCTCACGCGCCGCCCGCAGGTAGACGTTGAGCTCCTTGACCACATGGATCGGCAACCGGATCGTGCGGGTCTGATTCATGATCGCCCGTTCGATGGTCTGGCGAATCCACCAGGTGGCATAGGTGGAGAAACGGAAGCCCCGCTCAGGGTCGAACTTCTCCACAGCCCGGATCAAGCCCAGGTTGCCCTCCTCGATCAGGTCCAGCAGGGAAAGCCCACGATTGACGTAGCGTCGGGCGATCTTCACCACCAGGCGCAGGTTGCTTTCAATCATGCGCTTACGCCCAGCCGGATCGCCCTTCTGCGACAGACGCGCAAAATGGACTTCTTCTTCGGGGGTCAACAGAGGGGAAAAGCCGATTTCATTGAGGTACAGCTGGGTCGCATCGAGCGCCCGGGTGTAATCAACGTACTTGTGCTGCTTCAACGCAGCAGCATTTTTGGATTTGGTGCGAACTGAAGGTGGTGATACCCCTTCATTATCTGACATCGTTTCCAAATCGATGCCGGTCTCCATAAGGAGAACCTCATCGTCGATGTCAAACTCCGGCACTTCTTTACTGAGAGCCATTGTTATAGTCCTTTGGTGAGTTCGACCTCAAGCTCAAGCGACGCCTCTATCCTTGGCAACGCCGGAGCCTGTTCCTTCTACGTGAGGGAACAGGCTGTGCAACACATCAACGACGGGGCAGGAATTGCAGCGGATCTACAGGCTTCCCTTGGCGGCGAATCTCAAAGTGCAGTTTCACCCGGTCTGTGCCCGTTGACCCCATTTCGGCAATCGTCTGTCCGACCTTGACCTGCTGCCCCTCCCGAACCAACAACCTGCGGTTATGACCGTAGGCACTGACGTAGGTATCGCTGTGTTTGATGATGACCAGCTCGCCGTAGCCCCGCAAACCACTCCCGGCGTACACCACCGTCCCATCAGACGCAGCTAAAACAGGCTGTCCCAAATCCCCGGCGATATCAATGCCTTTATTCAAACTACCGTTTGAAGAGAATTTTCCAATCAACACTCCGTTTGAAGGCCATCCCCATCCGGTCGGCGCAGGCCCGGCAGGTGGCAACGGCGCGGGTGCCGGCTTGCTCGCAACCGTAGGCGTAGCGCTGCCTGCAGGCCGAGTGATGATGGTGGTCTTGCTCGAGGACGATGGCGAAGAACCCGACTTTGTCACAACTGCCGTAGGTGCAGAACCTGAGCGACCATCGAAACGAATGGTCTGCCCGGGATGGATCGTATACGGCACAGGAATGTTGTTACGGGCGGCCAGCGCCTTGTAGTCCCAGCCATAACGGAAGGCAATCGAGAACAGTGTGTCGCCTTTGCGCACCACGTATTGGCCGGTGGTGACCGTAGGTCTCTGGGGGGTTGCGTTGGTACGGTCAACGACCCGCGCACCGCCGGATGGCGTGCTCGAGCAGGCTGCCAATAAGGAACTCAAGACAAGGCCAAGCACCAGTCGCTGAAAGCTTGTTTTACTCATTCGCTGCGCAGGACCTGTGAGACTCACCCGCCGCTCCCTTTGTGGTGGCTGAACGTTAACGCCTGGATCAGGCTTGAAATATGACGCAAGTATAACTGGGCATTGGCTTTTTACTGGCACCTGACTGAAAGGAAAAATTCATCATGTTTAATCGTGGCTGCCAGGTGTGTTGATTCAATAGACCCCGCCGTAAGACACATCCCCGTCTACAGAATTCACTGCGCGCGAATAAATGATCAGGCCAGCGGGCCGTTGAGCAAGGGGACGAAACGCACAGCACCGAGTACATGCCGGGAAAAGCCTTCGTCTTCGCGGATAATAAGCATCAACTGTTGCACTTCGCCGGAGCCCACCGGGATGACCAAACGCCCGCCAGGCGCCAATTGATCCAGCAAGGCTTGCGGCACATCGGTGGCGACGGCGGTGACGATGATACCGTTGTAGGGCGCCAGCGCCGGCCAGCCCTCCCAACCATCGCCCCAGCGGAATACCACGTTGCGCAGGTTCAGCTCCACCAAACGCTCTTTGGCCCGGTCCTGTAGCACCTTGATGCGCTCGACCGAAAACACCCGCTCTACCAATTGCGACAGCACGGCCGTCTGGTAGCCGGAGCCGGTACCAATCTCCAGCACCTTGTCCAACGGCCCCGCCGCCAGCAGCAGCTCGCTCATGCGCGCGACCATGTAGGGCTGGGAGATGGTCTGGTTGTGGCCGATGGGCAACGCTGTGTCTTCATAGGCGCGATGTGCCAGCGCCTCATCGACAAACAGGTGCCGCGGCGTGCGCCGGATCACTTCCAGCACCTGCGCGTTGGACAAGCCTTCTTCATACAGACGCTGGATCAACCGCTCCCGGGTGCGCTGGGAGGTCATCCCAATCCCACGGCGCAACAGATCGTCTTGTTCACGAGCCATCAACGCAGTCCCTCCAGCCAGCCATCAAGGCCACTGAAGGCATCACTGAAGGTGCGATCAAACAGCAGAGGAGTAACGGAGACATAGCCTTGCATCACCGCATGAAAGTCCGTGCCTTCGCCGCCATCTTCGGCGTCGCCGGCGGCGGCGATCCAATACCCTTCCTTGCCGCGAGGGTCGACCACCTTCAAGGGCGCCGCCGCACGGGCGCGATGGCCCAGGCGCGTGAGTTGGATACCGCGAATATGGTCGAGGGGCAAGTTGGGGATATTGACGTTGAGCACCGTACGCGGCGGCAGGTCCAGGGAAGCATGGGCCTCCACCAACTTGCGCGCGTAGTAGGCCGCCGTCGCCAGGTTATCCAGTTGCCGCGAAGCAAAGGAAAAGGCAAAGCCGGTGCGGCCCAGGAAGCGCCCTTCAAGGGCCGCCGCCACGGTGCCGGAATACAGCACGTCATCGCCCAGGTTGGCGCCCAGGTTGATCCCCGAGACCACCAGGTCTGGCTGGTGCTCCAGCAAACTGTTGATTGCCAGGTGCACGCAGTCGGTGGGGGTGCCGTTAACGCTGATAAAGCCATTGGCCAGGACCCGCGGGTGCAGCGGACGGTCGAGCGTCAGCGAACTGCTGGCGCCGCTCTTGTCCTGGTCGGGGGCAACCACCACGCACTCGGCGTAATCCTGCAGCGCAGCATGAAGCGCAGCAAGACCGGGTGCGGTGGCACCGTCATCGTTTGATATCAGAATACGCATGGGCTGTCCGTCTGCCCCACCGGCACCAGATCAACAAGCTCGCGCACCAAGACAGTGGCGAAGCATCCGGCCGGCAGGACGAATTCCAATTGCAGAATGTCAGGCCCGGGATAATGCCACGTCAACCCGCCAATGGGCAGTCGCAGAATGCGACGTTCCTGGCTCATTCCCGCCTTCACCAACCAATCACGTAGGTCTGCTTCTCCAGCGACGACAGATTGTTCCAACTCGTATGTAAGACCTTTCGCCGGCGAATCGCCTTCGCCCCACTGCGGGCCGGTGGGATGCAGGTCCAGGATCGCAAGCCGCGGGTCACTGCACTCAGCTTCCCCGGCCGGAAAAAAACTGCGACTGTCGGTAAACGCCAGCAGATCGCCAACTTGGGCACGCTGCCATGAACCGTCGGCGACGCGGGCCGCCAACACTTGGTTGAACAGGTAACTGCGAGCCGTGGACAGCAAGCGCGAGCGCACGTTGCGCTGCTCGGGCAGGGCCTTGCGGGCAGCCCACTCGCGAGCATCCACCACATTGCCGCCGTTGTGGCCAAAACGCTGGGTGCCGAAATAATTGGGGATGCCGTGCCGGGCAATCAACTGCAGACGTGCGTCGATGGCAGCGGTGTCGCCGGCCAGTTGGGTCAGGCGCAAGGTGAAACCATTGGCCGAATGGGCCCCACGCTGCAACTTGCGCTTGTGACGGGCGGTTTTAAGGATCTTGAGGGTGTCGTTTTCTGCGCCGCTCATGTCCGGGTCGGCCTTGCCGGGCAACTGCACGCTGAACCACTGGCGGGTCAGGGCCTGACGATCCTTGAGCCCGGCATAGCTGACGGTGCGCAATGGCACCCCAGCAGCCTTGGCGATACGCCGTGCGGCTTCCTCAGTGTTCAAACCGCGCTTTTCCACCCACAGCCACAGGTGCTCGCCATCGCCGGTCAGCGGGAGGTCCAGCACCTCATCAACCTGGAAGTCTTCGGCCGTGGCCTTCAGTACCGCGCTGCCCAGGGCCTCGCCATAGGCCCGCGGGCCCAGCAGTTGCAGGTCGTTCATGCGCGCAGCAACAAGGCGACGGAGTGCACCGCAATGCCCTCTTCACGACCGGTAAACCCGAGCTTTTCGGTGGTAGTGGCTTTCACGTTGACTTGATCCAATTCAATTTGCAGGTCTGCGGCGATCACTGCGCGCATCGCTTCAATATGGGGGGCCATTTTCGGCGCCTGGGCGACGATGGTGTTATCGACGTTGCCGACCTTCCAGCCCTTGGCATGGATCAGGCCGACCACATGGCGCAGCAACACACGACTGTCCGCCCCTTTGAAGGTGGGGTCGGTGTCCGGAAAGTGCTTGCCGATATCGCCTAATGCAGCCGCGCCGAGCAAGGCATCGCTCAAGGCGTGCAGGACCACGTCGCCGTCGGAATGAGCCAGCAACCCATGGTGGTGTGCAATGCGCACGCCGCCCAGGGTGATGAAATCGCCTTCAGCGAAACGGTGCACATCGTAGCCGTGGCCAATACGCATAAAAAAACGCCCCGATTTAATTCAGGGCGTGATTCTACCTACTTTTGCCTCAGATTAACCGAGCAAAGCACGCCCATGATGACGCAAATGGTCTTCGATGAAGCTGGCGATGAAAAAGTAGCTGTGGTCGTAGCCAGGCTGCAGGCGCAGTTCCAGCGGATGGTTGGCTGCCTTGGCCGCCTGCAGCAGGGCTTCAGGCTTTAGCTGAACGGCGAGGAAATCGTCGCGATCGCCCTGGTCCACCAACAGCGGCAGCTTTTCCGAGGCTTCGCTGATCAGCACGCACGCATCCCATTCACGCCACTTAGAGCGCTCTTCACCCAAATAACGGGAAAAGGCTTTCTGACCCCAAGGACAGTCCATCGGATTGTTGATCGGCGAAAATGCCGACACCGACAGGTAACGTCCAGGGTTGCGCAGCGCACAGACCAGCGCACCGTGACCGCCCATGGAGTGGCCGCTGATGCCGCGCTTATCCGACGCAGGGAAATGCGCTTCCACCAAGGCCGGTAACTCCTGTACCACGTAGTCATGCATCCGATAGTGCTTGGCCCAGGGTTCCTGGGTGGCATTGAGGTAGAAGCCGGCGCCGAGGCCGAAGTCCCAGGCATTGTCCGGGTCGCCCGGCACGCCGGGGCCACGGGGGCTGGTGTCCGGCGCGACGATAATCAAGCCCAACTCGGCGGCCATGCGCTGGGCGCCGGCTTTCTGCATGAAGTTCTCATCGGTACAGGTCAGACCGGACAGCCAATACAGCACCGGTAATTTACCGCCCTGCTCTGCTTGCGGCGGCAGATAGACCGCGAAGGTCATGTCGCAACCGAGCACATCCGAATGATGCTTGTAGCGTTTATGCCAGCCGCCGAAGCTCTTCTGGCATGACAGGTTTTCCAGACTCATGGCCGACCTCAGAAGTGAATGACGGTACGAATGCTCTTGCCTTCATGCATCAGGTCAAACGCTTTGTTGATATCTTCCAGGCCCATGGTGTGGGTGATGAAGGTGTCCAGCGGGATTTCACCGGTCTGGGCCATTTCCACGTAGCTTGGCAATTCGGTACGACCGCGCACGCCACCAAACGCCGACCCACGCCAGACGCGCCCGGTGACCAGTTGGAATGGGCGAGTGGCAATTTCCTGGCCAGCACCGGCCACACCGATGATCACCGACTCGCCCCAGCCTTTGTGGCAGCACTCAAGAGCCGCACGCATCAGTTGTACGTTGCCGATGCACTCGAAGGAAAAGTCCACGCCGCCGTCGGTCAAATCCACGATCACATCCTGGATTGGGCGGTCGTAGTCTTTCGGGTTGATGCAGTCGGTAGCACCCAGTTGCTTGGCGATTTCGAACTTGGCTGGGTTGATATCGATGGCGATGATGCGCCCGGCCTTGGCCTTGACTGCACCGATAATCGCCGACAGACCAATGCCGCCCAGACCGAAGACGGCCACGGTGTCGCCCGGTTTGACCTTGGCGGTGTTGATCACCGCACCGATACCGGTAGTGACACCGCAACCGAGCAGGCAGACTTTTTCCAACGGCGCTTCTTTAGGAATCTTGGCCACGGAGATTTCCGGCAGCACGGTGTACTCGGAGAACGTCGAGGTGCCCATGTAGTGGAAAATCGGCTGGCCCTTGTAGGAGAAACGCGTGGTGCCATCCGGCATCAAGCCCTTGCCCTGCGTGGCGCGAATGGCCTGGCACAGGTTGGTCTTGCCACTCAGACAGAACTTGCACTTGCCGCATTCCGGGGTGTACAGCGGGATCACGTGATCGCCCACAGCGACCGAAGTCACGCCCTCGCCAATGGCTTCCACCACTGCGCCGCCTTCATGGCCGAGGATCGACGGAAAAATGCCTTCCGGGTCGGCGCCCGACAAGGTGTAGGCGTCGGTGTGGCACACGCCGGACGCAACTACCCGCAGCAGCACCTCGCCAGCCTTGGGCATGGCGACATCCACTTCAACAATCTCAAGGGGCTTCTTGGCTTCGAAGGCTACGGCGGCACGGGACTTGATCATCCGGGTTTCTCCATCGGGTTAAAAACTGAGACGGTGAGTGTAAATCATCACCCATTGATGAATAATCCGGACCAAAGCAAAACATTATTGCTGTACAGGGACAATCACCATGCTGGAGAACCGCTGGGAAGGCATTGACGAGTTTGTCGCGGTGGCCGAATGCAGCCAGTTCACGGCGGCGGCCGAACGGTTAGGGGTGTCTTCATCCCATGTCAGCCGGCAAGTGGCGCGTCTTGAAGAACGCCTGCAAACCCGATTGCTGTACCGCAGTACGCGCAAGGTGACCTTGACCGAAGCCGGTCAGACCTTCCTGCAGCACTGCCAACGCCTACAGGACGGTCGCGAGGAAGCGTTGCGGGCGGTGGGCGACCTGACCAGCGAACCCAAGGGCATGTTGCGCATGACCTGCGCCGTGGCCTATGGCGAACGTTTTATCGTGCCGCTGGTGACGCGGTTCATGGCGCACTATCCGCAACTGCGCGTGGACATCGAGTTGACCAACCGCTCGCTGGACCTGGTCCATGAAGGCCTCGACCTGGCCATCCGCCTGGGACGCCTGCAAGACTCGCGCATGGTCGCCAGCCGCCTGGCGCCTCGGCGCATGTACCTGTGCGCCTCCCCCTCCTACCTCGAACGGTACGGTCGACCACACAGCTTGTCGGAGTTGAGCCGGCATAACTGTCTGATTGGCAGCTCGGATATCTGGCAAATGGCCCAGGATGGGCGGGAATTTTCCCAGCGTGTGCAAGGCAATTGGCGCTGCAACAGTGGGCAAGCGGTGCTGGATGCGGCGTTGCAAGGCATGGGCTTGTGCCAGTTGCCGGATTACTACGTGCTGGAGCATCTGCACAGCGGGGCGTTGGTGTCGCTGCTGCAGGCTCATCAACCGCCGAATACCGCCGTGTGGGCGCTGTATCCGCAGCAGCGGCATTTGTCGCCGAAGGTGAGGAAGCTGGTGGATTTCTTGAAGGTGGGGTTGGCGCAGAGGCCGGAGTACAAGCATTGAACTGAGGGGGTCTGCATCGGCCTCATCGCGGGCAAGCCCGGCTCTCACAGTTGACCGCGTTGTCTGATGTGGCAGCGATCAAATGTGGGAGCTGGCTTGCCTGCGATGCAGCAGACTCGGTCTGGCAGGTTACCGCCGGTTAACCCAGCGCAACTTCAACCACTCGAAGTCTTCCGGCCGAGTCACCTTGATATTGTCCGAACGCCCTTCGATCAGGCGCGGTGCCTGCCCAGACCATTCCATGGCCGACGCTTCATCGGTGATCACCGCATCGGCCACCAGGCTGTCGGCCAAGGCGCGATGCAAGGCGCCCAGGCGGAACATCTGCGGCGTGTAAGCCTGCCAGATCAGGCGGCGATCAATGGTGTCCACCACACGGCCGTGCTTGTCGACACGCTTGAGGGTGTCGCGCGCCGGCACCGCCAGCAGGCCGCCTACCGGATCGTCAGCCAGTTCCGCCAACAATTTGTCGAGGTCATCACGGCTCAGGTTAGGCCGCGCAGCGTCATGCACCAACACCCACTCGTCATCACTTGCGCCCAGGGCGTTGAGTTGCAGCAGCGCATTGAGTACCGAGCCGGAACGTTCCGAGCCCCCGTCGGCACGCTGGATACGCGGGTCATTGGCGCATGCCAAGGTGGGCCAATAAGGATCGTCAATTGCAAGACTGACCACCAGGCCCTTGAGGCATGGATGGTCGAGAAAACAGCCGAGGCTGTGTTCGAGAATAGTGCGCCCGCCCAATTGCAGGTACTGCTTGGGACGGTCCGCAGCCATACGGGCACCGACGCCCGCAGCAGGAATCACGGCCCAGAAGGCCGGTAAATCGTGGCTCATTGGGCCAACTGGTAGAGGGTCTCGCCCTCCTTGACCATGCCCAACTCATGACGAGCCCGCTCTTCAACGGTCTCCGTGCCTTTTTTCAGCTCAAGCACTTCAGCGTCGAGGACACGGTTGCGCTCCAGCAGGCGTTCGTTTTCGGCACGCTGGTCGGCAATTTGCTGGGTCAACTCTTCTACCTGCGCAAAGCTGCCATTACCGACCCATAGGCGGTACTGCAGGCCAGCCAGCAACAAGAGCAAGACGAGGAACAACCAATTGGGACTGCGCATCGAAATCCGGGTATCCATTGAATAAAGACAGTCATGCAAACCTTTTGCAGCAACTGATAGCACAAAGCCTGGTAAAACCAGGCTTGCGCTTGTCAGTCAGCAGATTAGCGCCGAAATTCACATTTTCGTGAGATTTCCGACGCAATCCGCCGACTTTTTACCATTTACTGTTCAGCCGCGAAACTCGGCGCGACCGTTGTACTTGGCTTTACCTGCCAATTGCTCTTCGATGCGCAGCAATTGGTTGTACTTGGAGACGCGATCGGAACGGCACAGGGAACCGGTCTTGATCTGGCCCGCCGAAGTACCCACGGCCAGGTCGGCAATGGTGGAGTCTTCGGTTTCGCCGGAGCGATGGGAGATCACGGCGGTGTAGCCCGCGGCCTTGGCCATCTGGATGGCTTCAAGGGTTTCGGTCAGGGTGCCGATCTGGTTGAACTTGATCAGGATCGAGTTGGCGATCTTCTTGTCGATGCCTTCTTTCAGGATCTTGGTGTTGGTCACGAACAGGTCGTCACCCACCAGCTGGATTTTTTCGCCGATCTTGTCGGTGAGGATTTTCCAGCCATCCCAGTCGGACTCGTCCAGGCCGTCTTCGATCGAGATGATCGGGTAGCGCTGGGTCAAGCCTTTGAGGTATTCAGCGAAGCCTTCGGAGTCGAACACCTGGCCTTCGCCGGACAGGTTGTACTTACCGTCTTCATAGAATTCGCTGGCGGCGCAGTCCAGGGCCAGGGTCACGTCGGTGCCCAGCGTGTAGCCAGCGTTGGCCACAGCTTCGGAGATGACTTTCAGTGCATCTTCGTTGGAGGCCAGGTTCGGCGCGAAACCACCTTCGTCTCCCACGGCAGTGCTCAGGCCACGAGCCTTCAGTACAGCCTTGAGGTGATGGAAAATCTCGGTGCCCATGCGCAGGCCTTCGGAGAAGGACTTGGCGCCCACTGGCTGCACCATGAACTCCTGGATGTCGACGTTGTTATCCGCGTGCTCGCCACCGTTGATGATGTTCATCATCGGCACCGGCATCGAGTAGACGCCCGGAGTGCCATTCAGGTTGGCAATGTGTGCGTACAACGGCAGGTCCTGGTCCTGGGCTGCTGCCTTGGCGGCGGCCAGGGATACCGCGAGGATGGCGTTGGCGCCGAGGCTGCCTTTGTTTTCAGTGCCGTCGAGCTTGATCATCGCGTGGTCCAGGGCTTTCTGGTCCAGCGGGTCCTTGCCCAGCAACAGGTCACGAATCGGACCGTTGATGTTGGCTACAGCCTTGAGTACACCCTTGCCCAGGTAACGGCTCTTGTCGCCATCACGCAGTTCCAGCGCTTCGCGCGAACCGGTGGAAGCACCGGACGGCGCGCAGGCGCTGCCGATGATGCCGTTATCGAGAAGCACGTCGGCTTCGACGGTGGGGTTGCCACGGGAGTCGAGAACTTCACGACCTTTGATGTCGACGATTTTTGCCATTGTTGTAAACACTCCAAAGTTGACGAAAACGACGCAGCTGAAGGAAATCTTTTGACCGACCGCAAGGGTGGAACAACGGGGCAGGCTTGCAGACGACAAGGCTCAGGCCCGGGGGCCTGAGCGTAAAGCGTGGGAAATTCTACCGGAGAAATGCCAGTTACGCGGTCTCTACCGTCGGAAAACTCTTGACCAGCTCGTCCAACTGCTTGAGTTGGGCCAGGAATGGCTCCAGCTTGTCCAGGCGCAGCGCGCATGGGCCATCACATTTGGCGTTGTCCGGGTCCGGGTGAGCTTCAAGGAACAGGCCCGCCAGGGACTGGCTCATGCCCGCCTTGGCCAGGTCCGTCACCTGGGCACGGCGCCCGCCAGCGGAGTCCGAGCGACCACCGGGCATTTGCAGCGCGTGGGTTACGTCGAAGAACACTGGGTATTCGAACTGTTTCATGATGCCGAAACCGAGCATGTCCACCACGAGGTTGTTATAGCCGAAGCTCGAACCCCGCTCGCAAAGGATCAACTGGTCGTTACCCGCTTCCACGCATTTGCTCAGGATGTGTTTCATCTCCTGAGGAGCGAGGAATTGGGCTTTCTTGATGTTGATCACCGCGCCGGTCTTGGCCATGGCGACCACGAGGTCGGTCTGGCGCGACAGGAAAGCCGGCAACTGGATGATGTCGCACACCTCGGCGACCACCGCAGCCTGCTCAGGCTCGTGGACGTCGGTGATGATCGGCACGCCGAAGGCTTGCTTGATGTCCTGGAAGATCCGCATGCCTTCTTCAAGGCCCGGGCCGCGATAGGAGGTCACGGACGAACGGTTGGCCTTGTCGAAGCTGGCCTTGAAGACGTAAGGAATACCCAGCTTCTGGGTGACCCGCACGTACTCTTCACACACCTGCATCGCCATGTCGCGGCTTTCCAGCACGTTCATGCCGCCGAACAGCACCATGGGCTTGTCGTTGGCAATCTCGATGTCGCCTACGCGAATGATCTTCTGGGCCATCAGGTTTACGCCTTCTTCTGATGTTGCGTCAGTGCTGCTTTGACGAAACCACTGAACAACGGGTGACCGTCACGCGGTGTCGAGGTGAACTCCGGGTGGAACTGGCAAGCCACGAACCACGGATGATCCGGTGCCTCGACCACTTCAACCAGCTTGCCATCACCGGAGCGGCCGGAGATTTTCAGGCCAGCTTCTTTGATCTGCGGCAGCAGGTTGTTGTTCACTTCGTAACGGTGGCGGTGACGCTCAACGATCACGTCCTTGCCGTAGCAGTCGTGTACCAGCGAGCCGGCTTCCAGCAGGCAATCCTGTGCACCCAGGCGCATGGTGCCGCCCAGGTCGGAGGTTTCGGTACGGGTTTCAACGGCGCCGGTGGCGTCTTCCCACTCGGTGATCAGGCCCACGACCGGATGGCCGCTGGTGTGATCGAACTCGGTGGAGTTGGCGTCTTTCCAGCCCAGCACGTTACGGGCGAACTCGATAACAGCCACTTGCATGCCCAGGCAGATACCCAGGTACGGCACCTTGTTTTCACGGGCGTACTGCACTGCGGTGATCTTGCCTTCCACGCCACGCAGGCCGAAACCGCCGGGAACGAGGATAGCGTCAACACCTTCGAGCAGCGCGGTGCCCTGGTTCTCGATGTCTTCGGAGTCGATGTAGCGCAGGTTGACCTTGGTACGGTTGCTGATACCGGCGTGGCTCATGGCTTCGATCAGCGACTTGTACGCGTCCAGCAGTTCCATGTACTTGCCGACCATGGCGATGGTGACTTCATGCTCAGGGTTGAGCTTGGCGTCGACAACCGCTTCCCACTCGGACAGGTCGGCGCCGCCGCACTGCAGGCCGAAACGCTCGACCACAAAATCATCCAGCCCCTGGGAATGCAGGATGCCCGGGATCTTGTAGATGGTGTCGGCGTCTTCCAGGGCAATCACCGCACGTTCTTCAACGTTGGTGAACTGCGCGATCTTGCGGCGCGAGGAAATGTCGATCGGATGATCGGAGCGGCATACCAGCACATCCGGCTGCAGGCCTATGGAACGCAGTTCCTTGACCGAATGCTGGGTAGGCTTGGTTTTGGTTTCGCCGGCAGTGGCGATGTACGGCACCAGTGTCAGGTGCATCAGCATCGCGCGCTTGGCGCCGACTTCGAAACGCAACTGGCGGATGGCTTCGAGGAACGGTTGGGACTCGATGTCACCCACGGTGCCACCGATCTCGACCATCGCCACGTCGGCATCGCCTGCACCCTTGATGATGCGGCGCTTGATTTCGTCGGTGATGTGCGGGATCACCTGGATGGTTGCACCCAGGTAGTCACCACGGCGCTCTTTGCGCAGCACGTGCTCGTAGACACGGCCGGTGGTGAAGTTGTTGTTCTGGGTCATGGTCGTGCGGATGAACCGCTCGTAGTGGCCCAGGTCCAGGTCGGTCTCGGCGCCGTCGTGGGTGACGAACACTTCACCGTGCTGGAACGGGCTCATGGTGCCCGGGTCAACGTTGATGTACGGGTCCAGCTTGAGCATGGTGACCTTAAGTCCCCGCGCCTCCAGGATGGCCGCCAATGAAGCGGAGGCAATGCCTTTCCCCAATGAAGAAACAACACCGCCCGTGACGAATATGTAGCGCGTCATGAAAAACCCTAGAAGTCTGCGTTAAAGCGGTCCGAGCCGCCGGGGAAAGCGAAGGAAGGCCGAAGCCCCCGATCACCTGCATTAATCACAGTGCACCTTTCAAAAAAACCGCCGCGTTGTGACAGACCAGCAATGAAGCACCGGTACGTTGATCGCTACACATTTTTTGGAATCGCCCAGCAAAGACTGCTTGGTAATCGGCAACGACTGCGATTCAGGCGAATCCACAGAAGTTGTATCAAGAAGGGAGCGTAGTCTACCGGAAAGGCGCTATCAGCTCAAACCTTGATCGCAGGTCTGTGGCAACCAATCCAATTGCACCTCACCCACCGACCTGGACCATGCCCCCGCAACGCTTGGCACAGCCAGCAATTGCTCGCCCCGATAGACCAGCGGCAATCTGCCACGGGCGAAACCCGGCATGCCGCTTTCATTCAGCAGACGCTTGAGATTCCGCCGGCCTCGGCCCGCTACGTCGATGATTTCGCCACCCTGGCGATAACGCACCTCCAGCGGGCCTTCGGGGGCCTTGCCGATAAACCTCAGTTGACCATTGCCCGTTAACTCTAGTGGATCTTGCGGATCGGGCCAGCTCACCGATGCGTCGGAAAACTCCGACCAGGTCGAGGGCAACCACCAGATGCGTTCACCGCTACGCTGCATTTGGCCGTCGGCCAGGCGCCACAGAGGCTGTGCGTCGCTCTTGGCATCGCGCAGGGCATGCCAACCGGCCCAGTGGTCGCTGTCGGGTAAACGGGTCAGTGGCGTGAGCCAATGCCGCAGGGCGTTACGCTGGCGGGCATCGGATAGCTCGCGCAATGGTTCAAGCGCCAGGGACGGCAGAGGCAACCAGGGAAACGCAGAAGGCTGATCGGCGCGCTGCAGGTCCATCATCGCCAATTCGTCGAGCAGCCCTTGCGCCTCAGCCATGTGTTCAGCCGTGCGAGCCAAGTGGGTGATCGCCTGTGGCCAGCGTTTCGTCAGCGTGGGAAGTACGTGGTGACGCAGGTAATTGCGGGAAAACCGTGGTTCAACGTTGGAGGGGTCGTCGATCCACTGCAACTGATGCTGATGGGCGTAGGCTTCCAGGTCGCTACGGGAAAATGCCAGCAACGGCCGCACCAAGCACCCCTGCGCCAAGGGGCGATGCTCAGGCATAGCCGCCAGCCCTCTTACACCGGCGCCACGCAGCAGGCGAAACAGCAGGGTTTCGGCTTGATCGTCGCGATGCTGGCCAGTGAAAAGCACCTCCCCCACCCCTAGGACCTGCATGAACGCTTGGTAGCGCGCCTCGCGGGCCGCACGTTCAAGGCTCGCACCCTGACTGACCTGCACGCGCATGACGCGCAAAGGTACGCCCAGGCTGTCGCAGACCGATTGGCAATGAGAGGGCCAAGCATCGGCAGCAGCTTGCAGGCCATGGTGGACATGGACGGCGCTGACAGGAGGCAGATTTTCGATTTTGGCCAATGAGGCCAGGAGGTGCAGCAGAACGGTGGAGTCGAGACCGCCGGAGAATGCGATATGCCAGGCCGGCGCGTTGCGCCAGTCGGCCAGGGTGTGCAGGAGTGTGGCCGGCAGGGTTGGTTTCATCACACGTCACCGCCGCAAAGCTTGAATACGTCCGTCAGCATACACAAAGCAAATGTGGGAGCCGGGCTTGCCCGCGATGCAGGCACCTCGGGGTATCAGTGATACCAAGGTGATGCTATCGCCGGCAAGCCAGCTCCCACACAAGCCGGCTCCCGCATTGGGTACAGCGTCGGCTTAGAGGCCGTAGCTCATCAGGCGCTCATAACGACGAGCCAGCAGCGCTTCGTTATCCAGCTTCTTGAGCATCGCCAGTTGCGATCCCAACTCGGCACGGATGGTCGCAGCAGCGGCAGCCGGGTCACGGTGGGCGCCGCCCAGTGGCTCGGCGATGACCTTGTCCACGATACCCAGGCCTTTGAGGCGATCGGCGGTGATACCCATGGCTTCGGCAGCGTCCGGCGCCTTTTCGGCGGTTTTCCACAGGATCGAGGCACAACCTTCCGGCGAGATCACCGCGTAGGTCGAGTACTGCAACATGTTCAGTTGGTCGCAGACACCAATGGCCAGGGCACCGCCGGAACCACCTTCACCAATCACAGTGGCGATGATCGGGGTTTTCAGGCGCGCCATGACGCGCAGGTTCCAGGCAATCGCTTCGCTCTGGTTGCGCTCTTCGGCGTCGATACCCGGGTAGGCACCCGGCGTGTCGATGAAGGTCAGGATCGGCATCTTGAAGCGCTCGGCCATTTCCATCAGGCGGCACGCCTTGCGATAGCCTTCCGGGCGCGGCATACCGAAGTTGCGGCGTACTTTCTCGCGCACTTCACGGCCCTTCTGGTGACCGATCACCATCACCGGCTGGTCGTCCAGGCGAGCGATGCCGCCCACGATGGCTGCGTCGTCGGAGAAGTGACGGTCGCCGTGCAACTCGTCGAACTCGGTGAAGATGTGTTCGATGTAGTCCAGGGTGTAGGGACGGCGCGGATGGCGAGCCAGGCGCGCGATCTGCCAGCTGGTCAGCTTGCCGAAGATGTCTTCGGTGAGCGTGCTGCTCTTGTCTTGCAGGCGAGCGATTTCATCACCGATGTTCAGCGAATTGTCATTGCCGACCAGGCGCAGCTCTTCGATCTTGGCTTGCAGGTCAGCGATCGGCTGTTCGAAATCAAGAAAATTCGGGTTCATAAGCGTCCGTCTTGGGTCGACGGCCAAGGGGTGCCTGGCCAGCCGGTTGTCTATTCGCGCCCTACCTTAAGGGAGAGGCGCGTTTAGGTCGAGATTAAATGTTTAGTCGAGATCAGATCTATATGACCGTCAACGGTATTGGAGGAAGACGTTGTCTCGCCCGAACTGGTCACGCAAAGCTTGAATCAAGCCATCAGCGGGATCAATTCGCCACGTCTCACCAAACTGCAACATGGCCTTGGCATCGCTGCCGGTGTACTCCATGGTCACCGGGCATGCGCCACGATGGCGTTTTAGCAGGTCACCCAACCAGCGTAGCTGATCACCTTTAAGCGCTTCGGTCTTGACCTTCAGGCGCAGGCTTTCGGCCAGGTTGGTGCGGGCGTCTTCCATGCTCATCACGCGCTTGATGCGCAGGCGCAGGCCACCGGAGAAGTCATCATTGCTGACCTCCCCTTCCACCACCACCATGGCGTCGGTCTGCAACAGCGATTGGGCGGAGTGAAACGCGTCGGCAAACAATGACGCTTCGATGCGGCCCGAGCGGTCATCGAGGGTGATGAAGCCCATCTTGTCGCCCTTCTTATTTTTCATCACCCGCAGGGCGATGATCATACCGGCGACGGTCTGGGTATCCCGCGCCGGTTTCAGGTCGATGATGCGCTGGCGGGCAAAACGGCGGATTTCGCCTTCGTACTCGTCAATCGGGTGGCCAGTGAGGTACAGGCCCAAGGTGTCTTTTTCACCCTTGAGGCGCTCCTTCAGAGTCAGCTCCTTGGCCTTGCGGTGATTCGCGTAGACATCCGCATCTTCTTCGACGAACAGCCCGCCAAACAGGTCGGCGTGGCCGCTGTCATGGGTACGGGCGGTCTGTTCGGCGGCCTTGATCGCCTCTTCCATGGCGGTCAGCAGCACCGCACGGTTGCGGTCGATATTGGCCTGGTAAGCCTTCGGCTCATCATGAAAATACGGGCCAAGACGGTCGAGTGCGCCGCTGCGGATCAGGCCATCGAGGGTACGCTTGTTGATGCGCTTGAGGTCAACGCGTGCGCAAAAGTCGAACAGGTCCTTGAACGGCCCGTCCTGACGCGCTTCGGTAATGGCCTCGACCGGGCCTTCGCCCACGCCTTTGATCGCGCCAAGGCCATAGATGATGCGGCCTTCGTCGTTCACCGTGAACTTGAACTCCGAAGCGTTCACGTCCGGCGCGTCGAGGCGCAGCTTCATGGTGCGCACTTCCTCGATCAAGGTCACGACCTTGTCGGTGTTGTGCATATCCGCCGAAAGTACCGCCGCCATGAACGGTGCCGGGTAGTGGGCTTTCAGCCAGGCGGTCTGGTACGACACCAGGCCATAGGCGGCGGAGTGGGATTTGTTGAAGCCATAACCGGCGAACTTTTCTACCAGGTCGAAGATGTTACCGGCCAGGTCGGCATCAATATTGTTGGTGGCGCAACCTTCAATGAAACCGCCGCGCTGCTTGGCCATTTCCTCGGGCTTTTTCTTACCCATGGCGCGACGCAGCATGTCCGCACCGCCGAGGGTGTAGCCGGCCATCACCTGGGCGATCTGCATCACCTGTTCCTGGTACAGGATGATGCCGTAGGTCGGCGCCAGTACGGGCTTGAGGCCTTCATACTGATAGTCGGAATGCGGGTAAGCCAGCTCGGCCCGGCCGTGTTTACGGTTGATGAAGTCATCCACCATGCCCGATTGCAGCGGGCCCGGACGGAACAGGGCCACCAGTGCGATCAAGTCTTCCAGGCAGTCGGGCTTGAGCTTTTTGATCAGCTCCTTCATGCCCCGGGATTCAAGCTGGAACACTGCGGTGGTTTCGGCTTTTTGCAGCAGGCTGTACGTCGGCTTGTCGTCCAGCGGGATAAACGCGATATCCAGCGGCTCTTCGCCGACCTTGGCACGGTCGCGGTTGATGGTCTTGAGTGCCCAGTCGATGATCGTCAGGGTCCGCAGGCCGAGGAAGTCGAACTTCACCAGGCCGGCGGCCTCCACGTCGTCCTTGTCGAACTGGGTGACCAGGCCGTCGCCTTCTTCATCGCAATAGATCGGCGAAAAGTCGGTGAGCTTGGTCGGCGCAATAACCACACCACCGGCGTGTTTACCGACGTTACGCACCACGCCTTCGAGCTTGCGCGCCATGTCCCAGATTTCGGCGGCTTCTTCATCGACCTTGATGAAGTCGCGCAGGATTTCTTCCTGCTCGTAGGCTTTTTCCAGGGTCATGCCGACTTCGAACGGGATCATCTTCGACAGGCGGTCCGCCAAACCGTAGGATTTGCCCTGCACCCGCGCCACGTCGCGGATTACCGCTTTGGCGGCCATGGAGCCGAAGGTGATGATCTGACTTACCGCGTTGCGACCGTATTTTTCGGCCACGTACTCAATCACGCGGTCACGGCCATCCATGCAGAAGTCGACGTCGAAGTCGGGCATGGAAACCCGTTCCGGGTTCAGGAACCGTTCGAACAGCAGGTCATATTCAAGCGGGTCAAGGTCGGTGATCTTCTGTACGTAGGCCACCAGCGAGCCAGCACCTGACCCCCGGCCAGGGCCTACCGGCACACCGTTGTTTTTGGCCCACTGGATAAAGTCCATTACGATCAGGAAGTAACCGGGGAACCCCATCTGGATAATGATATCCAGCTCGAAATTCAACCGATCGACATACACCTGGCGCTTGGCTTCGTAGTCCTCGGTGGTGTCCTTGGGCAGCAGGACGCTGAGGCGTTCCTCCAGGCCATCGAACGACACTTTGCGAAAGTATTCGTCGATGGTCATGCCATCGGGAATCGGGAAGTTGGGCAGGAAGTGTTTGCCCAGCTTCACTTCGATGTTGCAGCGCTTGGCGATCTCGACGGAGTTTTCCAGGGCCTCGGGCAAGTCGCTGAACAGCTCCGCCATTTCCTCGGCGCTTTTGAGGTACTGCTCTTCGCTGTAGTTCTTCGAGCGGCGCGGGTCATCCAAGGCACGGCCTTCGCCGATGCACACGCGGGTCTCGTGGGCTTCGAAATCTTCTTTCTTGATAAAGCGCACATCATTGGTCGCCACCAGCGGCGCACCCAGCTTATCGGCCAGGGCTACGGCAGCGTGCAGATGCTCTTCATCGTTGGGGCGGTTGGTGCGCTGGACTTCCAGGTAGAACCGGCCTGGGAACACCTGCATCCACTCACGCGCCAGCACTTCGGCTTCCTGAGGGTTGCCGCCCAGCAGCGCGATGCCGATTTCGCCCTCTTTGGCCGCCGAGAGCATGATCAGTCCTTCGCTGGCTTCGGCCACCCACTCGCGCTCGATGATGATCGAGCCGTTGCGCTGACCATCGATAAAGCCACGGGAGATCAGTTCGGTGAGGTTGCGATAACCCACGCCGTTCATCGCCAGCAGGCTGATGCGGCTCAGGGGGCTATCCGGGTCTTTGTTGGACAGCCACAGATCGGCGCCGCAGATCGGCTTGATGCCGGCGCCCATGGCGTTCTTGTAGAACTTGACCAGGGAACACATGTTGTTCTGGTCGGTAACCGCAACCGCAGGCATGTTCATGCCCACCAGGGTTTTGACCAGCGGTTTGATCCGTACCAGGCCGTCGACCAGGGAGTACTCAGTGTGCAGGCGTAGATGAACGAATGAAGCCGGCATAGTGATCCTGTCTTGATACATGAAAACAACAAGGCCCGGATTGTACCGGGCCTGGGTAAAAACATCAGCCTTGCTGCTATACCTCGATCAGACTTTCACGGGCCTCATAAGCCTGGCGCACCGGGGCAAACGAGCGGCGATGGATCGGGGTGGGGCCGAGCCGAGCCAGAGCTTCCAGATGAACGGGGGTCGGGTAGCCTTTATGGCCTCCAATGCCGTAGCCGGGATAGATCAATTCGAACGCGGCCATTTCACGGTCGCGGCTGACCTTGGCCAGGATCGAGGCGGCGGCAATGGCGGGAACCTTGCTATCGCCCTTGACCACCGCTTCGGACGGCATTGTCAGTTTGGGGCAGCGGTTACCGTCGATCATCGCCATTTTCGGAGGGATGTGCAGCCCTTCCACAGCGCGCTGCATCGCCAGCATGGTGGCGTGCAGGATATTCAGCTCGTCGATTTCTTCGACTTCAGCCCGGGCGATATGCCAGCTCAGGGCTTTCTCACAGATCTCGTCATAGAGCTTTTCGCGACGGGCTTCGGTGAGCTTCTTCGAATCGTTGAGCCCCAGGATCGGGCGGTTCGGATCAAGGATCACCGCCGCCGTGACCACTGCGCCACACAGCGGGCCGCGCCCGACTTCGTCAACACCCGCCACCAGTTCGTGGGCTTGGGCGACGAGACTGAAATCCAGGCCCATTTGCATGGTCATAAGGCTTCCTGTTTATGGCCGATCAGGGTCAACACGGCGTCGGCCGCCTGGTTCGAGGCATCACGGCGTAACGTGCGGTGAATATCGTCGAAACCACGGGTCTGCTCTTCGCCGCCGTCAATCAAGGGTAGTAGGGTTTGCGCAAGCGCTTCGGGCGTTGCATCGTCCTGCAACAACTCCGGCACCAGCAGGCGCTGGGCCAGCAGGTTGGGCAAGGAAATGTAAGGGCTCTTGACCATGCGCTTGAGGATCCAGAAGGTCAGTGGCGCCAGGCGATAGGCCACGACCATCGGCCGCTTGTACAGCAGGGCCTCAAGTGTGGCAGTGCCCGAGGCGATCAACACCGCATCGCAGGCTGCCAGGGCCAGGTGGGACTGGCCATCGAGCAGGGTCAACGGCAGGTTGCGGCCTTCCAGCAGGGTTTCGATCTGTGCACGACGTTGTGGACTGGCGCAAGGCAGCACAAAGCGGATTCCCGGCTTTTGCGCCTGAAGACGTTCGGCAGCATCAAAAAACAACGCCCCCAAACGCCCCACCTCACCGCCACGACTGCCTGGCATCAACGCTACCAACGGGCCATCGGGCAAGCCCAGCTCGGCGCGCGCAGCCGCACGATCAGCCTGCAAGGGAATGGCGTCAGCCAGGGTGTGGCCGACAAACCGCACCGGCACGCCCTTCTCCTCGTAGAACCGGGCTTCGAATGGAAGCAAGGTCAACATCAGGTCGCAGCCTTCGCGGATTTTCAACACACGCTTCTGGCGCCACGCCCACACGGATGGGCTGACGTAGTGCACGGTCTTGATCCCGGCCTGGCGCAACTTGAGTTCGATATTGAGCGTGAAGTCCGGCGCATCGATGCCGATAAAGACGTCAGGTTTTTCTTCGATCAGCGTCTTGATCAGCAGCTTGCGGCGAGCCAGCAGCTCACGCAGGCGCCCCAAGACTTCCACCAGTCCCATGACCGACAGGCGCTCCATGGGGAAATAGGAGGTCAGGCCTTCGGCCTGCATCAACGGGCCGCCGACCCCGATAAATTCCACCGCCGGATGCTGGGCCTTGAGCGCGCGCATCAAGCCAGAACCCAGGATATCGCCGGAAGCTTCACCGGCCACGAGCGCAATACGCAGAGTGGCCATGATCAGCGGGTGATGCCGCGAGTCGAGGTCTGGATAGAATCACGGAATACCGCGACTTCCGGGAACTGCGTGGCAGGCTCGGCCAACTCGGCCAGGGCCTGCTCCACGGTCAACCCTTGGCGGTAAACCGTCTTGTAGGCACGGCGCAGGGCGTGGATGGCTTCTTCGCTGAAACCACGACGACGCATGCCTTCAAAATTCATGCTGCGGGCTTCGGCAGGATTGCCGAACACCGTCACGAATGCCGGGACATCCTTGCCGATGGCGGTGCCCATACCGGAAAAGCTGTGGGCGCCGATATGGCAGTATTGATGTACCAGGGTGAAGCCGGAAAGGATCGCCCAGTCATCAACGTGCACATGGCCTGCCAACGCAGTGTTGTTGACCAGGATGCAATGATTGCCGATCACGCTGTCATGGCCGATGTGCGCATAGGCCATGACCAGGTTGTGATCACCCAAGGTGGTTTCGGCGCGATCTTGCACGGTGCCACGGTGAATGGTGACGCCTTCACGGATAATATTGTGGTCACCGATTACCAGGCGTGTTTCTTCACCCTTGTACTTCATGTCCGGGGTGTCTTCGCCTACCGAGGAAAACTGGTAGATGCGATTGTGTTTGCCAATGCGGGTCGGACCCTTGAGGATCACGTGCGGCCCGATGACAGTCCCCTCGCCGATTTCCACACCTGCGCCGACGATCGACCAAGGGCCGACCTCAACGTCGGCGGCCAGTACGGCCGACGGATCGATGATTGCGCGAGGGTCAATCAAACTCATAGTTTGCGTTCCGCACAGATGATCTCGGCAGAGCACACCGGCTTGCCATCTACCGAGGCCTGGCATTCGAACTTCCAGATCTGGCGTTTGCAACTGATGAACTTGGCTTCCAGGATCAACTGGTCACCCGGGGTGACCGGGTTGCGAAAACGCAGCTTGTCCGAACCCACGAAATAGTAAAGCGTGCCGTCAGCAGGCTTGAGGTCGAGCATTTTGAAACCAAGGATACCGGCAGCCTGGGCCATGGCTTCGATGATCAACACACCTGGCATGATTGGATGCGCAGGAAAGTGACCATTGAAGAATGGTTCGTTGATGCTGACATTCTTGTAGGCACGAATGCGCTTTTCCTCGACATTGAGGTCCACTACGCGGTCCACCAGCAGGAACGGGTAACGGTGAGGCAGGTATTCGCGAATCTCGTTGATGTCCATCATTTCGGGGGGAAGCCTGTAATAAAGATTGGGGGCGGGCGCACCAGGCGCACGCCCCGCTAGCAAATCAAGGAGGCCGTCTAGCGGCTGCGCACACTTGATATGGAAATGGTATCAGCCTTCTGATGAAGCATTACCGCCAGGGGTCACGTCCCCGACACGCTTTTCAAGCTGTTTGATACGTCGTGCCATGTCGTCGATCTTCCTCAAACGCGCGGCACTCTTGCGCCATTCGGCCGCAGGTTGCATCGCGGTACCGGACGAGTAGGCCCCTGGCTCTGTGATCGAGTGGGTCACCATAGTCATGCCGGTGATGAAGACGTTGTCGCAAATATCGATATGTCCCACCAGCCCAACGCCACCGGCGAGCATGCAATGCTTGCCGATCTTGGTGCTGCCGGAAATACCCACGCAGGCCGCCATGGCGGTGTGATCGCCAATCTGCACGTTGTGGGCGATCTGGATCTGGTTATCGAGCTTCACACCGTTGCCGATCACGGTATCAGCCAAGGCCCCGCGATCCACGGCGGTGTTCACGCCGATCTCCACATCATCGCCGATCAATACGCCACCGACCTGGGCGATCTTGTGCCAGACACCTTTGGAGTTGGCAAAGCCAAAGCCTTCGCCGCCGATAACAGCACCGGACTGAATGACCACACGCTGACCAATACGCACATCGTGGTAGAGGGTCACGCGGGGGGCCAGCCAACCATCGGCACCAATTTCACAGCGTGCACCGATAAAGCAGTGGGCACCCACGGTGACACCAGCACCAATACGCGCCCCGCTTTCGATCACGGCGAATGCACCGATGCTGGCGGCAGGATCAACCTGGGCATCATCGGCGATCACGGCAGACGGGTGAATACCGCCGGCCGCCTTCGGCTTGGGATCGAACAGGTGCGACGCCTTGGCGTACGACAGGTACGGATCGGCCACCACCAGCGCATCCCCGGTAAACCCTTCGGCGTCGGCGGCCTTCAGCAACACTGCTGCGGCCTGGCAGTCGACCAGGTATTTACGGTATTGAGGATTTGCGAGGAAGCTCAACTGAGCTGGGCCAGCCTCCTGCAAGGTGGCTAGCCCAGTGATTTCTTTCTCCTTGGAGCCACGCAAGGTGGCCCCCAGGAACTCGGCCAACTCGCCGAGCTTGATAGTCGCTGTCATGGTTTACTTCAGCTGGTTCATGCGCTCGATCACCTGGCGGGTGATGTCGTATTGAGGCTTGACGTCGATCACGGCGCCACGCTCGAACACCAGGTCAAAGGCACCCTTCTTGATGACTTCTTCCACAGCGCTGTCCAATTTCGGCTTGAGCTGCTTGAGCATTTCGCGGTCGGCCACAGCCTTGGCTTCGTTCAGCTCCTTGGATTGGAACTGGTAGTCACGGGCCTTTTGCTTGAATTCAAGCTCCAGACGCTCGCGCTCGCCTTGCTGCATCTTGTCGCCACCGGCTACCAGGCGGTCCTGGATACCCTTGGCGCTGCTTTCCAGTGTCTTGAGCTTGGTCAGCTGCGGACCGAATTTCTTCTCGGCATCCACGGCGTATCGCTTGGCCGCATCGGACTCCAGCAGGGCCATCTGATAGTTCAGGACCGCGATTTTCATTTCGGCGAAGGCCGGGGTGGTGACCAGCACAGTGGCCAGCAAGACCAATTGAGTCAACTTACGCACGATGTACTCCTACAGAATCCGTTGTCGTTATCTTAGGTCAGACGCTTAGAACGTCTGGCCGAGGGAGAATTGGAAAATCTGGGTTTCAGCGTTATCCGGTTTCTTGATCGGCATGGCCAGAGCAAAGCTCAACGGGCCCAGCGCAGTCACCCAGGTCACACCCACGCCCACGGAGCTCGCCAGGTTGCTGAGGCTCACGTCGTTGCATTGAGTATTGGACTTCAAGCCACTTGGGTTTTTGATCTGTTCGCACTTGGAGTCGAACACGTTACCCACGTCCCAGAAGACCGAAGTACGCAGGGAACGCTGGTCCTTGACGAACGGCAGCGGGAACAGAATCTCCGCACCACCCTGGATCAGCACGTTACCACCGAATGGCAGCGGGTCGTTGTCCGAGTCAGCGACAGTGCCCTGGTTACCGGTCCGGTCAAAACCGCGGCTCGGCGTACCACGCGGACCCAGAGTGCTGTCCTTGAAGCCACGTACCGAGTTGAAACCACCTGCATAGTAGTTTTCATAGAACGGCAAGCCATTGGTCGAACCATAACCGTCGCCATAGCCCAACTCTGTGTGCAGGCGCATGGTGTAGTTATCGCTCAACGGCTGGAACAACTGGCCGCGGTAGTCGAGCTTGAAGAACGACAGGTCGCTGCCCGGCGTAGTGACTTCCGCGGTCAGGCTCTGGGAGTGGCCGCGGGTTGCCAGTACGCCTTTGTTCAGGGTCGACTCGGACCAGCCGGCAGACGCCTTGAAGTTCAGGAACTTGTCGCCTTCACGACGGGTGAAGTCGAAGATTTCGTCCACGGTATAAATACCGGTCTTGATCTCATCCTGCTGGGCGGTAAGGCCGAAGGTCAGGCGCGAAGTCTCGCTGATCGGGTAACCCACGTTTACACCGGCACCCAGGCTGTCGATCGCATAGCTTGCAACGTCAACATCGAGGTCTTTGTAGTCGGTGGTGCGGTAGAAGGCGTTGTAGCCCAGGCTCACACCGTCTGCAGTCCAGTAGGGGTCGGTATAGCCGAAGTTGTATCGGCTCTGGTATTCGCTGCGGGTCAGGCCGATGGACACACGGTTACCGGTACCCAGGAAGTTGTTCTGCGTGATGGAACCACCCAGGATCAAACCGGCACTCTGGGCGAAACCGACGCTGGCGGTGATCGAACCCGAGGCTTGTTCTTCCACGGCGTAGTTCACGTCAACCTGGTCATCCACACCCGGTACGGCCGGGGTTTCGACGTTGACTTCCTTGAAGAAGCCCAGGCGCTCGAGACGGGTCTTGGACTGGTCGATCAGGTAGGTCGAAGCCCAGCCACCTTCCATCTGACGCATTTCACGACGCAGCACTTCGTCCGCGGACTTGGTGTTGCCGCGGAAGTTGATACGGTTGACGTAGGCACGCTTGCCCGGATCGACGACGAAGGTGATGTCCACGGTGTGGTCTTCATCATTCGGGGTCGGCACGCCGTTGACGTTGGCGAAGGTATAGCCTTCGTTACCCAGGCGGCGGGTGATCAGTTCTGAGGTGGTGGTCATCAGCTTGCGCGAGAACACCTGGTCCTTCTGCACGAGCAGCAGGGACTTGACCTGGTCTTCAGGCACTTTCAGGTCGCCGCTGAGCTTGACGTCACGAACCTTGTACTTCTCGCCTTCGTTGACGTTGACGGTGATATAGACGTGCTTCTTGTCCGGGGTGATGGACACCTGGGTCGAAGCGATGTCCATGTTGATGTAGCCACGGTCCAGGTAGTAGGAGCGCAGGCGTTCCAGGTCACCGGAGAGTTTTTCACGGGCGTACTTGTCATCGTTCTTGAAGAACGACAACCAGTTGGTGGTCTTGAGTTCGAACAGGTCGACCAGGTCTTCATCAGGGAACTTGGTGTTGCCCACGACGTTGATGTGCTGGATGGCGGCCACGGTGCCTTCGTTGATGTTGACCTTCAGGCCCACACGGTTACGAGGCTGGGGGATCACTTCGGTTTCCACGGTCGCGGAGTAGCGGCCCTGGGCAACGTACTGACGTTGCAACTCGTTACGCACACCCTCAAGGGTTGCGCGCTGGAAGATCTCGCCCTCGGCCAGGCCCGATTGCTTCAGGCCCTTCATCAGGTCTTCAGTGGAGATGGCCTTGTTACCTTCGATCGCGATACTGGCGACGGAAGGTCGCTCGACGACCGTGATGACCAGGACGTTGCCTTCGCGACCCAGTTGGATATCTTGAAAGAACCCGGTTTTGAACAGCGCACGAGTGGATTCCACCAGGCGACGATCATCCGCCTGTTCCCCGACGTTCAACGGCAAGGCACCAAAGACGCTACCCGCGGAGACCCGCTGGAGGCCATTGACGCGAATATCGGAGATGGTGAAGGACTCGGCGTGAACTTCGGCGATCATCAATACGGTGAGAACCGCAGTTAGCAGCAGACGTTTCATGAAGTCCTTTCTTATTCCAACTGGCAATAAACAAACTGCCGCAAAATGCGGCAGATTCGCAATTCAGCGAAGCGTTACAGACGTCCCAGATCGTTGACCAGGGCTAACAACATCACCCCGACCACCAAACTGATACCAATCTGTATCCCCCAACCCTGCACCCGATCCGACAAGGGGCGACCACGCACCCACTCGACCAGATAAAACAGCAGATGCCCCCCATCCAATACTGGAATGGGCAGCAAATTCAGAACCCCAAGGCTAATACTCAGATAAGCCAGGAAATTCAGGAAATCCGCGACACCCGACTGGGCAGAAGCGCCCGCCACTTTAGCAATGGTTATCGGTCCACTCAAGTTTTTTACCGAGAGCTCACCGAACAACATTTTCTTGAGGGATTCGAGGGTCAGCACGCTCATGGTCCAGGTGCGTTTCGCGCCCTCTGCAATCGCTGCCAAAGGCCCGTAACTGACCTCTCGCACCATCGATGGCGGCCATTCGACACCTTTGACCCCTGCCCCCAGGTAGCCCCCGGCCGCCTTGGCTTCGCCTCGCACCGACAGGGTCACGGGGACGTCGATTTGAGCACCGTCGCGCTCAACTTTCAGCACAATTTTGGTATCAGGGCGCACACGCACCAGGTCGACCACCTGCTGCCAGTCATCCAGCGCCTGGCCATCAAGGGCCAACAGGCGATCACCGGTTTTCAGGCCAGCAGCCTGGGCCGGCCCCTTTGGATCAAGCTCGGCCAGCACCGGCGGCAAGGCCGGACGCCAAGGGCGGATCCCCAGGGATTTGATCGGATCGGGCTCATCGGCGCCCTTGAGCCAATGGTCCAGCGCCAATGCCCGCGGGGTTTCGGCGCTGGAGCCCTGGTCACGCACTACCACATTGACGGTGCCGCTTTCACCCAGGCGACGCACCAACTGCAAATTGACCGCGCCCCACCCTGTGGTGGGTTCGCCATCAATCGATACAATTTCCTGCCCTGCCGTCAGGCCCGCCTTGGCCGCGATGCTGTCGGCTTCGACCGCGCCAATGACCGGGCGCACCTGCTGGCTGCCCAGCATGGCCAAGACCCAGAAAAACACCATCGCCAACAGGAAGTTGGCGATCGGTCCCGCCGCCACAATCGCAATACGCTGACGAACGGTCTTGCGATTGAAGGATTGGTCCAGCTGGTCTGCAGGCACTTCGCCTTCGCGCTCATCGAGCATCTTGACGTAGCCGCCCAACGGGATAGCAGCAATGACAAACTCAGTGCCTCGGCGATCATGCCAGCGCAACAACGGCATGCCGAAACCGACGGAAAAGCGCAATACCTTGACGCCGCAACGACGCGCCACCCAGAAGTGGCCGAATTCGTGGAAGGTCACCAACACACCCAGAGCAACCAGGGTGCCGACAATCATGTAGAGCGCACTCATCTAATTTCTCCGCACTTCAATCCAATGCCTGAAGACTCAAACCTGCCCGCGGCCTAACCCGCATTGCGATCCAACCATTGCCCGGCCAGGGCTCGGGCCTTGGTGTCGGCCTCGAACACCGCCTCCAGGTCATTCACTGCCACTACCGGCTCAAGCGCCAGGACGTCCTCGATGATACTCGCGATCTGCGGAAAGCGGATGCGCCGCTCAAGAAACGCCGCCACGGCAACTTCGTTGGCCGCGTTAAGCATCGCCGGGGCACTGTTACCCGCCTCGGCCGCTTGCCGCGCCAGGCGCAAACAAGGGAAACGCTGCTCGTCCGGGGCTTCGAAGTCCAGGCGCGCGATTGCAAACAAGTCCAACGGTGCTACGCCGGAATCAATCCGCTCAGGCCACGCCAAGGCGTTGGCGATCGGTGTGCGCATGTCCGGGTTACCCAATTGCGCCAACACCGAACCATCCACGTAATCGACCAGGGAATGGATCACACTTTGTGGGTGAATGACCACCTCAACCTGATCAGGCCGCGCATCGAACAGCCAGCATGCCTCGATCAACTCCAGGCCCTTGTTCATCATGCTCGCCGAATCCACGGAGATTTTGCGCCCCATGGACCAGTTCGGGTGAGCGCATGCCTGATCGGGAGACACATGGTCCAGCTCGGCCGACGGAGTCTGGCGGAATGGGCCACCCGATGCCGTCAGCAGAATTCGGCGCACGCCGACCTGGCTCAAGCCGCGGGCAAAATCACCGGGCATGCACTGGAAGATGGCGTTGTGCTCGCTGTCCAGAGGCAGCAGCACCGCTCCGCTCTTACGCACCGCTTGCATAAAGAGTGCGCCGGACATGACCAAAGCTTCTTTGTTGGCCAGCAGGATTTTCTTGCCAGCATCGACTGCCGCCAAGGTCGGGCGCAAACCTGCCGCACCGACAATCGCCGCCACCACCGTATCCACGTCCGCGTCGGCCGAGACCTGGCATAAGCCTGCCTCGCCAACCAATACCTGAGTGGCCAGCCCGGCAGCCCGCAGATCATCCTGCAGATTACGAGCCGCAGCCGCCTCAGGCACCACGGCAAAGCGCGGCAAGTGACGCACGCACAAGGCCAGCAACTCGCGCAAACGCGTGAAGCCGGTCAGGGCGAAAACCTGATAGCGATCGGGGTGACGCGCGATGACATCCAGGGTACTGAGCCCGACCGAGCCGGTCGCACCCAGCACCGTAACCTGCTGCAGGCCGCTCACGAAGCGATCATCCACAACAGCACGGCAAAAATAGGCAGCGCGGCGGTGAGGCTGTCGATACGGTCAAGCACACCGCCATGACCTGGCAGCAGGTTACTGCTGTCCTTGATGCCCGCCTGGCGTTTGAACATGCTCTCGGTAAGATCGCCCACCACCGAGATGAAGACGACGATAGCCGTCCCAAGCAAGGCCAGAAGCACTTCCTTTACCGACCAGTCACGCACCACACCGACCACCAGGGTGATCAGCAGCGTCAAGGCCAGACCGCCGTATACGCCTTCCCAGCTCTTGCCGGGGCTTACGGCCGGGGCCAGCTTGCGTTTGCCAAAGGCTCTCCCCGAGAAGTAGGCACCAATGTCGGCGCCCCATACCAACACCATCACAGCCAGGATCAATTCGTTGCCCAGCGGGTAACGCTTTATCTCCACCAGCCCTTGCCAGGCCGGCAAGAGGATCGCCAGGCCAATCACCAGCTTGCAGGCCACGCTGGACCACTGGCTACTGGTGCGCGGATAGGTGAGCACCAGGAAAGTCGCCAACGCCCACCACAACACTGCAGCCCCCAGCACCCAGGGCGCGATGTCCGGCAGGATGTACATGAAGAACAACAACAGCGCGACCAAGGCGGCATAGGCCATACGCGGCAACTGGTTGACAAAGCCTGCCAGGCGCGCCCACTCCCACGCACCAAGGGTCACAACCAGGCCGATGAACAGCGCAAAGCCGGAACCGTCGAGCAGGAAAAAACCGCACAAGGCAATCGGCAGCAGGATCAGCGCCGTGATGATTCGTTGTTTAAGCATTTAAACCCGGGCTCCAGCTTCGATCTGCTCGCTCGTTTTACCGAAGCGACGCTGACGGGAAGCGAAATCAGCCAGTGCATTACGCATGGCTTCGTGTTTGAAGTCCGGCCAGAACAGGTCGGAGAAGTACAGCTCGGTGTAGGCCAACTGCCACAGCAGGAAATTGCTGATGCGATGCTCGCCACCGGTGCGAATGCACAAGTCCGGCAACGGCAGGTCGCCGGTCACCAGGCAGGTTTGCAACAGTTGGGGCGTGATGTCGTCCGGGCGCAGATGGCCGGCCTGCACTTCGCGGGCCAGCCGCTGCGCAGCCTGGGCAATATCCCACTGACCACCGTAGTTGGCTGCGATCTGCAACACAAAACGGTTACTACCGGCAGTGATGGCCTCGGCTTCGCGCATGGCAGCTTGCAGCTCCGGATGGAACCGCGAGCGATCACCGATGATACGCAGACTGATGTTGTTGTCGTTGAGGCGCTTGGCCTCACGACGCAGAGCCTTGAAGAACAGGTCCATCAAGGCACTGACTTCATCGGCGGGTCGCTGCCAGTTCTCACTGGAGAACGCGAACAAGGTCAATACTTCAACCTTTGCCTCGGCGCACACCTCAATCACCGCCCTTACCGCGTCAACACCCGCTTTATGCCCGGCAACACCCGGCATAAAGCGTTTTTTCGCCCAGCGATTATTCCCATCCATGATGATCGCGACATGGCGCGGCACCACGGAGGGCACAGTCTGCTTGGTCTTTTCCATGAAGGCGTCCTGACCCCTTATACGGCCATCAGGTCCTTTTCTTTTTCTTCGGTCGCCTTGGTGATCTGGGCTTCGGCGTCCTTGGTCAGCTTGTCGATATCAGCGACGGCACGGCGCTCTTCGTCTTCGCTGATTTCCTTGTCCTTGACCAGTTTCTTCAGGTCGCCCAGTGCATCGCGGCGGATGTTACGCACGGCAACGCGCGCATCTTCAGCAGCACTGCGCGCCTGCTTGGTGAAGCCCTTGCGGGTTTCTTCGGTCAGGGCTGGCATGGAGATCAGCAGCAACTCGCCCAGGTTGGTCGGGTTGAGGTTCAGGCCGGCACTCTGGATAGCCTTGTCGACGGCGGCGAGCATGTTGCGCTCGAAGGCAACAACTTGCAGGGTACGCGAATCCTTCACGGTCACGTTGGCCACGCCGCTCAGCGGGGTGTCGGAACCGTAGTAAGGCACCATCACGCTGCCCAGGATGCTTGGGTGCGCCTTGCCAGTACGGATCTGGCCAAAGGCGTGGCTCAAGGATTCCAGGGATTTCTGCATACGCGCCTGGGCGTCTTTCTTGATTTCGTTGATCATTGTTGGCCTTCCTCGATCAGAGTCCCTTCTGCGCCGCCGTGTACGATATTCAGCAGGGCGCCGGGCTTGTTCATGTTAAATACGCGCAGCGGCATCTTGTGGTCGCGGCACAGGCAGATAGCGGTCAGGTCCATGACACCCAGCTTGCGATCCAGTACTTCATCGTAGGTCAGATGATCGAACTTCTCGGCATGCGGGTCTTTGAATGGGTCTGCAGTGTATACGCCATCCACCTTGGTCGCCTTCAACACCACGTCAGCATCGATTTCGATAGCACGCAGGCATGCGGCCGAGTCGGTAGTGAAGAACGGGTTACCTGTGCCAGCAGCAAAGATCACCACTTCCTTGGAGTTCAGGTGGCGCATGGCTTTGCGGCGATCATAGTGATCGGTCACGCCAACCATGGAAATTGCCGACATCACGATGGCCGAGATGTTGGCGCGCTCCAGGGCGTCGCGCATGGCGAGGGCGTTCATCACAGTGGCCAGCATGCCCATGTGGTCGCCGGTAACCCGGTCCATACCGGCCGCACTCAGTGCCGCACCGCGGAACAGGTTGCCACCACCAATCACCAGGCCGACCTGCACGCCGATACCGACCAACTGGCCGACTTCCAGCGCCATGCGGTCAAGCACCTTGGGGTCGATCCCGAACTCTTCCGAGCCCATCAGGGCCTCGCCGCTGAGCTTGAGTAGAATGCGTTTATAGCGAGCCTGATAACCACTGCCCTGCTGAGCCATTGCGAATCTCTCCTGCGGCGTATTTTTTAAAAATTCTTGGCGAGCCGTTTACGGCTTGCGTTCACTCTAGCTGGACGCTGTCACAGCGCCATCGGAACACGGCTTTGTAAGCCAGTTCCGAGAGGAAACCAAATAAAATTGGCCTTCCCATTTGAAAAGAGGCTGCGCGCGTGAGCGGGCAGCCTCTTTCGGCGACAGTTTGGAACTGTCTTATTGCTTGGCGGCAGCCAGCTGGGCAGCAACTTCTTCAGCGAAGTTGTCGACCGGCTTCTCGATGCCTTCGCCTACTTTGAAGTAAGTGAAGGAAACGATTTCAGCACCGGCTTTCTTGGCCAGTTCGCCAACCTTGATTTCAGGGTTCTTGACGAACGCCTGCTCAACCAGGCTTGCTTCGGCCAGGAACTTGCTGATACGGCCTTTGACCATGTTCTCAACAATGTTTTCTGGCTTGCCTTTGATTTTTTCTTCGTTCAACTGCAGGAACACAGCTTTTTCACGCTCGATCGCTTCTGCCGAAACTTCCGAAGGCAGCAGGAACTCAGGGTTGCTTGCAGCAACGTGCATCGCGATGTCTTTGGCCAGCTCAACGTCGCCGCCTTTCAGAACAACTGCAACACCGATTTTGTTGCCGTGCAGGTAGCCACCAACTACATCACCTTCAACGCGAACCAGGCGACGGATGTTGACGTTCTCGCCAACCTTGCCGACCAGTACCAGGCGAGCTGCTTCTTGAGCTTCGATCAGAGGCTCAACAGTGGTCAGCTTGTCAGCGAAAGCTTTTTCGACGCTGGCTGCAACGAATGCCTTGAAGTCATCCTGCAGAGCCAGGAAGTCGGTCTGGGAGTTCACTTCCAGCAGAACGGCGGATTTGCCGTCTTCTTTCAGAGCGATAGCGCCTTCAGCAGCCACGTTGCCTGCTTTCTTGGCAGCCTTGATGGCGCCGGAAGCACGCATGTCATCAATGGCTTTTTCGATGTCGCCGCCGGCCTTGGTCAAGGCCTTTTTGCAATCCATCATGCCTTCGCCGGTACGCTCACGCAGTTCTTTAACCAACGCTGCAGTAATCTCTGCCATTTCAAAATCCTCTTGGATAGGTTTTCAACCATTCCACCCGATCAAACGGGCGATCAATTCTTCCCGAATCTCCGTTGTAGGCCGCTGCACGTTACAAATAATGTAGCTGCGCTGCCGACAAATGGTTTTCGAGGTGGCAAAAAGGGGGCCAAGCCCCCTTTTTGCTTACTGAGTCAACGCCAGGGCGTCAATTACTCAGCGGCAGCTACCGGAGCTTCTTCAACGAACTGCTCGGTACCACCAGCAACGTGGTTGCGACCACGGATTACAGCGTCAGCCATCGAACCCATGTACAGCTGGATAGCGCGGATTGCGTCATCGTTGCCTGGGATGATGTAGTCAACGCCTTCCGGGCTGCTGTTGGTATCGACTACGCCGATAACCGGGATACCCAGCTTGTTGGCTTCGGTGATCGCGATGCGCTCGTGATCAACGTCGATAACGAACAGTGCGTCAGGCAGACCGCCCATGTCCTTGATACCACCCAGGGAACGATCGAGCTTTTCCAGGTCACGGGAGCGCATCAGCGCTTCTTTCTTGGTCAGCTTGGCGAAAGTACCGTCTTCGGCTTGCACTTCAAGGTCACGCAGACGCTTGATGGAAGCACGGATGGTTTTGAAGTTGGTCAGCATGCCGCCCAACCAGCGGTGATCGACGTACGGCGAACCGCAACGTGCTGCTTCTTCAGCAACGATCTTGCCAGCGGAACGCTTGGTGCCGACGAACAGGATCTTGTTTTTGCCCTGAGCCAGACGCTCTACGAAAGTCAGCGCTTCGTTGAACATTGGCAGGGTTTTTTCAAGGTTGATAATGTGAATCTTGTTACGCGCGCCGAAAATGTACTTACCCATTTTCGGGTTCCAGTAACGGGTCTGGTGACCGAAGTGCACACCGGCCTTCAGCATATCGCGCATGTTGACTTGGGACATGATAGTTCCTTAATAAGTCGGGTTTGGCCTCCACGTATCCCAATGACCAACCAGCGGCATCAAGGCCTCCGGCACCCAGGTCATCGTGTCGACACGTGTGTGGATTTAAGCTTTGCGGGGTATCCCCGGAAAGCGGCGCATTTTATACCACAGCATCGGCAAAAACGAAACCCGCAATCACACTTGCCGGTCGTCGTCTTTGCGTAAGCCCTTGAATACAGCCAACATGCCTCTACCTCATAGAGAGAAGCGATCACCAGACGCGCATGATTTGCCAGCATCGTCTGTTAGAATCGCGTTTTTTGGGACTTGCGCGAATGCTATACCCCTTTGTCGCGCTCCCCGTGAACCGTATTGATTTCAGCGCGTCGCGCTAGAGAGAGCCTGTATGACCGTTACCTTGAAAACCGCCGAAGACATCGCAGGCATGCGCGTTGCCGGCAAACTGGCTGCCGACGTGCTGGAAATGATCGCCGAACACGTCAAGCCCGGCGTCACCACCGAAGCGCTGGACCGCATTTGCCACGACTATATAGTCGACGTGCAAAAAGCCATCCCTGCCCCGCTGAATTACAAAGGCTTCCCCAAGTCGATCTGCACCTCGATCAACCACGTGGTCTGCCACGGCATTCCCGGTGACAAGCCACTGAAAGACGGCGACACCCTGAACATCGACGTCACGGTGATCAAGGATGGTTACCACGGCGACACCAGCCGCATGTTCCACGTCGGTAATGTGCCGGTATGGGCCGAGCGTCTGTCCCAGGTCACCCAGGAATGCATGTACAAGGCCATCGAGATCGTCAAGCCCGGCTGCCGCCTGGGTGACATCGGTGAAGTGATCCAGAAGCACGCGGAAAAGAACGGCTTCTCGGTGGTGCGCGAGTTCTGCGGCCACGGTATCGGCAAGGTGTTCCACGAAGAGCCGCAGATTCTACACTACGGCCGCGCCGGCACCGGCATGGAACTCAAGGCCGGCATGACGTTCACCATCGAACCGATGATCAACCAGGGCAAGGCCGACACCAAGGTGCTGGGCGACGGCTGGACCGCCATCACCAAGGACCGCAAGCTCTCGGCCCAGTGGGAGCACACCCTGCTGGTCACCGACACCGGCTACGAGATCTTCACCCTGCGCGCTGACGACACCATCCCACGCGTTTCTGCCTGAAGGTCGCCCAGGTTTTCCCGCAACGTGTTGTGACTGACTGATAGATAGAAAGGAAAGCCGAACGATGCCCCAGGTGGATCCCGAACTCTTCGACCGTGGCCAATTCCAGGCCGAGCTGGCACTGAAGGCAAGCCCCATCGCCGCCTTCAAGAAGGCCATCCGCCAAGCCCGCGAGGTGCTCGATGCGCGCTTTCGCAGCGGCCGGGATATTCGCCGCCTGATCGAAGACCGCGCCTGGTTCGTCGATAACATCCTGCAAAAGGCCTGGGAGCAGTTCAATTGGAGTTTCGACGCCGATATCGCCCTGGTGGCGGTCGGCGGCTACGGTCGCGGCGAACTGCACCCCTACTCCGACATCGACCTGCTGATCCTGCTGGACCAGGCCGATCACGAGATCTTTCGCGATTCCATCGAGCGCTTTCTGACGTTGCTGTGGGACATCGGCCTGGAAGTCGGCCAGAGCGTACGCTCGGTGGACGAATGCGCCGAAGAGGCCCGTGCCGATCTGACGGTGGTCACCAACCTGATGGAAAGCCGCACCATCTGCGGCCCCGAGCGCCTGCGCCAGCGCATGCTCGAAGTCACCAGTACCGCACACATGTGGCCAAGCAAAGACTTTTTCCTGGCCAAGCGCGCCGAGCAAAAAGCCCGGCACCACAAGTACAACGACACCGAATACAACCTGGAACCCAACGTCAAAGGCTCACCCGGTGGGCTGCGGGATATCCAGACAATCTTGTGGGTGGCGCGCCGTCAATACGGCACGCTGAACCTGCGCGCCCTGGCCGGCGAAGGCTTTCTGGTGGAGAGCGAAAATTCCCTGCTGGCCTCGTCCCAGGAATTCCTGTGGAAGGTGCGCTACGCCCTGCACATGCTGGCCGGTCGTTCCGAAGACCGCCTGCTCTTCGATCACCAGCGCTCTATCGCTACCCTTCTGGGCTTTGAAGGCGAAGATGCGAAGACCAGCATCGAGAGCTTCATGCAGCAGTATTACCGGGTAGTCATGAGCATTGCCCAGCTCAGCGACTTGATCATCCAGCACTTCGAAGAAGTGATCCTGGCCCCCGAAGACGAAGCGCCACCGCAGCCGATCAATGCGCGTTTCCAGTTGCACGACGGCTATATCGAAGCACGCAACGACAACGTGTTCCGCCGCACCCCGTTCGCCATGCTGGAAATCTTCGTGTTGATGGCCCAGCAGCCGGAGATCAAAGGCGTGCGCGCCGATACCATCCGCTTGCTGCGGGAAAACCGTCACCTGATCGACGACGATTTTCGCAACGACATTCGCAATACCAGCCTGTTTATCGAGCTGTTCAAGTGCCGCATCGGCATCCATCGCAACCTGCGGCGCATGAACCGCTACGGCATTCTGGGGCGCTACCTGCCGGAGTTCGGCTTTATCGTCGGGCAGATGCAGCACGACCTGTTCCATATCTATACCGTCGATGCCCACACCCTGAACCTGATCAAGCACCTGCGTAAGTTGCAGTACACGCAGGTGTCAGAGAAATTCCCGCTGGCCAGTAAGCTGATGGCCAAGCTGCCCAAGCCCGAGTTGATTTACCTGGCCGGCTTGTACCACGACATCGGCAAGGGCCGGCATGGCGACCACTCGGAGATCGGCGCGGTGGATGCCGAAGCCTTCTGCCAGCGCCACCAGTTGCCGTTGTGGGACAGCCGCCTGATTGTCTGGCTGGTGCAGAACCACCTGGTGATGTCGACCACGGCCCAGCGCAAGGACTTGTCCGACCCACAGGTGATTCACGACTTTGCCGGCATCGTCGGCGATGAGACCCGTCTCGACTACCTCTATGTGCTGACCGTCTCCGATATCAACGCCACTAACCCCACGCTGTGGAACTCCTGGCGTGCCAGCCTGTTGCGCCAGCTGTACACCGAAACCAAGCGCGCCCTGCGCCGTGGCCTGGAGAACCCGGTGGACCGCGAAGAGCAGATCCGCCGCACCCAAAGCGCAGCCCTGGATATCCTGGTGCGCGGCGGTAACGACCCGGACGACGTCGAGCAACTCTGGTCGCAACTGGGTGATGATTACTTCCTGCGCCACACCGCCGGCGACGTGGCCTGGCACAGTGACGCAATCCTGCAGCAACCCGCCGATGGCGGCCCGTTGGTCTTGATCAAGGAAACCACCCAGCGCGAATTCGAAGGCGGCACGCAGATCTTCATTTACGCGCCCGACCAGCACGACTTCTTCGCCGTGACCGTGGCGGCCATGGACCAGCTCAACCTGAACATCCATGACGCCCGGGTCATCACCTCCAGCAGCCAGTTCACCCTCGACACCTACATCGTGCTCGACGCCGACGGCGACTCGATTGGCGACAACCCGGCGCGCGTGAAAAAGATCCGCGAGGGCCTCACCGAAGCCCTGCGCAACCCCGACGACTACCCCACCATCATCCAGCGCCGGGTGCCGCGCCAGCTCAAGCATTTTGCCTTTGCGCCTCAGGTGACCATTTCCAACGACGCACAGCGCCCGGTGACGGTGCTGGAGCTCAGCGCACCGGATCGCCCAGGCCTGCTGGCGCGTATCGGCGGGATTTTCCTGGAGTTCGACCTGTCATTGCAAAATGCCAAGATTGCGACCCTGGGCGAGCGGGTGGAAGACGTGTTCTTTATCACCGATGCCGACAACCAGCCACTGTCCGACCCGGAGCTGTGCCTGCGTTTACAGGCGGCAATCGTGGAGCAGTTGAGCGTGACCCAGGAACCCGGTGTCGAGCTGACCAGACTGACTATTTGAATTCTTAACTTTGTGAACACGAGTCATGTGGGAGCCGGCTTGCCTGCGATGCAGACACCTCGGCCCGTCCGATCGACCGCAGATCGCAGGCAGGCCAGCTCCCACAGATCCGCGCTCACCGTGATAGAGGCTTATATGAACAACGCCCTTAACCAGTTGCAGCCCTACCCCTTCGAGAAGCTGCGCGCCCTGCTCGGCAGCGTGACGCCGAACCCGGACAAACGCCCGATCGCACTGTCCATCGGCGAGCCCAAGCACACGTCACCGGCCTTCGTTGCCGAGGCCTTGAGCAATAACCTCGATCAAATGGCGGTGTACCCCACCACGTTGGGTATCCCGGCACTGCGTGAAGCCATCGGCGCCTGGTGCGAACGCCGCTTCAACGTGCCCAAGGGCTGGCTGGACCCGGCGCGCAACATCCTGCCGGTCAACGGTACGCGCGAGGCGCTGTTTGCCTTCACCCAGACCGTGGTCAACCGTGGCGACGATGCACTGGTGGTGAGCCCCAACCCGTTCTACCAGATCTACGAAGGCGCCGCGTTCCTGGCCGGGGCCAAGCCGCATTACCTGCCGTGCCTGGATAGCAACGGCTTCAATCCAGACTTCGATGCTGTCTCTGCGGATATCTGGAAACGTTGCCAGATCCTGTTCCTGTGCTCCCCCGGTAACCCGACCGGTGCGCTGATTCCAGTCGCCACGCTGAAAAAACTCATCGCCCTGGCCGATAAATACGATTTCGTCATCGCCGCCGACGAATGCTACAGCGAACTGTACTTCGACGAACAAACCCCACCCCCGGGCCTGCTCAGCGCCTGCGTCGAACTGGGCCGTCAGGACTTCAAGCGTTGTGTGGTATTCCACAGCCTATCCAAGCGCTCCAACCTGCCAGGCCTGCGTTCAGGCTTCGTGGCCGGCGACGCCGAGATCCTCAAGGCCTTTTTGCTGTACCGCACCTACCATGGCTGCGCGATGCCGGTGCAAACCCAGTTGGCCAGCATCGCCGCCTGGCAGGACGAGGCCCATGTACTGGCCAACCGTGACCTGTACCGCGAGAAGTTCGACGCAGTGCTGGCGATCCTCAAGCCGGTGCTGGACGTGCAAAGCCCGGACGGCGGCTTTTACCTGTGGCCGAATGTACAAGGCGATGACGCCGCCTTCTGCCGCGATTTGTTCGTGGAAGAACATGTGACGGTGGTGCCGGGCTCTTACCTGTCGCGGGAAGTGGACGGCTTTAACCCAGGTGCGGGGCGTGTGCGCCTGGCATTGGTTGCGCCGTTGGCCGAATGCGTGGAAGCGGCTGAGCGGATTCGCGACTTTATCCAGCGTCGCCGTTAAGGGCTTACGGGTCACTTCATGTGACCCAAATTCGCCTCGCTCATATCCAATTCCGCCAGCACCTCCCTCAATACGTCATCACCAATCTGGTGGTGACGGCTCAAGCTGTACAATTCCAACCGTTGCGCGCGCAGAGCCTTGAGCCGCAGCTTGCGCTCAAGCAGGTCCATTTGCTGCGCCAGCGCCTGAGCTTCAGCCGAATCGTTGAAGACTTCCAATTGATGGCGATATTCCGACATCAGCCGTGCCTTCAGTTCGGTAGCCAATGCCGCCTGGGCGGCGTCCGGCGTGTCGGCCTCGGCTGGCTCGTCGGCCTCCAGTGCATGAATCGCGGCCACGGCGGTCTTTTTCCAGGCTTCGCGCACTTCTTTGTGGCGTTTTTCATCCGGGCTATTCTCGACGCCGCGTAACAGCAGCGGCAGCGCGATACAGGCAGCGACCAGTGATAACAGGATCACACCGGCAGCGATAAAGATCAGCAGGTCACGCTCAGGGAAATCCTGGCCAGGCGCCAACAGCAAGGGCACCGACATGACGCCCGCCAGGGTCACCGCACCGCGTACACCGCCGACGGTCAACAACCAGCAGGAACGGGCCGTCGGCACCAGGGTCAGCGCGTTTTTGCCACGTAGCCTGCGCAGCAACCCCGACAGCCGCCAGATGCTTTGCACCCAGATGAAGCGCAATACCACCAGCACCAGGAAGATCGCCACCACATCCAGGCAGCGATACATCAAGGTGGGCCACAGCGTGGTTTCATGGCTGACCACGGCCTTGATGATGTCAGGCAGTTGCAGACCGAGCAGCAGGAAGATCAGGCCGTTAAAGGCAAACTCCACCAACGACCACACGCTGCGGTTGAGCAAGCGCGTGCTGGTCTGGCGCGGCAGCAGGTCGAGCCAGCTTTGCATCATGCCCGCTGCCACCGCCGAGAGGATGCCGGACGCGCCCAGGCGTTCAGCCAGTACGTACGCAGCAAAGGGCAGCAACAACATGAACACCACATGGGTCGCCGGGTCATCCCACCCGCGCGCGATCATCCAGGCGCGCAGGCGGCCGACCAACCAGCTCAACGCCACGCCGATCGCCAGCCCGCCCACCGCCACCAACACAAACGTCAGGCTGGCATCCGCCAGGGAAAAGACTCCGGTCAACGCCGCGGCCAGGGCGAACTTGAAAGTCACCAGGCCCGACGCGTCATTCATCAAGGCCTCGCCCTGGAGCATGTGCATCAGCGGCTTGGGCAAACGGTTCTGGGAAATGGCCGATACCGCCACGGCGTCCGTCGGGGATAAAACCGCTGCCAGGGCAAAGGCCACCGGCAAGGGGATCGAGGGCTGCAACCAATGAATAAAGTAACCAGCGCCCACCACGGTGAACAGCACCAGCCCCACCGCCAACGTCAGGATCGGACCACGCAGGCGCCACAACTCGCGCTTGGGCATGCGCCAACCATCGGAAAACAACAGTGGCGGCAGGAACAGAAACAGGAACAGCTCCGGGTCCAGCGCCACATGCAGCCCCAACGTGGGCCAGGCCAGCAAGGCGCCGGCGGCGATCTGCACCAGGGGCAAGGGCAGTGGAATGATGCGCCCGATCAGGCGCGAAAAGCTGACCAGCATCAGCAGGATAAGAACGGTGTAGGCGGTTTGCATAACGCGGGTTTCCCGGACAATCGGCTTGCAACGACACATCAGGCAACAACTGGCCGTTGAAGTGCCATATTACCCGGCTATGTTACCTGGCTATGTTACTCGCCTATGCTGCGCACTGGCACTTTGCGCAAAAGTCGCACGCTGTTGACGAGCGGCGCCGAAACCCGCTGGTCGTGGCATAATCGGCGATCTTTCATTTTCATACGTCCAAAGGGGGGCAATTCCTTGAGTGCTTCAAGCAAAACCTTGCACCTTTTCGGCATCAAAGCCTGCGACACCATGAAAAAGGCGCGCACCTGGCTCGATGAGCACGGGGTGAGCTATGAGTTCCATGACTACAAAACGGCCGGTATCGACCGTGAACACTTGACCCAATGGTGCAATGAGCACGGTTGGCAGGTGGTTTTGAACCGTGCGGGCACCACCTTTCGCAAACTCGAAGACGAACGCAAAGCCGATCTCGATCAGTCGAAAGCCATTGAATTGATGCTCGCACAACCCTCGATGATCAAGCGCCCGGTGCTCGATCTCGGTGACAGAACCCTGATTGGCTTCAAGCCAGATAGTTATTCGGCGGCCCTCAAGTAGGCCAGCCTTCCATTTTTGTAGAGGTAACAGCATGTCCAATTCCCTGTTCAGCCTGGGCTTCGGCGTCGGCACTCAGAACCGCCAAGGTGCTTGGCTGGAAGTGTTTTACGCACAACCCTTGCTCAATCCATCGGCTGAAATCGTTGCCGCCATCGCACCGATCCTCGGTTACACCGAAGGCAACCAGGCGATCACCTTCACCGTGAGCCAGGCCCTGCAACTGGCCGACGCGCTCAAAGGCGTCGATGCTGCCCAGGCCGCCCTGCTCAGCCGCCTGGCTGAAAGCCACACGCCGCTGGTCGCGACCTTGCTGGCCGAAGACGCAGCGCTGACCTCCACGCCTGAGGCCTACCTCAAGCTGCACCTGCTGTCCCATCGCCTGGTCAAGCCCCACGGCCTGAGCCTGGCCGGCGTGTTCCCGCAGTTGCCGAACGTGGCCTGGACCAGCCAGGGCGCTATCGACATCAATGAACTGGCCGAGCGCCAACTGGAAGCGCGCCTGCGTGGCGACCTGCTGGAAGTGTTCTCGGTAGACAAGTTCCCGAAAATGACCGACTACGTCGTACCGGCTGGCGTGCGTATCGCTGACGCTGCACGTATCCGCCTGGGCGCGTACGTAGGCGAAGGCACCACCGTGATGCACGAAGGCTTCGTCAACTTCAACGCGGGCACCGAAGGCCCGGGCATGATCGAAGGCCGCGTATCGGCGGGCGTATTCGTCGGCAAGGGCTCGGACCTGGGCGGCGGTTGCTCCACCATGGGCACCCTGTCGGGCGGCGGCAATATCGTAATCAAGGTGGGCGAAGGCTGCCTGATCGGCGCCAACGCCGGTACCGGTATCCCATTGGGCGACCGCAACACAGTGGAGTCGGGCCTCTACATCACCGCCGGCACCAAGGTTGCCCTGCTGGATGAGCAGAACCAACTGGTCAAGGTGGTCAAGGCGCGTGAGTTGGCTGGCCAGCCAGACCTGCTGTTCCGTCGTAACTCCGAGACCGGTGCCGTGGAGTGCAAAACCCACAAATCGGCCATCGAACTGAACGAAGCGCTGCACGCTCACAACTAAGCAGCCACTCGATGCCACTAGCGGCCGCACCTTCGGGGGCGGCTCGCTTATACGAGTCTTGATCACCATGCTTGTGCCCTCCCCCTGGCGCGCCGATTTCCCGGCCATCGCCACCCTGCAACGGCAAGACCAGACCTATCTGGACAGCGCCGCCACCACGCAAAAACCCCAAGCCCTGCTGGATGCCATCAGTCATTACTACGCCAATGGCGCAGCGAATGTGCACCGTGCCCAGCATTTGCCCGGGGCCCATGCTACCCAGGCCTTTGAAGACAGCCGCAGCAAGGTCGCGCAGTGGTTGAACGCAGGTGACAGCGGGCAGGTTGTGTTTACCCACGGCGCAACGTCTGCGCTGAACCTCCTGGCCTATGGCCTGGAACACTTATTCAATGCGGGCGATGAGATTGCCATCAGCGCCCTGGAACACCACGCCAACCTGTTGCCCTGGCAGCAATTGGCCAAACGCCGCGCGCTCACGCTGGTGGTATTACCCCTGGACGATGAAGGCGTAATCGACCTGGACGCCGCAGCCCGCCTGATTGGCCCGCGCACGCGCCTGCTGGCGGTGAGCCAGTTGTCCAACGTGCTCGGTGCCTGGCAGCCGCTGCAAGCCTTGCTGGCGCTGGCCCAGGCACATGGCGCCCTCACGGTGGTGGACGGCGCCCAAGGCATCGTCCATGGCCGCCACGACGTACAGACCCTGGGCTGCGACTTCTACGTGTTCTCCAGCCACAAACTCTACGGCCCGGACGGCGTCGGCGTGCTGTATGGCCGTAATGAGGCCCTGCACCACCTGCGCCACTGGCAGTTCGGCGGCGAGATGGTGCAACAGGCCGACTACCACAGCGCCAGCTTTCGCCCCGCGCCGCTGGGCTTTGAAGCCGGCACCCCACCGATTGCCAGCGTGATCGGCCTGGGCGCGAGCCTGGATTACCTGAGCTCGCTGGATGCCTCGGCGGTGATCGCCCACGAAGCCGCCCTGCATGACTACCTGCTGCGTGGGCTTAAGGCACGCAATGGTGTACGCGTGTTGGGATCGCCACAGGTGGCGCTGGTGAGTTTTGTGGTGGAGGGCGTGCACAACGCCGACCTCGCCCACCTGCTGACCGAGCAAGGCATTGCTGTGCGTGCCGGTCATCACTGCGCGATGCCATTATTGAAGGCAATGCATCTGTCAGGCGCAATCCGAGTGTCCCTGGCGCTCTACAACGATTCCGACGACCTGGAACGCTTTTTTGAAGCGCTGGACCAGGCGCTGGACATGCTGCGATGAGCTTGCCGCTGGAGGCACAAGCCGCGCTGGAAGCCTTCCAGGCCGTGGGCAGCTGGGAGCAGCGCGCACGGATGCTGATGCAATGGGGTGAACGCTTGCCCGCCCTGGCTGATGACGAAAAGGTCGATGCTAACCTGGTGCAAGGTTGCGAAAGCCTGGTGTGGCTGGTGGGGCGCTTGCAGGATGGCCATTGGCAGTTTGCTGCGAGCAGCGAGGCACGGATGATTCGCGGGTTGGTGGCGTTGCTGCTGGCACGGGTCAATGGGTTGTCGGCTGATCAATTGCAAGCGGTCGACCTGCCTGGCTGGTTCAATCAACTGGGCCTGTCGCGCCAACTATCGCCGTCGCGCAGCAATGGCTTGAATGCCGTACTGCAACGCATGCGAGACCTGACGCGTACACAGAAATAATGTGGGAGCTGGCTTGCCTGCGATAGCCATAGGTATCTACATAACTCTGTTAGCTCAACGGTAACCACGATGCGAAGCGAGCCGCTCTTGATCTGCTTTTGATCTTAGGCGCCCCGTTAAACCACGCTGGCCGGAATTCGACAGGGA